>NZ_CP114065.1:4262269-4566717 GCF_027627575.1 Kribbella sp. CA-293567
GCCGCCTTGGCCAGCTCGGCGCGTTCGGTCAGGAACCCGCGGGCGGTGAGCTCACCCCACGGCTCCCCCATCAGCACGACGTGGCTCCGGCGGTCGCTGCCGGGCTTGAGCAGCACCGGGTTCATCGCGGCCTCCGGTTCGGCGCCGGCCGCGACCGCCTGGATCCACTGGGCGCGACCGATCTCGGCCCCGTCGGCGCAGACCATCGAGTTGTTCGACATGTTCTGCGCCTTGTACGGCGCGACCCGGATCCCCTGCCGCGCGAGCCAGCGGCACAGCCCGGTCACGACAGTCGTCTTGCCCGCGTCGGACGTCGTACCGGCCACCAGGAGAGAACCCACGAGGTGATCCTAGTGAAGGTCAGCGGTCCTCCCTGCCAGGCGGCGGCTCCGGGTCCTCCGGACGAGGCTGCTCCGGCTCCGGCAGAACCGGAGTGATCCGGCGCCCTTGCGCATCGGTGCTCGGCAGCCGCGGCGCGGTCCCCTGGAAGCGGGTCGCCGAAGCGCGCTCCCGGGCCGACAGCGGCTTCGCCACGTTCTCCAGCGACTGACCTTCGGCATCGACGCCGAAGAACCAGGCGATCAGACCACCGATCAGCATCACCACGGCACCGAGGACGTAGCCCACGGCCAGCGGACCGCGCGCCGGGTTCTCCCCTTCGCCGATCAGCGAGGTGAACAGGAACGGCGCGACCACACCACCGGTCAGCTGCGAGATCGCGAAGAAGAACGAGATCGCCTGACCACGCAGCTCGATCGGGAAGATCTCGCTCACGGTCAGGTACGCCGACGACGCGCCCGCCGAGGCGAAGAAGAAGACCACGCACCACAACGCGGTCAGGCCGAACGCGCTCAGCGCGCCGGCGTTGAACAGCAGCGCGGTGACGAACAGCACCACGGCCGAGGTGGCGTAGGTGCCGAGGATCATCTTGCGCCGGCCGATGGTGTCGAAGAAGTGCCCGAGCAGCAGCGGCCCGGCCAGGTTGCCGATCGCGAACGGGAAGAAATACAGGGCGATACCGGAGTCGTCCAGGCCGTAGTACGACTTCAGCACCAGGGCGTAGGTGAAGAAGATCGCGTTGTAGAGAAAGGCCTGGGTGACCATCATCGAGAAGCCGAGGAACGACCGGCTCCGGTAGTCGCGCAGCATCACCCGGGCGATCTCGCGATACGTCACCGGCGGGTAGTCGACGACGTTGATCGCCTCGTCGTCGGTCACCTCGCGCAGCTCGCCGCCCTGCTCGCGCACCTTGCGCTCGATCTCGTCGACGGTCCGCTCGGCCTCCTCGACCCGGCCGTGCGTCATCAGCCAGCGCGGGCTCTCGGGGATGTGCCGGCGCAGGTAGATGATCACCAGGCCCATCACCGGCCCGACCAGGAAGCACAGCCGCCAGCCCCACTCGATCGGCACCAGGTCCTGGTCGAGGAAGACCAGCCCGACCGCCGAACCGATCAGGGCACCGCCCCAGTAGGTCCCGTTCACGCCGATGTCGACCCGGCCACGGTACTTCGACGGGATCAGCTCGTCGATCGCGGAGTTGATCGCGGCGTACTCGCCGCCGATTCCCATCCCGGCCACGAACCGGCACAGCGCCAGTGACCAGAAGTCCCAGGTCAGCCCGGCCGCGCCGGACGCGGCCAGATAGACGACCAGCGTGATGATGAACAGGTTCTTGCGGCCGAACCGGTCGGTCATCCGCCCGAAGAACAGCGCTCCGACCACTTCACCGGCCAGGTAGATGGAGGCGAGCAGGCCGATCTGCTGGGTGCTCAGACCGAGCGTCGCGCCTTCCTTCAGGGTGTTGCCGACCAGGGAGACGAGCTGGATCTCCAAGCCGTCGAGGATCCAGGAGACGCCGAGCCCGACGACGATCATCCAGTGGAACCGCGTCCACGGCAATCGGTCCATCCGGGCCGGTACCAGGCTCGGTATCGCCTTGCCCTCGTCCAACGCGTGCTCGCTGCTCATTCGCGCTCCTCCCGACCGGCTCGAGTTGGTCCGCAGCCCCGGGTACCCCGGCGGCTACCGAATGAAAACGGCCGTCGCTCCGGGCCGTTCAGCGGCTGGATACAGTGGTCGGCATGGAGAACGAGATCGCGATCACGGACGCCGCGGACGCCGACCGGTACGAGGCTCGCGATGCCACCGGCAACCTGATGGGCTTCGTCGACTACCAGCGTTCCGGCGAGGTGATCGCCTTCCGGCACGCCGAGACGCTGCCGGAGTTCCGGGGGCAGGGAGTGGCCGGGAGGATCGCGGCCAAGTCGCTCGACGACGCCCGCGCCGCCGGGCTGCGGGTTCGTCCCGCCTGCCCCTACTACCAGCAGTTCATCGAGAAGCACCCCGAGTACGCCGACCTGGTGGACGAGCCCAAGTGACCGCGCCGGTGCTGGGCAGGCTCGAGTGGAAGCCGGCCGACGAGGTGCCCGAGCTGCTGGCCGAGCCGGTGCGCGCCGCGCTCGGCGAGGTGCCGGCCTGGGCTGTCGCGATCGATCCGGAGCTGGCGGACACGGCCGCGTTCTGCGCGGAGTACGACGTGCCGATGGCCGCGTCGGCGAACTGCGTGATCGTCCACGGCAAGCGGGCCGGCGAGTCGACGTACGCCGCGGTGATGGTGCTCGCCACCCACCGGGCCGACGTGAACGGCGTCGTCCGCAAGCACCTGGGTGCCCGGAAGATCTCCTTCGCGGCGCAGGACGACGCCGTCGGTTCGACCGGGATGGAGTACGGCGGCATCACGCCGATCGGGCTGCCCGCGGCCTGGCCTGTGCTGGTGGACGACGCGGTGGCTCAGGCAGGGCTGGTCGTGATCGGGAGCGGCATCCGCGGCTCCAAGCTGCTGATCGACGGCGCCGAGCTCGCCAAGCTGCCGTCCGCCACGACGCTCGAACTGGGCACGCCCGGCTGAACTGCCGCTAACATGCTCGGGTGACGGTGGCCGGTGGTGAGGGTGGGCCGACCGCGCTGCGCATCATGCTCGGTGGACATCTGCGGCGGATGCGGGAGGCGGCGGGGATCAGCCGCGCCGACGCCGGCTGGCAGATCCGTGCCTCGGAGTCGAAGGTCAGCCGGATGGAGCTCGGCCGGGTCGGGTTCAAGGAACGCGACGTGAACGACCTGCTCGACCTGTACGCGATGAAGGACCCGCAGGAACGCGAGCGGCTGATGGAGCTGGCCCGGGCGGCGAACAACCCCGGCTGGTGGTCGCGGTACGGCGACGTGATGCCGAGCTGGTTCGGCAACTACGTCGGGCTCGAGGTCGCGGCCAAGCTGATCCGCACCTACGAAGTGCTCTTCGTGCCCGGCCTGCTGCAGACCGAGGACTACGCCCGCGCCGTCGTCCAGCTGGGCAAGGCCTATCTGCCGGCCGAGGAGATCGACCAGCGGGTGTCGCTCCGGGTGACCCGGCAGCAGATCCTCACCCGGCCGGATCCGGCCCGGCTCTGGGTGGTGCTCGACGAGGCCGCGCTGCATCGTCCGGTCGGTGGCCGGGCGACGATGCGCGAGCAGATCGAACACCTGGTCAAGGCGGCGCAACAGCCCAACGTGACGCTGCAGATCATGCCGTTCAGCAGTGTGGGCTATCCGGGGGCGGGTGGCGCCTTCAGCATCCTGCGGTTCCCTGAGGGAGACCTGCCGGACGTCGTCTACATCGAGCACGCGGCCAGCGCGCTGTACCTGGACAAGCTCGAGGACCTCGACGAGTACGCTGCGATCATGGAGGCCCTGACGATCGCGGCGGCGCCGGTCGGCGCCACTCAGGATCTGCTCGCGGAAGCCCTCGAACGGATGACCTGAGCGGCACCGGGCAGGTGCTGCTGATCAGGCGACCGACAGGTCGACCTTGATGTTGCCGCGGGTCGCGTTGGAGTACGGGCAGACCTGGTGCGCCTTGGCGACGAGCTGCTCGGCCGCCTCGCGGTCGAGCTTCGGCAGGCTGACGACCAACTCGACCTCGAGGCCGTAGCCGGCGCCGCCGTTGATCGGGCCGATGCCGACGGCAGCGGTCACCGTCGAGTCGGCGGTGTCCTGCTTGGTGACCCGGGCCACCGACTTCAGCGCGCTGTGGAAGCAGGACGCGTAACCGGCCGCGAACAGCTGCTCGGGGTTCGTGCCCTCGCCACTGCCGCCCATCTCCTTCGGCGGGGCGAGGGTGACGTCCAGCTTGCCGTCGTCACTGGCGGTGTGGCCCTGCCGCGCGCCTTCGGCGGTGGCGCGAGCGGTGTACAGAACCTTCTCGACTGCGATGGTCATCTCTGTCTCCTGGAAGTGGTGGTTCGGTTCAGCGAGTGGGGTCGAGCACGAGCTTGCCGACGGTACGGCGAGCGCGCATGTCCTCATGGGCGGTGGCGATGTCGGACAGGGCGTAGTCGCCACCGAGGATGGAGCGCAGCTTGCCGTCCTGGACCAGCGCGAACAGCTCGGCCAGCGGGTCGGCCAGCATCGCGGGGGTCTTGAAGCAGTCGGCCAGCCAGAAGCCGGCGATGGTCTTCGAGCCCTTCATCAACCGGCCCGGCGCGATCGGCTCGGCCTGCTGACGCGAGGCGGCACCGAAGGTGGCCAGCCGGCCGAAGGTGGCCAGCGCGTCGAACGACTCGTCCAGCGTCCTGCCGCCGACCATCTCGAGCACGATGTCGACCGGCTTGCCGTCGTTCGCCTCGATGATCCGGTCCTTCAGGCCCTCGGGATCGCCGTCGATCGCGGCGTCCGCGCCGAGGTCGAGGATCTGCCGCCGCTTCTCCTCGGTGGAGGCGGTCGCGATCACGCGGCCGGCACCCCACAGTTTGGCGAGCTGGATCGCGAGCGAGCCGACGCCACCCGCACCGGCGTGGATCAGGACCGACTCCCCCGGCTGCAGGCGGGTCGAGGTCTTCAGGAGGTGCCAAGCGCTCGTGCCCTGGACGATCAGCGCCAGCGCATCGGCGTCACTGACCCCCTCGGGTACGTCGAACGCGGCCTGCGCGTAGCCGACCGCCTTCTCCGCATAGCCGCCGGTTCCGACCAGCGCGACGACGCGGCGCCCGTCCGCGGTGTGGCCGACGACCTCGCCCCCCGGAATCAGCGGCAGCTTCGCCTTGGACAGATAGCTGTTCTCCACCTGATGGGTGTCGGCGTAGTTGACCCCGGCCCGATCGACGGTGATCAGCACCTGCCCGTCACCGGCCACCGGCTCGTCGATCTCCACCACCTGGAGGACCTCGGGTCCACCGAATTCGCTGATCTGTACGGCTCGCACTTTGTCCGCGCTCCTTCTTCGTTGGTTCCTTACACCGTACTATACACTGTACGTTATGGAGGTGGATGAGATGCCGGACACCAGACCCCGGACACCGCGGAACACCCTCAGCTCCGCGTTGATCGTGCAGACCGCGCTCGACCTGATGGAGGCCAAGGGCACGGACGGCTTCAGCCTGCGCGGCCTGGCCGGCGAGCTGGGTGTCGGCCCGATGGCGCTCTATACCTATTTCCGCAACAAGGACGATCTGTACGACGCGGTCCGCGACCACCTGATGGCGCTGGCCCCCGGCGTACCGCGGGAGGTGGCGTGGCCCGACCAGGTGCGCGCCGTCTGCCGTGGGCTGCGGGCGCTGATGCTGCAGCATCCTTGCCTTGCGCAACTACTCGCGAGCCGGCCGCTGAGCGGACACGAGACCGCGCGGGTGGCCGAAGGCCTGCTCGGCGTACTGCGGGCCGCCGGGTTCGATGCCGAGACGGCGGCCCGGACCCACACCACCTTGTTCACCTACGTGCTGGGCTCGACGTCCTGGGAGATCCAGATGGCGGCCGAGCGCCGTGATCCGGACGCGTGGCGCCGGCTGCGGACGACGATGGAGTCGTTGCCGTCGGCACAGTTCCCGACCGTCGTCGAGCTCGCGCCGGAGCTGGCCCGGACGACGGGTGGCGACGAGCAGTTCGACTACGGACTCGACCTGTTGCTGGCCGGGCTGGAGCTCAGAAGACCATCGTGACCACGGCGACCGCACCGATCACCACGATCAGCACCCGCAGCCCGGTCGGCGGCAGCTTGCGGCCGTAGCGGGCGCCGACGAAGCCGCCGATCGTCGAGCCGACCGCGATCAGTCCCGCCGCCAGCCAGTCGACGTCCGCGACGATGATGAACAGCACCGCGGCCACCGAGTTGACGACGGTGGCGAGCACGTTCTTCAGACCGTTCATGCGTTGCAGGTCGGCGTCCATGCCGATCCCGAGGACGGCCATCAGCAGCACGCCCTGGGCGGCACCGAAGTAGCCACCGTAGATGCCGGTGGCGAAAACGGCCGGGATCACCCACCAGGCGCCGCGGTGGGTGTGTTCGGGGGCGCCGATGCGCTTGGAGAGCCACGGTTGCAGCGCCACCAGCACACAACCGAGCAGGATCAGGCCAGGAACGACGGCTTTGAAGGCCGAGCCGGGGAGCTTGAGCAGCAGTACGGCACCGACGATTCCGCCGAGCAGGGAGGCTGGGATCAGCCGCAGCATCCGGCCGCGCTGGCCCTCGAGCTCTCGCCGGTAGCCGATCGCGCCGGCCGCCGTACCGGGAGCGAGGCCGATGTTGTTGGAGACGTTGGCCAGGATCGGCGGCAGGCCGACGGCCAGCAACGCGGGGAAGGTCAGCAAGGTGCCGGAGCCCACCACCGCGTTGATCGTGCCCGCGCCCAGGCCCGCCACCAGGACGAACAGCGCCTCGAACCATGTCATCGTCGCAAGACTCTACGCACCGCGCGCGGCAGACGCGCAGTCGTCCGCCCCCCGAGCGGGAAACGTCACACGGCCCGGCTGAAGCAGCCGGGCCGTGCGCACTACGTCGTACTGGTGGTCAGCGCTCCTGCGGAGGGCCGTCCTGCACCGGGGAGGTCTGCTCGGGAGCCGAGGTGACCGCCTGGGGTGCCGCCTGCTGGGCGGCGCGGTTGCCGACTGCTGCCTTCTCGGCGGCAGCGATGGCTTCCTGTACCGCGTTGTCGGCCTCGGCGACGGCGGCATCCGGCGTCGCCGCCGTGCCCATCCCGCTGTCGACCTGGACGGCGGCGGAGTCACCCAGCTCAGGCTGCGGGAACGGGCCCTCGGCCTTCTGGGTGATGCCGGCGATCTGGCCGACGGCGCTGCCGAGGCCTTCCATCGCCTTGCCGATCTCGCTCGGGATGATCCAGAGCTTGTTCGAGTCGCCCTGGGCCAGCGACGGCAGCATCTGCAGGTACTGGTAGGCGAGCAGACCCTGGTCGGGCTTGCCGGCGTGGATCGCGTTGAAGACGGTGGTGATGGCCTGCGCCTCACCCTGCGCCTTCAGGATGCGGGCCTCCCGCTCGGCCTGGGCCCGCAGGATGCGGGACTCCCGGTCACCTTGCGCGGTGAGGATCGCGGACTGCTTCTGGCCCTCGGCCGACAGCACGGCCGACTGGCGCATACCTTCGGCGGTCAGGATCGCCGCGCGCTTGTCGCGGTCCGCGCGCATCTGCTTCTCCATCGAGTCCTGGATCGACGGCGGCGGGTCGATCGAGCGCAGCTCGACCCGGTTGACCCGGATCCCCCACTTGCCGGTCGCCTCGTCCAGCACGTACCGGAGCTTCTCGTTGATCTCCTCGCGGCTGGTCAGCGTCTGCTCGAGGTCCATCCCACCGATGATGTTGCGCAGGGTGGTCATGGTGAGCTGCTCGATCGCCTGGATGTAGTTCGAGATCTCGTAGGTCGCCCGGACCGGGTCGTTGACCTGGAAGTAGATGACGGAGTCGATCGACACCATCAGGTTGTCCTCGGTGATGACGCCCTGCGGCGGGAACGCGACCACCTGCTCACGCATGTCGATCGTGTAGCGGACCTTGTCCACGAACGGGGTCAGCAGGTTCAGGCCGGGCTGCAGCCCCACCTTGAACTTCCCGAACCGCTCCACGATGCCGACGGTCTGCTGCTGCACGACCCGGACTGACTTGATCAATGTGACGACCACCAGCAAGGCGACCAATGCCAACACAACAAGGAACGCGGTCACATGACCCTCCCACTCGACAGAACCTCAGGACGGACAGTCTTTCCTATCGACGGGCCACAGTGGGCAACGGTTCCCTCACGATCCAGGAACCTCGTCAACGGCACGACGCCGTACTGCCGACAGTACTTCGCCCATCCCACTTCCCCCGTCCGAACTGCCGGGTGCCGCCCCTCTTGCCGATCTTGCGCTGTTCGAGCCGAACGCGGCCATCGACGACGTCCGGCCGCCGCTGCCCGGCGACTACGTCGAGCGCTGACCACGATCAGCGGGGCGGTTCGGAGTCCTTCGGCAGCTCGGGCATGGTGTGGTCGATCGGGTGGCCGATCGGATAGACCACCGCGGTGGCGCCGTCGATCGACATCACCTCGACGCGGGTGCCGGGCTCGATGGTGGAGACCTCGTCGTAGGGCCGGGCGGTCCACAGTTCGCCGTTGAGCTTGATCGAGCCGCCGCCGTCGGGATGGATCGCCTTGACGACGACGCCGCTGCGGCCGATCACGTGGGCGGAGCCGGTCTTCAGCTCGACCCCGTGGTGGATCTTGCGGACCAGCAGCGGGCGGATCGCGGCCAGCATCGCCGCGGTGGTGACCAGGCCGACGACGATCTGCAACCAGAGCAGGTGCGGGAAGAAGGCCCCGACGCCGGCCGCGGTCAGAGCTCCGGCGGCCAGCATCAGCAAGGTGAAGTCCAGTGAGGCGAGCTCCGCCAGACCGAGCACGACAGCGATTCCCGCCCAAGCGGCCCAGATGTTCTCGCGCAACCAATCCATCATCTGACAACTCTATCCGCGGAAGGGACCTCAGGCAGGTCCAGGCACCAGTGTGACGCGCGGAACCGGCCGCGGGACTCAGAGAGCGCGGGCGAAGTACCGGCCGTCGTGGTGATCCAGGCTCAGCGCCAGGTCGAAGGTGTCACTCAGGGTCTCGGCCGTCAGCGCCTGCTCGATCGGCCCGGCAGCGACCACGCGGCCCTGTTTCAGCAGCATCGCGTGAGTGAAGCCGGGCGGGATCTCCTCGACGTGGTGGGTGACCAGCACCATCGCCGGCGAACCCTCCGCGGCCGCGATCGCGCTCAGCGACCGGACCAGCTGTTCGCGACCCGTGAGGTCCAGCCCCGCGGCCGGCTCGTCCAGCAGCATCAGTTCGGGGTCGGTCATCAGCGCCCGCGCGATCTGCACCCGCTTGCGCTCCCCCTCCGACAACGTCCCGAAGGTGCGTTCGCTCAGGTGGCCGATGCCCAGCTCGGACAGCAACTCCTTGGCCCGCTGGTGATCCAGCTCGTCGTACTCCTCGCGCCACCGGCCGACGACGGCGTACGACGCGGAGACGACCACGTCCGCGACCCGCTCGGACCTCGGCAGCTTGTCGGCCAGCGCCGCGCTGGTCAGCCCGATCCGCGGCCGCAGCTCGAAGACGTCGATCGCGCCGAGCACCTCGCCGAGCAGGCCGACCACGCCGGTCGTCGGGTGGATCTGGGCCGCGAGGATCTGCAGCAGGGTGGTCTTGCCGGCGCCGTTCGGGCCGATCACGACCCAGCGGTCGGTCTCCTCGACGGACCAGTCGACACCGTCGAGGAGACGCGCGTCACCGCGCACGATCGAGACACCAGCCAGCTCCGCCACCGCAGTCATAGGCCAAAACCTAGTGGTGCCGGCCGAACCGGCGTACGCCGACCCTGCTGGTTTCGGGTCCTGGTCGTGCGAATGGAACAATCGCCGGTGTGCTGACCACTGCCGCCTCGGTGCGTTTCACCGTGTGGACCAACGCGATGCTGACCGGCGCCTGCGACCCGGACACCGCCGCGGCGAAGATCCTCGGTGCGGACGTCGGGCACCAGGTGTCCGGTCTGGCCGGGCATCCGCTGCCGACCACGTTGCCGGTGGCCCTCAACCTGTTGCGCGCGGCCGGTGCCACCCAGGCCCATCTCGCGCTGCCGATCCCGGGCGACCCGATCGGGCTGGCCGGGCCGCCGAAGTTCAACGAGGCCGCACTGGAGAGCGGCGAGGCCGTCGTACTGACCGGCGTGGACCTCGGACTCGTACCGGCGTACGTCGGGCCGGCGGTGCAGTGGACCGTCCTGCCCGCGACCGGTCCGCCGCCGGCCGACATCGGCGAGGCCGACCGTGGGCTCCGCGCGGCGCTGATCGAGGCGGCGGAGTCATTGGCCGCGCTTGACGTCGCCAAATGGAAGCCCGAGGTGGCCGACGCGCTGATCGACATCCGCCGGATCGGATTGGGCCAGGGCGACGACCTCGCCCCCGGCTACGAAGCCCGTGCGGTGAAGACCGCGGCAACCGCCCGGCGCTGCCTGGCGATCGCCGACGCGGCCCTGGACGACGACGGCGCCGCTGTCACCGGCGCCGAGGCCGACGCCCGTCGCCGGGCCCTGACCGACCTGGCCGCCGCCGCCCGGCGCGCTCTCGTCGCGGCATGTGGACCGCCCGTCCTTCGTTGAGGGTTGATCGGTAGCCTGAGCCCTTGAGATGACAGGACAGGCTGAGCACGAGACGCCCATGTTGGATCGCCCCACCCTGCTGGTCACCTTGACCGGTACGGATCGGCCGGGTCTGACTTCCGCCGTACTGTCGACCCTCGCGCTGCGCGGGCTCGACGTGATCGACGCCGAACAGGTCGTCCTGCGGGGCCGGCTGGTGCTCGG
Source organism: Kribbella sp. CA-293567 (assembly GCF_027627575.1). NCBI lineage: Bacteria > Bacillati > Actinomycetota > Actinomycetes > Propionibacteriales > Kribbellaceae > Kribbella > Kribbella sp. CA-293567. The sequence continues at coordinate 4,272,912 of NZ_CP114065.1, forward strand.
CGTCCTGCTGTCGGCGCCCCGCGACCACAAGGAGCTCAAGAAGGAGCTCAAGGCCCTCGCCGAGAACCTCGAGGTCGACATCGACCTGAAGAAGGGCTTCGGCGACAACGAGCCGCGGCGCAAGGGCCGCACCCAGGTGACCGTGATCGGCAGTCCGCTGACCGCGCAGGGCTTCGCCGCGATCGCCGGCCGGATCGCCGACACCGGTGCCAACATCGACCGGATCAGCCGGATGGCGCGCTATCCGGTGACCGCGATGGAGATCGCCGTGTCCGGCGCCGACCCGGACTCGCTGCGCAAGGTGCTCGCGCTGGAGGGCGTCGTCCAGGGCCTGGACGTCGCGGTCCAGCCCGGTGGCCTGTACCGGCGGGCCAAGCGGCTGATCGTGATGGACGTCGACTCGACCCTGATCCAGGGCGAGGTGATCGAGATGCTGGCGTCGCACGCCGGGCGGCTGGAGGAGGTCGCCGCCGTCACCGAGCAGGCGATGCGGGGCGAACTGGACTTCTCCGACTCGCTGCGCAGCCGGGTCGCGACCCTCGAAGGACTGCCGGCGTCGGCGCTCGACGAGGTCTACCAGGCGATCCAGCTGGCACCGGGCGCACGGACACTGGTGCGCACGCTGAAACGGCTCGGCTACCAGTTCGCCATCGTCAGCGGCGGTTTCAGCCAGATCACCGACAAGCTAGCGGCCGATCTCGGGATCGACTTCGCCGCCGCCAACGTGCTGGAGATCGTCGACGGCAAGCTCACCGGCAAGGTGATCGGCGACATCGTCGACCGGGCCGGCAAGGCGGTCGCGCTGCGCCGCTTCGCGAAGACCTCCGGTACGCCGCTGTCGCAGACCGTCGCGATCGGCGACGGTGCCAACGACCTCGACATGCTGGCCGCGGCCGGCCTCGGCATCGCCTTCAACGCCAAGCCTGTCGTCCGTGCGGCAGCCGACACCCACGTGAGCGTCCCCTACCTCGACACGATCCTCTACCTGCTCGGCATCAGCCGCGAAGAGGTCGAGGCCGCCGACGAGGCGTCCGACCTCAGCTGAAGTCGGCCGTGCCCAGCTTCGCCGGTTTGGGCGGCAGCACCAGCGACCGCCGCCCGAACTGACCGAACCGCGCCGAGACGGTCACGCTGCCGGCCGCGGTGTCCGCGCGGTTGAACTCGAGTTTGCGGGGCAGCGCGTTGGGGTCGACCCAGACCGTGACGCTGAGCTGCTTCGGAAGGGACTTGAGGTCGGCGCGCCCGACGTACTCCCCCAGCGCTCCGGCGGCGACGGCCTTCTGCAGGTCGATCCGCATCGTGTACTGCTGGGTGGTGACGTGGTCGATCACCTGCTCACCGGCCGGCTGGAACAAGGTCGCGTACGGCGCCCCGCCGATCAGCTGGTGGACCAGGCGATCGGAGACCCAGGAGTCGGCGGCCGCCGCCGCGGCTTTCTCCTCGCCCGCGGTGCTGTCGAGATCAAGCTCGGCCCACGGCTTCTGGGCGTCACCGGTCAGCTTGGCGTCCTGGAGGTAGATCGAGCGGCCGACCCTCACCAGCCCGCCGCCACCCTGCGCCTTCGTCGCCACGTCGACCGAGCGGCCTTTGAAGTAGACCAGCGCGTTGGTCAGCTTCGGCGCCTTCCGCCCCTCCTGGACCGCCGCCGACACCCGGAAGCCTCCCCTGGCCGTCAACGCACCGAGCACCTTCGGCGCGAAGGTGGCCTGCGTGAGATCGGCCGGCTGCCGCGTCGTAGCGGGCGCTGTCGGCACGGGAACCGCTGCCGGGCTGGTGCTGGTGACCGCCGCCGGAGTGCTGCCGGGCTGCTGCTGCCCACAAGAAACCGGGATCAGCAGGACCGCGGTCAGGGCGATCAGACGCGGCAGGGCACTGTGCACAGCAGATAGTTGCACGGCACCCCAGCCCGGAGTACCGCTCACCGCCACAACTTGGGCAAAATTTGCTTGCCCACGCGGAGTTCCGGGTCGAGGATCGATCCTTGTGCCTCCTTTCCCCGAGTTGCCCGCCGGATTCCGCTGCCGCCCCGCCGAAACCGCTGATGCCACGGCGATCGGCCCGATGGCCGGACTCGCGGTCGACGAGGTCGAGGCTGCACTGGAGCGTCCTGGGCTGGACGCCTCCGCCGACAGCCTGGTAGTGCTGGAGCCTGCCGGTGGGATCGCGGCCTGGGCGTGGGTCCGTGGGCGCCGCTCGCAGGTCGACGTCGGTACGGCGTACCGGGGGCTGGGGCTGGGCACCGCGCTGGTCGAATGGGCCGAGCAGAGAGCCATCGAGATCGGCAGCCCGACGCTCGCGCAGACCGTCGAGGACGAGGACCTGGCCGGTACGGCGATCCTGCGCGCTCGCGGCTACGAGGTGCTCGCGACCAACTGGGAACTCGAGCTGCGGGCGACCGGCGTACCGGCCCTGGCTGCGCTGCCGGCTGATGTCTCGATCCGCCCGTTCGGCGCCGAGGACGCGCCGGCGGCGTACACGGTGATTCAGGACGCCTTCGACGAGTGGCAGCCGCGCCGCTGGCCGTACGACGAGTGGGCGCGGATGACGATCGGCCGCTCGAGCTTCGCGCCGGAGCTGTCGCAGGTGGCGTACGCCGACGGCGAGCTGGTCGGGGTTGCGATGTGTCTGGCGCTTCCCGACTCCCAAGAGGGCCACGTCGAGCAACTCGCCGTACGCCGGGACCATCGGGGCAAGGGGCTCGCCCGGACCGTCCTCGCCCACGCCTCATTCGGCTTCTTCCAGCAAGGGCGCCCCAACCTCACCCTCTGGACCCACTCGGGCACCGGCGCGCTGGCGATGTACGAACGGCTCGGGATGAGCGTCCGCCGGAGTACGACGGTCTTCAGCCGCGATCTCTGACTGGCGGGAACGTTCCCTCGGACCGGTAGGGCGGCGAGCGGTTGACACTGACCGATGAGAGCGCTCCCATGGAGTCTTCACCCCACTCGGTGCCGCTCTGGTGACGGCGCCGCCCGCCCGTGGAGGTCATCCATGCGTTCCCGCCCCGCCAAACCGTCCAATCGCCGCCGAACTCTCCTGAGCGCTCTGCTCGCCCCCGTACTGGTCGTCACCGCACTCACGGTCGCGGCTCAAGCCAGCGTGCCGCCCCCGGCCGCCGGCTGGACGACGGTCTGGAGCGACGACTTCGACGGCGCCAACGGCACCCTGCCGTCCAGCGCCAACTGGATCATCGACACCGGCCACGGCTACCCGGGCGGCCCCGGCAACTGGGGCACCGGCGAGATCCAGAACTACACCAACAGCACCAACAATCTCCGTCTCGACGGCACCGGCAACCTGCGGATCACGCCGCTGCGCGACGGTGCCGGCAACTGGACCTCGGCCCGGATCGAGACCCAGCGCAGCAACTTCAGGCCGCCGGCCGGCGGAGTGGTCGCGATGGAGAGCCGGCTCCAGATGCCGAACGTGACCGGCAACGCGGCCCTCGGCTACTGGCCGGCGTTCTGGGCGCTCGGTTCGCCGTACCGGGGGAACTACTGGAACTGGCCGGGGATCGGCGAGTTCGACATCATGGAGAACGTCAACGGGATCAACTCGGTCTGGGGCGTGCTGCACTGCGGCGTGAACCCGGGCGGTCCCTGCAACGAGACGAGCGGCCTGGCGAACAGCCGCGCCTGCCCCGGCAGCAGTTGCCAGAGCGGCTTCCACACCTACCGCTTCGAGTGGGACACCAGCATCTCGCCGAACCAGTTCCGCTGGTACGTCGACGGTCAGCAGTTCCACTCCATCAGCCAGGCGCAGCTCCCGGCCGACACCTGGAACAGCATGACCTCGCACTCGGGGTACTTCCTGCTGCTGAACCTGGCCATCGGCGGCGCCTTCCCGGACGCGCTCAACGGCCCGACGCCTCGCCCGGAGACCGTCCCCGGTCATCCGATGGTGGTCGACTACGTGTCGGTCTCCACCCGTGGCGGTAGCGGCGACCCGACCACCCCGCCCACCACGCCTCCCACCACCCCGCCGATCAACCCGCCCGGTGGCAGCGCGTACAGCACTATCCAGGCCGAGTCGTACAGCCAGCAGGGTGGGGTCAGCGTCGAGACGACCACCGACTCCGGTGGCGGGCAGAACGTCAGGCAGATCGGCAACGGCGACTGGGCGCTCTACCCGAACGTCGACTTCGGTAGCTCCGCGGCCCGCCAGTTCGTCGCCCGGGTGGCGTCGGGAGCCGGGGGCGGAGTCAGCGGTCTGGTCGAGGTCCGCCTGGACAGCAGATCCAACGCCCCGATCGGCAGCTTCGCCATCGGCAACACCGGCGGCTGGCAGTCCTGGCGCAGCGTGCCCGCGAACATCGGCGCGGTGACCGGTGTCCACAACGTCTACCTGACCTTCACCAGCGGCCAGCCGGCCGACTTCGTCAACGTCAACTGGTTCACCTTCGGTCATTGACGGCAGTGGTGCCGGGTCTGTCCCGACCCGGCGCCACCCCGGCCATGGGACGCCTCACCGAGCGACCGAAGCGGGCCGCGCGGGGTCCAGCGCTTATTCTTCGGCTATGTCTGAACAGCAGGGTGGGGTGACGACGAGCGGGCCTGGTGCCCTGTTCGCCATCGGTGGGGCCGAGGACAAGCTGAAGAAGCGGCTGGTTCTGCAGGAGTTCGTCGAGGCGGCGGGTGGGCCGAAGGCACGGATCGTGATCGTGCCGACCGCGTCCGCCCTCGGGCCGGACGTGATCGACGTGTACTCCGCCCTGTTCGCCGCGCTGGGCGCGGCCAGCGTGGTCGGGGTCCGGCCGGAGAACCGCGAGGACGCCGACGACCCGGCCTTCATCGAGCCGCTCACCGAGGCCACCGGCATCTTCATGACCGGCGGAAACCAGCTCAAGCTGAGCGGCGTGGTCACCGGTACCGCGTTCGGCCAGGCCGTCACCGCGGCCCACGCCCGGGGCGCGGCCGTCGGTGGGACCTCGGCGGGCGCGAGCATCCTGGCCGAGCACATGATCGCGTTCGGCCGCTCCGGCGCCACCCCGCGCCAGCGGATGAGCCAACTGGCCGGCGGGCTCGGACTCGTCCAGGGCGCGATCGTCGACCAGCACTTCGCCCAGCGCAACCGGTACGGCCGGCTGCTGTCGCTGGTGGCCCAGTCCCCCGGTCTACTCGGCATCGGCGTCGACGAGGACACCGCGGCCGTCGTCCGCGGCTCCCACCTGGAGGTCGTCGGCCGGGGTGCCGTGACGATCTTCGACGGCAGCCGGATCACCTCCAACGCGCACTACGCGAGCCGGTCGGAGGCGATCCTCGCCTCCGGCGTCGTCCTGCACGTCCTGCCCGCGACCGCGACCTTCGACCTCAAGGCCCGGGTGCTGCTGTCCTACGGTCCGCAGCCGCCGGCCGAGGAGATCGCCTCGATCGAGGCGGCCGAGGCCGATCTGCGCAAGCTGGCCAAGGAGATCGCCGCCGAGGGCGTGTCACCCGCGTACTACGCCGAGCGCAAGCGGCGGGCGGGCCGGCGTACGGCGAAGGCGGGTGAACCGGGCAGCAAGACGGCGGCTCCGAGGAAGGCGGCCGTCAAGAAGGCCAGATCGTCGGCGGCGAGTCAGTCCAGACCGGAGGCGACCGAGCCTCTGAGCGCGGGCGCCGAACTCAGCCGACCAGACACCGATGCCGCAACAGGGCCGCAACCAGACAGTGGGAACGCATGACGGACACCGCCCCCGACCAGACCCTCGGAACTCCGAGCCCCGACCTGAAGATCATCGAGACCCGCGTCTACCGCGGGCCGAACATCTGGAGCTACGACCCGGCGATCCACCTGGTGGTCGACCTGGGGTCGCTGGAGGAGTTCCCGTCGAACACCATCGACGGGTTCACCGAGCGGCTGCTGGAGCACCTGCCCCGCCTTGACCAGCACCACTGCTCCCGGGGCCGGCGCGGCGGCTTCATCGAGCGGCTGCAGGAGGGCACCTGGCTCGGCCACATCGCCGAGCACGTCTCGCTGCAGCTGCAGCAGGAGGCCGGCCACGACATGCGGCGCGGCAAGACCCGCCAGGTCAAGGGCGTGCCCGGCCGCTACAACATCATCTACTCGTACGCCGACGAGGGCGTCGGCCTGGCCGCCGGTGAGCTCGCGGTCCGGTTCGTCAACTATCTGGTCCAGCCGACGCCGGACTTCGACTTCACCACCGAGCTGGAGAAGTTCATCCGGCAGGCCGAGCGGAGCGCCTTCGGGCCGTCGACGCAGGCGATCGTGGACGAGGCGGTCTCCCGCGACATCCCGTGGATCCGGCTGAACAAGTTCAGCCTGGTGCAGCTCGGTCAGGGCGTGCACGCGAAGCGGATCCGGGCCACCATGACGTCGGAGACGGGTTCGATCGCGGTCGACGTGGCCGGCGACAAGGACCTCACCACCAAGCTGCTCGCGTCGGCCGGCCTGCCGGTCCCGCGGCAGGCGTCCGTGCGTGAGGTCGAGGACGCGGTCTCGGCCGCGAACAAGATCGGCTACCCGGTCGTCTGCAAGCCGCTCGACGGCAACCACGGCCGTGGCGTCTGCCTGAACCTGCAGGACGCGGACGCCGTCCGGGAGGCCTTCCCGATCGCCGCCGACCAGTCACGGCGCGGCTCGGTGATCGTGGAGAGCTTCGTCACCGGCAAGGACTACCGCTGCCTGATCATCAACGGCCGGATGGAGGCCATCGCCGAGCGGGTGCCGGCCCACGTGGTCGGCGACGGCGTGCACACGGTGGCCGAGCTGGTCGAGATCACCAACGCCGATCCGCGCCGCGGTGTCGGGCACGAGAAGATCCTGACCCGGATCACGGTGAACGCGGCCGCGCGGGAGCTGGTCCGGACCCAGGGCTTCGAGATGGACGACGTACCGCCCGAGGAAACGATGGTGAAGCTCACGCTCACCGGCAACATGTCCACCGGCGGGATCTCGATCGACCGCACCTTCGAGGCGCACCCGGAGAACGTCGAGATCGCCGAGGAGGCGGCCCGGATGATCGGGCTGGACATCGCCGGCATCGACTTCATCTGCCCCGACATCACCCAGCCGGTGCGCGAGACCGGTGGCGCGATCTGCGAGGTGAACGCGGCCCCGGGCTTCCGGATGCACACCAACCCGACGATCGGCGATCCGCAGTACATCGCCAAGCCGGTGGTCGACATGTTGTTCCCGCCCGGCGCGACCAGCCGGATCCCGATCATCGCGGTGACCGGGACCAACGGCAAGACCACCACCTCGCGGATGATCAGCCACGTCTTCAAGGGGATGGGCCGCAAGGTCGGGATGACCTCGACCGACGGCGTCGTGATCGACGAGCGGCTGGTGATCCGGTCGGACGCGTCCGGCCCGAAGTCCGCCCGGATGGTGCTGCAGAACCCGCGGGTCGACTTCGCCGTCTTCGAGGTGGCCCGCGGCGGCATCCTGCGCGAGGGCCTGGGGTACCAGCGCAACGACGTCGCGGTGGTGCTGAACATCCAGCCCGACCACCTCGGGATGCGCGGGATCGACACCCTCGAGCAGCTCGCCGACGTGAAGGGCGTGCTGGTCGAGGCCGTGCCGCGGAACGGCTTCGCGGTCCTGAACGCCGACGACCCGCTGGTCCGCAAGATGCGGCGGAAGTGTTCGGGCGAGGTGGTCTGGTTCAGCATCGCCGAGTCGGGCAGCGAGGTCCGCGAGTACATCGAGGGTCACTGCCGCCGGGGCGGCCGGGCGGTCGTGCTGGAGCGGTCCGACCTGGGCGACATGATCATCATGAAGCACGGCCGCCGCTCGATGCAGCTGGCCTGGACGCACCTGCTGCCGGCCACCTTCGGCGGCCGGGCGATGATGAACGTGCAGAACGCGATGGCCGCCGCGGCCGCCGCCTTCGCCGCGGGCGCACCGCTGCACGACATCCGGCAGGGCCTGCGGACCTTCAACACCTCGTACTACCTGTCCCCCGGCCGGCTGAACGAGATCGACGTGCACGGCCGCACGGTGATCGTCGACTACTGCCACAACGCGCCGGCGATGCGGATGCTCGGTGACTTCGTCGACAAACTCGGCGAGAGCCTGAACGCGTCGTCCGAGCTCGGCCGGTCGTCGCGGATCGGCGTGATCGCGACCGCGGGTGACCGGCGCGACGACGACATGCGGGAGCTGGGCGAGGTGGCCGCGCAGCACTTCGACGTGGTGATCGTCCGCGAGGACGCCCGGCTGCGGGGCCGCGAGCGCGGCAGCACGGCCGAGCTCGTCGCCGAGGGCGTCCGGACGGCGATGGAGAACGGCGCGCGCTGCCGGCAGGTGGAGATCGTGCTCGAGGAGCTGACCGCGGTCCAGCACGCGCTGGCCCGCTCGAACCGCGGCGACCTGGTGGTGCTCTGCGTCGACCAGCACCAGCAGGTGCTGTCCCACCTGGAGTCGGTATCGCACCTGGCCCAGGCCGGCGCCCGCTCCGGCGACGAGGGCGGCGACCCCGACTTCGTGAAGCCCGACGCCGAGCCGGAAGCTGACCAGTCAGCCGAATAGCTCCGCGTGAGCGGGGACACACCGGGTGTCCCCGCTCCGGGGAACTCGGCCGGGACAAGGGTCGTTGGCTGTCCGTGAAGACGAAGCTGCTGCTGGCCGGTCTGGCCGTTGCCCTGCCCCTCCTGCTGAGTTCCTGCGGATCCTCCGGCCCCGAGGCACCGGCGGCGGAGGCGGCCGTCACGACACCGGGCGTGCTGGTCGAGGACGCCTGGGTGCGCGCGACGGTCGGTACCAAGAACGCCACGATGACGGCGGCCTTCATGTCGCTGACCAACCCCGGCAACGCCGACATCTCGTTGACCTCGGCAACCTCCCCGGTCGCCGGGATGGTGCAGCTGCACGAGATGACGATGAAGGACGGCAAGATGGTGATGCAGGAGAAGGCCGACGGCATCAAGGTGCCGGCCGAGTCGCACGCGCACCTGGCACCGAGCAAGGACCACGTGATGTTGATGGGGCTGAAGCAACAGCTCGAGCCGGGCGACGAGGTACCGCTCACCCTGAAGTTCTCCGACGGGAGCACGAAGGAGCTGACCGTCGCGGTGAAGCTGTTCACCGAGGAGGAAGAGCACTACCACCCGTCGGCCACACCCAGCACCACACCTTGACCGGACGGCCGTCGCGGCGGCAGCTCTTCGGGTACGCCGGAGCTGCCGCGGCGGGCGCCGCCGTCACCGGTGGCGCCGTTGCCCTGAGCCACAACTCGGGTGCAGTCCCCACCCGTACGCCGCTCCCCCGCGACCTCAGCCCGTACGGCGAGCACCAGCCGGCCATCGCCGCGACCTCACCGAAGCACGCCGAGTTGGTCGCGCTCACGCTGCTGCCGTCGACCGGCAAGGCCGCGCTCGGCCGGCTGATGCGCCTCTGGACCAGCGACATCGTCGCCCTGGGATCGGGCCGGCCCGCACCCGGCGACACGGCTCCCGAGCTCGCAGTTCCCGGGGTCGCTCTGACCGTGACAGTGGGTTTCGGCGCCAAGGTGTTCACTTTGCCCGGCCTCACCAGGCCGCGCGGGTTCAGCGACATCCCGGTGATGTCGCACGATCGCCTGCAACCCGGCTGGACCGGTGGCGATCTGCTGATCCTGGTGGGCGCCGACGACGCCGTGTCGGTGGTGCACGCGGTCCAGCGGCTGGTGGCGGATGCGGCGCCGTTCGCGAAGCCACTGTGGCGGCAGACCGGGTTCTGGAACGCGACCGCACCTGATGGTTCTCCGGTCACCGGGCGGAATCTCTTCAACCAGGTCGACGGCACCGGCAACCCCGCGCCCGGAACCCCGGAGTTCGACAGCACGGTCTGGGCGCCCGACGGCAGTACGACGCTGGTCGTCCGGCGGATCAAGCTGAACCTGCAGACCTGGGACGAACTCACTCGCTCCGAGCAGGAGCGCTCGGTCGGCCGCAAGCTGTCCGACGGCGCCCCGCTGACCGGCACGGCCGAGCACGACGAACTCGATCTGGAGAAGCGCGACGCCGACGGCCGCCTGATGATCGCGGAGAACGCGCACGCGCGGCTGTCCCACCACTCGGTGAACGACGGCCGGCGGATCTTCCGCAAGGGCCTCAACTACGTCCACGACACCGGCGCCACCCGCGAGTCCGGCCTGATCTTCCTCAGCTACCAGGCAGACCTGGTCAGCCAGTTCCTGCCGATGCTCGCCCGGCTCGACGCGGCGGACGCCCTGAACGAGTGGACCACCACGATCGGCTCAGCCGCCTTCGTGATCCCGGCAGGATTCAGCGAAGGCGGCTGGCTCGGTCGAGCCCTGGTCGGTTAGCCCGCGCGGAAGCTCAGGAACTTGGTGCTCGGGTAGCTGTGGAAGTTGTTGGCCGGTTCGAGGTTCGCGACCCCGGTGCAGTCGGCGGTGCGGTACAGGTAGATGTCCTTGGTGCTCCAGTTGAAGAGCGATCCGGGGACGAACGGCAGCCGGGTGCAGGACGTGCTGGGCGAGGCGTAGTGCACGCTCCTGCCACCGAACGCGGTGGTCTCGTAGAAGCAGGCGATGCCCGGGACGCAGGCGCCGGCGTCGGCCGACCGGTCCTGGGCCGCCGAGGCGGGGGTGATGCCGACCGCGACGACGGCGGCGGCAGCGGTGACTCCGAGGGCGAGGCGAAGTTTCACAAAAGTCCTCCGGGATGGGATTGCGTATTCCCTGACACCCCAGAGCCTATGGTTGATCTTTCAGCTACGCGCTTCTCACCGGCGCGCCGGGAGCAACCGGCGCTTGGGCTCCTCGCGGTCGATCCAGTCCAGGTCGTCGGACAGGACGGCGTCGTTGCTGCGTCCGTCGTCGGCCCCGGGCGCCAACGGAGGCGGCGGTAGCGCGCGCACCTTCAGTGCCACCATCGGGATCGCCAGCAGGACGGCCAGCAGCAGCCACGGCCAGTACTCCCGCAGAAGCGGCTCGAAAGCGGCGAAGAAGGCGTCGGTGCCCGCGTCGGCAACCACGTCGATCGACTGGCCCTTGGCGGCGGCCACCGCCTGAATGCCGTCGACCATGGCGAACGAGGCCACGTAGAAGACCGACAACGGCAGCCACGAGTACGCCGATGGCCAGCCGCGCCGCCAGCAGGCGGCGTACAGGAGGGTGGTGAGGCCGATCGCGACCAGCAGGCCGTTCAGTTGCCACAACCAGAGCCAGTCCTGGAGCTCGTCGGCGGGGCGCAGAGCGAACCAGGCGACGGGCACCGACAACGCAAACGCCGCCAGCACCGTGTTACGGGTGCCCAGGGCACCGAGTCCCGCGCCGACGACACTTGCCACCAGCAACGACATCAGAAGTCCCTGGGCCGAAAGATCGTAGCCGCTCAGCCACCAGGAGCCGACAGCAACGATCAGCACCAGCGGTACGGCGTACCGAAGCCGGGCCACGATCAGCCCCGCCAGCACTCCGCCCGTGAAGCCGCCCAGGACGAGCAGGTCCAGCCGGGTTCCGACGAAGGTGGTCGAGCCGGCCGGCAGCCCGGTCAGATAGCTCGGCGCGAAGCCGGCCACGAACCAGGCGGCGACCGCCGCTGGTACCGACCACAAGTAACGCATGACGATCCCCGATCCGCCCCGGGCGGCGGAAACCCGGGGATCAGTGCTGTGCGCGTTCGACCTTCGCCTTCAAGGTCTCCGGGTCATCGACGGTAGCCCCCTCGGACCGCAACCAGGCGTCAAGACTCGCCCGATCCTGCAGAGACATCACCGCGACCACGTCACCGGCCCGGGCCTCGCCGACCAGCGCCTGCGCCGCCTCGAGCTCGGTCGGGAAGGACGGTACGTCCTCGACGCCGACCGAACCGGCGCCCTCCCGGAAGACCGCCTCCAGCTCCGACGGCGGCCGGCCGCGCAGGTACTCGCCCTTGTGCCCGATCACCACCCGGTCGGCGCCACGGGCACCGATCGCGCCCATCGCGGAGACCATCTCGTCGGACCGGTCCCCCGGCGAACCCAGCGCCAGCAGCAGCCGCGCGCCGGGCATCCGGACGCCGTTCATGATCTCCAGCAGGGCTTCCAGGCCGGCCTCGTTGTGGGCGAGGTCGATCACCACGGTGAAGTCGCGGACGGAGTACATGTTCATCCGGCCCGGGTTGTTCTCCGACGGCGAGAACGTGCTCAGCCCCTCGATCACCGCGGCCCGCGGCAGCCCGAGCCCGAGCGCCGCCGAGGCGGCGGCGAGCGCGTTCTCCACGTTGTAGTGGGACAGCCCGGACAGCGTCATCGGGACGTCGACGACCTTGAGCAGCGGCTCGGCGTCGCTGGCCTGATCGAGCACGGTGATGAACCCGTCCAGCACGGTGGTCGCCCGGCCGCCCTCGTCCAGCACGCTGCGGATCGACGGCGAGTCGGGATCGCGGGAGAACACCCAGCTCTTGGCCGGCGAGTCCAGCCGCATCGCGAAGGTCCGCGGGTCGTCGCCGTTCACCACGCACCAGCCGCGCGGCCGGGTGATCTTGGTGATCACGGCCTTCACCTCGGCCAGCTGGTCGACGGTGTCGATCCCGCCCAGGCCCAGGTGGTCGGCGGTGACGTTGGTGACGACCGAGACGTCGTTGTAGGCGACGCCGACGCCGCGCCGCAGGATGCCGCCGCGGGCCGTCTCGGTGACGGCCAGCTGCACTCCGGGCTGCGACAGCACCTGGCCGGCGCCGCTCGGGCCGGAGAAGTCGCCGTACTCGACCAGCTTGCCGTCGAAGTACACGCCGTCGGTGCTCGACCAGCCGGTGTGCAGGCCTGCTGCCCGGCCGATGTGCGCGATCATCCGCGAGGTGGTGGTCTTGCCGTTCGTGCCGGTGACGGCGACGACGGGGATCTTCGGGCGCAGCGTCGGCGGCGCGTTACCGGCCGGCTCGTTGCGGACCCGGTCCCCGACGCTCGTCACCAGTTCAGGCAGCTCGTCGGCGCCGAAGGCGTCGACCACCTCGACGATCGCCATCGCGAGCGCGCGGGCGCGGCCCTCGTGCGCCCACGGGAACGCCACCACCAGCCGGTGCACGTCGTTCTCGGAGCGGACCCGGACGCCGATCCGCCCGATCCCTGCCTCGCGGGCGATCCGACGCAGAATGTGCCCGACCACCCGGACCGCGAACCGCTGCCGGAAGCCGGAGCCGATCCGCCCGGGCCGGGTCGCGCCGAGCCCGAGTGCCTGCGCGTACGCCTTCGCGGCCGGAGCCGGCGCGTCGATCAGGGCCGACAGGTCGAGCGTGAGCTTGATCGCTGCCCGGCTGAAGTACAGGTTGGCCCCGTCCAGGACGCGGAGCTCTACCAAGGAGGTGGACACTAGGCACCCATCGCGTGAAAGCCGCCGTCGACGTGGATGATCTCGCCGGTGGTGGAGGGGAAGAAGTCACTGAGCAGGGCGACGATCGTCTTGCCGGTCGGCTCGAGGTCGGACGGGTCCCAGCCCAGCGGGGCCTGGTCCAGCCACGGTCCCTCGAACTTCTCGAAGCCCGGGATCGCCTTCGCGGCCAGCGTCTTCAGCGGACCGGCGGAGACCAGGTTGCAGCGGATCCCCTGCGCGCCCAGGTCACGCGCCAGATAGCGCGAGGTCGACTCCAGGGCCGCCTTCGCGACCCCCATCCAGTCGTACCCCGGCCAGGCCACGCTGGCGTCGAAGGTCAGCCCGACGATGCTGCCGCCCCGGCTCATCAGCGGCGCGCAGGTCACCGCCAGCGACTTCAGGCTGTACGCCGAGACGTGCACCGCGCGGGACACGTCGTCCCACGGGCCGTCCAGGAACTTGCCGCCGAGGATCGTCTCCGGGTTGCCGTAGGCGATCGAGTGCACGACGCCGTCGAGACCGTCGACGTGCTCGCGGATCGCGGCCGGCAACGCGGCCAGGTGATCCTCGTCGGTGACGTCGAGCTCGATCACCGGCGGCGTCACCGGCAGCCGGCCGGCGATCCGCCGGGTGATGCTCAGCGCCCGGCCGAAGTTCGAGATCAGTACCGTGGCGCCTTGTTCCTGCGCCACCTTGGCGGTCGCGAAGCCGATCGAGGAGTCGAGCGTCACGCCCGCGACCAGGATCCGCTTGCCGTCGAGGATGCCCACCGGCATTCCCTTTCTCGAAAGAAGTATTGGTCAGTGGCCCATGCCGATGCCGCCGTCGACCGGGATCACGGCGCCGGTGATGTAGGCGGCTTCGTCGGAGGAGATCCAGCGGACGGCCTGGGCGATCTCCTCGGTCCGGCCGAACCGGCCGAGCGGGATCTGGCCCAGGTACTGCTTCTGGGTCTCCTCCGGCAGCACGGCGGTCATGTCGGTCTCGACGAACCCCGGTGCCACCACGTTGGTGGTGATGCCCCGGCTGCCGAGCTCGCGCGCCATCGACCGGGCCATCCCGATCAGTCCGGACTTGCTGGCGGCGTAGTTCACCTGGCCGGGCGAACCGAGCAGACCGACCACCGAGGAGATGAAGACGATCCGGCCCCGGCGCAGCCGCAGCATGCCCTTGGCCGCGCGCTTGGCGACCCGGAACGAGCCGGTCAGGTTGGTCTGGATGACCGCGTCCCAGTCGTCGTCGGACATCCGCAGCAGCAGCGTGTCGCGGGTGATGCCGGCGTTGGCGATCAGTACCTCGACCGGGCCGTGCTCGGCCGCGATGGTGTCGAACGCGGCGTCGACCTGCTCGGCGTCGGTGACGTCGCACTTGACGCCGAGGAAACCTTCCGGCGGCTCACCGCTACGGTAGGTGACCGCGACCTGGTCGCCGGCCTCCCGGAAAGCGGTCGCGATAGCCAGCCCGATGCCCCGGTTGCCGCCGGTGACCAGTACCGATCTCGCCACGTTTCGATCTCCTCACGCAAGTCCCGTCCAGCGCCGTACGGCGCTGCCGCACGAACGGTATCTCCCGACCCCGCCGGTACTGCGAACCGGGCGGCCCCGGCGGTTCGCAGTACTCCGCTCCGGCCGCTCGCGGTCAGGAGTCCTCGAGGCGGAAACCGACCTTGAGGCCGACCTGGTAGTGGTCGATCGCGTTGTCGACGATGTGGCCGCGGATCTGCGTCACCTCGAACCAGTCCAGGTGCCGCAGGGTCTCACCGGCGCGGGAGATCGCGTTGGTGATCGCCGCGTCGACGCCTTCCTTGGAGGTGCCGACGAGCTCGGTGACGCGGTAGGTGCGATCGGTCATGGCTGTTCTCCTTCGGCTGGGTAGGCCGCAACTTCTGCAGCGGCGTACCGTTGATATTGATGTTGGTGAGGAGAATAGATGTCACAGCGCCGTAAGCGGGGTCGTGAACGGTCCGACGCAACGGTCATCACGGTGACCGATGCGCAACCCGGCCGGTCGGTGGACCTGGAGACCAGGATCTTCCGCTACGCCTGGATGATGTCGTTGCGGGTGGTGTGTTTCGTCGGCGCGGTGATCACTCCGTCCCCCTGGCGCTGGATCCTGCTGGTCGGTGCCGTTTTCCTGCCGTCGGTGGCGGTCGTACTGGCGAATGCGCGGCAGACCGCGAAGGTCTCCGGGGGCGAGGTCTACCTGCCGCCGGCCCGGCCGGAACTGCGTCAGGAACACGACACCGAAAAGTGATCCGCGTCGGGACTGGATTCTCATGACGGATCCGTGTCAGAATCTGCGTGCTCTGAAGTTCACGGATGAAATTCAGGGTGTTGATGCGGCGTCGGACGGCTCCCCCCGTGGCTGTCCGACGTCGCTTCATTTTGCCCAGGCTTTTGATTATTGAGTGGTCAGGAACAATTGCCCGGACCGCCCGGAATGTCACCCAGGAGAGCCTGCTGTGAGCACCACCGAGAACGACGAGCAGCTGTCGACCGTCTGCTCTGCAAGGGGATGCGGCCAACCGGCCACCTGGGCGCTGCGGTGGAACAACCCGAAGATCCACACCCCCGACCGGCGTAAGACCTGGCTGGCTTGTGACCAGCACAAGCAGAGCCTGTCGGACTTCCTCGGTGCGCGTTCTTTCCTGCGCGAGGTGGAGCCTTTCCCCGCGCCGTAACCGGACCTCTTACCGGCCTTCGGTGCGCGTTACACCGGAAAAAGTAAATTTCCGGTTCAGAAACGTCAGCCGCCGATGGCGGACATCGGCCGGACCGGCTGCAGGAAGCTCGGATCGTTGATGCCGTGGCCGGGAAGTTTTCCGCGCATCGCCCGCCGCCACCGGTCCGCCAGTTCCTCGTCGCCGGCCCCCGCCCGCAGCGCCGTTCGCAGGTCGGACTCGGTCCGGGCGAACAGACAGTCACGAACCTGGCCGTCGGCCGTCAGCCGGACCCGGTCGCAGTCACCGCAGAACGGCCGCGTGACGCTCGCGATGATGCCGACCGTGGCCGGACCGCCGTTCACGGTGAACGACTCGGCCGGCGCGCTGCCCCGGGTCGCCGCGTCGGTCGCTGCCAGGCCGAAGCGCTCGCCGAGCAGTTCGAGGATCTCGTCGGCCGTGATCATCTGGTCCCGGCTCCAGCCGTGCTGGGCGTCCAGCGGCATCTGCTCGATGAAGCGCAGCTCGTAGCCGTGGTCGAGGCAGAACTGCAGCAGCTCCGGCGCCTGGTCGTCGTTCACGCCCCGCATCAGGACCGCGTTGACCTTCACCGGGGTCAGGCCGGCCTCGTGGGCCGCCGCCAGGCCGGCCAGCACGTCCTTCAGGCGATCGCGCCGGGTCAGCTCCAGGAAGGTGTCCTGCCGAACGGTGTCGAGGCTCACGTTCACCCGGTCCAGGCCGGCCTCGCGCAACGCCTGCGCCTGCCGGGCCAGACCGATCCCGTTGGTCGTGATCGAGACCTGGGGGCGCGGCAGCAACTTCGTCGTCCGGGAGACGATGTCGACGACGCCGCGACGCAGCAGCGGCTCCCCACCGGTGAAGCGGATCTCGTCGACGCCGAGGTGGCCGACCGCCACCGAGACCAGCCGGACGATCTCGTCGTCGGTCAGCAGCTCGGGCTTGGCGAGCCAGTCGAGCCCTTCCTCGGGCATGCAGTAGGTACAGCGGAGGTTGCACCGGTCGGTCAGCGACACGCGCAGGTCGGTGGCCACCCGGCCGTAGTTGTCGGCGAGCCCGAGCGGGGTCCTGCTGGGTGCTGTCACCACCCCAGCCTACGTCGCGCCCGGCAGCCGGGCGCAGCACGTTTCAGTGGATGGCCTAAGTTCGAAGCGTGCGTCGTCTGATGAATGTCCGGTGGTTCACCTCCGCCTTGGTGATCGTCGTGCTCTCCGTGGCCTGTCTGCAGCTCGGCCGCTGGCAGCTGCACCGGCTGGACTCCCGGAAGGCGCACAACGAGGTGATCCGGAAGAACCTGGCCGCTCCGGTCACCCCGCTGACCGAGATCGTCGGGCCGGACCGGGTGATCGGCGAGCAGCACGACTGGCGCACCGCCACCGTCACCGGCCGGTACGACGCCACCAAACAGGTGGTCGTGCGCTATCGCAACGTCAACGACCGGCCGGGGTTCGAGATCGTCACGCCGCTGCTGCTGCCCGACGGCACCGCCGTACTGGTCGATCGGGGGTTCTTGCCGAAGCAGGGCGGGGAGCTGGCGCCGGGCACCGTTCCGGCCGCGCCGTCCGGGGAGGTCACCGTGACCGGCCGGCTCCGCCGCAGCGAGCGCGGCGGCCACACCAACGGCGGTACGCCGGCCGACGGCACCGCCCGGCTGATCAACGGGGCCGAGTACGCCCCGGCGCTCGGACTGACCCTGTACGACGGCTATCTGACGGTGGACCAGCAGGAGCCGGCCGCCGATCCGGCCTTCCGGGGGTTCCCGGGGCCGGAGATCGACGGCGGACCGCACTTCTTCTACGCGTTGCAGTGGTTCCTCTTCGGCCTGCTGGCGATCGGCGGGCTGGTCTACTTCTCCCGGCAGGACGTGACCGCCGAGGAGCCGGCGACCGTTGCCGGGAACAACGACGATGTGGCGCGGACCACTCCCTGAGCACCCGTTGCCCCCGGCTACGACCGGCGCGCGGACCTGCGTCACCGAGTGTTTCGCCAGGGCCGACGCTGCCGGCAACTACCTTGCGGTGAGACGCAAGTCCAGTGAATGAGATCGATGCCACCCGGCGCGGCGTGCGCCGGGCGAGATGTGGTGGCGTGAGGCAGGATGGGGACGTGGACCTCGGACTGCGCGATCGCATCTACATCGTCACCGGCGCCAGCGGCGGGCTCGGTTACGCCACCGCCAAGGCATTGGCCGCGGAAGGCGCCAAGCTGGTCATCTCCAGCCGGAGCGAGGAGTCGATCTCCCGCGCCGCCGCCGAACTCGGCCAGAACGTGGTCGGCATCCCGGTCGACAACGCCGATCCGGAGAGCGCCGAGCGGCTGGCCGCGACCGCGATTGCCAAGTGGGGTGCCCTGCACGGCGCCCTGATCAGCGTCGGCGGCCCCCGGCCCGGCACGGCGATGGACACCGAGGAGGACGACTGGCGCGCCGCCTTCGACAGCGTCTTCCTGGGCGGGCTGCGGATCGCCCGCTCGGTCGCCCGGGCCGGCACCGACGGTACGTCGATCGCCTTCGTGCTGTCGTCGTCGGTGAAGTCGCCGATCAACGGCCTGGCGATCTCCAACGGGCTCCGGCCCGGCCTCGCGATGGTGGCCAAGACGCTGGCCGACGAACTCGGCCCCAACGGCGTCCGGGTGAACGGGTTGATGCCCGGCCGGATCGCCACCGACCGGCTGAAGGAACTGGACGGCAAGTCGGGTGACCCCGACGCCGCCCGCCGCGCCGCGGAGAAGACGATCCCGCTCCGCCGTTACGGCAACCCCGACGAGTTCGGCCGGGTCGCCGCCTTCGTCCTGTCCCCCGCCGCGTCCTACCTCACCGGCGCCATCATCCCGATCGACGGCGGCGCCCTCCGCGCGATCTGACGGCGCCCGTCACGCTCGCCGACCCACCGCTTCCTACCCGACGGCGCTCACCACCCACCGCTCCGTGCCCGACGGCGCTCACCACCCGCAGCCTGGCGCGGCGCTTTTCTGCCCGACGGCGCTCACCCCTGCAGCCCCGGCGCGGCGCTCCTCTGCCCGACGGCGCTCACCCCCCCGGAGCCCGGCGCGCCGCTCCCCGGCTCGACCGCGCTACTCGCCGGGCACGGACTCCTCCGGCTCCGGGTCCTTCGGGCTGTCGCGGTCCTTCGACGGCTGCACCCGCTTCGGCTCGCCGGGCATCTTCGGGTACTCCGGCGGGTACGGCAGGTCGCCTTCGCCGAAGTCGCGCTCCTGCTTGGCCGACAGCTCCAGCAGCGACTCCAGCGAGAACGCCTGCTCCCCGACCGCCGCGTGCAGGTCACCGGCCTCGGCGAAGCGGGCCGGCATCGTCAGCACGTCGAAGTCGTCCGGCACCACCTCGGACACCTCCTCCCAGCGCAGCGGCGCCGAGACCCGGGCGCGCGCGTTCGGCCGGACGGAGTACGCCGAGGCGATGGTGCGGTCGCGGGCCATCTGGTTGTAGTCGATGAAAACGCGCTCGCCGCGCTCCTCCTTCCACCAGTTGACCGTCACCTGGTCGGGCATCCGCCGGGACAGTTCGCGGCCGACCGCGATCACGGCCCGCCGTGCCTGGACGAAGTCCCACCGGGGCTCGATCGGCACGTAGACGTGCAGCCCGCGACCGCCCGAGGTCTTCGGATAACCCTCCAGACCGTGCTCGGCGAGCAGTTCCCGCAACACCGGAGCGATCACGGCGGCACTCTTGAAGTCGGTGCCGGGCTGGGGGTCCAGGTCGATCCGCAGTTGGTCCGGCGAGTCCAGTTCCGGGCGGCGTACCGGCCAGGGGTGGAAGGTGAGCGTGCCCAGATTCGCCGCCCAGGCGACCACCGCCAGCTCGGTCGGGCAGACCTCGTCGGCCGGCCGGCCGCTGGGAAACCTGATGGTCGCCGTCTCGACCCAGTCGGGCGCGCCCTTGGCGACCCGCTTCTGGTAGAACGCGTCGCCCTTGTTGTCCATCCGGGTCGACAGCTTCGCGCCCTCGAACCACCCGCCCGGCCAGCGCTCGAGCGTGGTCGGCCGGTCCCTGAGCGCGCCCAGGATCCCGTCGCCGACCGCGACGAAGTAGTTCACGATGTCGAGTTTGGTCAGGCCCCGGTCCGCGAAGTACGGCTTGTCGGGGTTGCTGACCCGGACCGTCCGTCCCGCGATCTCCAGCTCGATTGCCTTGGTCGCCGCCATGGCGCGACGCTACCGCCCGGCACCGGCAAAACCGCCGCGAGCACGCGGGAAAGAGAAATTTCCCGACCTCTGGCCACCCTGGGTGACTGGGCGGTAACGTTCCAGCACCTCGTTCCTGGGGCGTGAGGCCCCCGGGACACCCTTGAAGGAGCGCGAGGATGAACAAATCCGCCCTGCTCGCCGCTGCTACCGCAGTGGCGACCGCAACCGCCCTCGGGCTGACCGGCGCCACCACGGCCACCGGCGCCCCCGCGGCAGAGCCGGTCCCGACCTCCGCTGCCGCGGTCGCCCGGGCCAAAGCCGCCGTCCCGGCGAATCTCGGCACCCTGAAAGCCACCGGCGCCGACACCTTCCTGGTGAAAGACGTCATCGTCGACGCCGACGGCAGCACCCACGTCCGGATGGACCGCATCATCGGCGGCCTGCCCGTGCTCGGCGGCGACGTGGTCATGCACCAGGCCAAGGACGGCGCCGTGAAGGGCGTCAGCCTGACCCTGGACCGCTCGGCGAACGTCGGCCGGACCCCGAGGATCACCGCCGCCACCGCGGTCGGCAAGGCAGTGACCGGCAACCTCAAGGCCGAGGGCAAGCCGGCCCTGGTCATCGAGGCGCGCAAGGGCGCGCCGCGACTCGCCTACCGGGTCAGCAGCGGCGGCACGCAGGCCGACGGCACGCCCAGTCACGTGACGACGACGATCGATGCCCTCACCGGCGCGAAACTGGTCAGCGAGCAGCACATCCACACCGCGACCGGCGACGGCAAGAGCCTGTACTCCGGCACCGTCCCGCTCGACACCACCGCGGTGACCGGTGGGTTCAACCTGACCGACGGAGCCCGCGGCAACGGCACCACGCTGGACGCGCAGAACAAGACCGACTCGATCTTCTGCCAGATCCTGCAGATCGGTTGCCCGGTCGCGGCCAAGTTCCTCGACGCGGACAACCACTGGGGCAGCGGCCTGAACACCGACCGCGCGTCAGCGGCGGCGGACGCGCACTACGGCGCGGCGACGACGTTCGACTACTTCAAGCTGATCCACGGCCGCAACGGCATCTTCAACGACGGCAAGGGCGTCCCCAGCCGGGTGCACTACGGCACCAACTACGTGAACGCGTTCTGGGACGGCAAGAAGATGACCTACGGCGACGGCGACGGGGTCGTCGCGGGCCCGCTGGTCTCGATCGACGTGGCCGGCCACGAGATGTCGCACGGCGTCACCTCGGCCACCTCGAACCTGACCTACTCCGGTGAGTCCGGCGGCCTGAACGAGGCCACCAGCGACATCTTCGGGACCGCGGTCGAGTTCTACTCCGACAACGCGGCCGACCCCGGCGACTACTACATCGGCGAGGAGATCATGAAGGACCGGCCGGCCCTCCGGTACATGGACAAGCCGAGCAAGGACGGCAACTCCAAGGACTGCTGGTACTCCGGTATCGGCAACATCGACGTGCACTACTCCTCGGGCGTGGCGAACCACTTCTTCTACCTCGCCGTCGAGGGCAGCGGCCCCAAGGTGATCGGCGGCCTGCAGCACGACTCGCCCACCTGCAACGGATCGACCGTGACCGGTGTCGACCGGACCAAGGTCGCCAAGATCTGGTACCGGGCGCTGACCACGTACTTCACCACCGGTACGACGTACGCGCAGGCCCGGGTCGCGACGCTGAACGCGGCCACCGACCTGTACGGCGCTGCGAGCCCGGAGCGCGCGACGGTGGCGGCCGCCTGGTCGGCCGTCGGCGTCAACTGATCGGCTGAGATCGCCCGGGCCTGTCCCACTGGGGCGGACAGGCCCGGGCGATTGCGGCTGGCTTACGTCAGGGCCCGGGACGGGGTTTCGGTTGACCCGCCGCCGATAATGGGGACATGACAGAGAGCACCAGGCAGTACGCGGTACAGAAGTCCGACCAGGAGTGGCGTGCCGAGTTGTCGCCGGCGGAGTTCCAGGTGCTTCGCAAGGCCGGGACCGAGCGGCCGTTCACCGGTGAGTACACCGACACCAAGACGATCGGCGTGTACCAGTGCCGGGCGTGTGACGCGGAGCTGTTCCGCAGTGAGACCAAGTTCGACTCGCACTGCGGCTGGCCGTCGTTCTTCGCCCCGCTGGCCGAGGACCGGGTGGAGTACATCGAGGACCACGACCTCGGCATGAAGCGCGTCGAGGTCCGCTGCGCCAACTGCGGCTCCCACCTCGGCCACGTCTTCGAGGGTGAGGGCTACGGCACCCCCACCGACCTGCGCTACTGCATCAACTCGGTCAGCCTGAAGCTGACGCCCGCGGAGTAGCCCGCCGGCCCGGTCCTCGTCGCCCCGGTCCGCATCGCTCAGACCGGAGTGGCGAGGGCTACCGGGTTGTTGTCGGGGTCGGTGACGTAGGCCTGGCGTTCACCCCAGGGCATGGTGGCCGGCTCCTGCAGGACCGGGTGGCCGGCCGCCCGGAAGGCCTCCACGGTGGCTTCGACCGAGTCGACGTAGACGAAGAGCTCGAAGCGTGCCGCCGTACCGACGTTGATGCCCAGCTGGGCTTCCGGCCAGCTGGAGTCGGCGATCCCGAGGGATGACTCGCCGCGTTCCAGGCCGACGTAGTGCGGGTCGCCCTCCATCGGGAACTGGTAGCGCGACTCGTAACCGAGCAGGGCGTAGAACTCCAGCGACCGGCGCACGTCGGAGACGTACAGGACCGGGAAGGCCTTGCGCTCGGTGGTCACGCCAGGTTCGCGATCAGGTCACTCAGCTCGGCCCGTTTGCCGGTGTAGAACGGGACCTCCTCACGCACGTGCCGTCGGGCGGTCGACGCGCGCAGGTCGCGCATCAGGTCGACCATCCGGTGCAGCTCGTCGGCCTCGAAGGCCAGCATCCACTCGTAGTCGC
This sequence comes from Kribbella sp. CA-293567, assembly GCF_027627575.1. Classification (NCBI taxonomy): domain Bacteria; kingdom Bacillati; phylum Actinomycetota; class Actinomycetes; order Propionibacteriales; family Kribbellaceae; genus Kribbella; species Kribbella sp. CA-293567. Next base: position 4,295,862 of record NZ_CP114065.1, read on the forward strand.
CGAGCGCGAACGACGCGACCGTGTTCGCCCGGACGTCGGGGTAGCCGCGGGCCATCTTGCCGTGCTCGGCGAGCATGAACCGGCGCTCCTCGTCAGGCAGCAGATACCACTCGTAGGACCGGACGAACGGGTAGACGCACACGTAGGCGCGAGCTTCCTCGTCGGCCAGGAACGCCGGGATGTGGCTCTTGTTGAACTCCGCCGGGCGGTGCAGCGCGAGCTGCGACCAGACCGGTGCCAGGTGCCGGCCGAGCCGCGAGCGACGCAGTACGTGGTAGGCCTTCTGCAGCGCGTCGGACGTCGGCGCGTGCCACCAGACCAGGAAGTCGGCGTCGGCGCGGAAACCCTCCACGTCGTACCAGCCGCGGATCACCACGTCGTCATCGGCCGCGAGCTTGCCCAGCAGCTCGGAGAGCTCCGCGGCCAGCTCCTCACGCTCGACCTCACCGAGCGGCGTCTCCACCTTGAACACCGACCACATGGTGTAGCGGATCACATTGTTCAGCTCGCGCGCCTTCGGCTTCGTCTCGGTCACCTTCCCATTGTCGCCAATGCGTCCACGGCGCCGTGCACCCGGGTTCGGCTTACGTGATCGCCGCCGTCATCAGCCTGATCACGAGTCTGCAGACTTCGATGCCTGCAAGTGAGCCTGGACCTGGCCTGCTGCCTTCACAGCACTAGCAACGCAGGCGGCGATGCCGACGCCTCGGTAGGCCGCGCCGCAGACGGCTAGGCCGGGGTGGTCGGCTACTGCTGCCTCCACGCGGGCGATGCGGTCCAGGTGGCCGACGGCGTACTGCGGGAGTCCTCCGCCCCATCTGGTGACCAGTGAGGCGACTACCGAGGTTTCGAGGCCTATCGCAGTGCGTAGGTCGGCCGCGGCGAGAGCTGTGAGTTCCTCGTCGGAGCGTTGGAGCACGTACTCCTCACCGAGCCGGCCAACAGAGCAGCGGAGTACTGCGAGGTCTCCCCCGGCGTCAGCGGACCACTGCCACTTGGCGTGCGAGTAGGTGGAGGCCTTGATCGTGCGGCCTTCCACTGACGGCACCAGGAAGCCTGAGCCGGTGGCTGTCGTGGGCCAGTCCTCCTTGCGTACTGCGAGCGTGACGATCGCCATACTCGCGTACTGAATGGCAGACAGCTCTGTGGCCGCCTGCGGCACCACTTCGGCCAGCATGCGGCCCGCCGGCGAGGCAGGCGCCGCCACGATGACAGCGTCCGCTTGCAGCAGCGTCGGGGCCGGCACTGGGCCCGTCTCCAATTCATAGCCGCCCGCAGTACGCCGGATGCGCCGTACGGTCGCACTGCGGTGGATCTGCACCCCGCGACCCAACAGGTCGGCTTCCAGTGCAGTGATGAGCCGGTTGATCCCACCCTTGATCCCGGCGAACACCGGGTCGCCGGACGCGTTGCGGCGCTGGCTTGCTTCACGCAGCTCAGTTGTTGCCGCCAGCAAGCTGGGCGCGGTCCGCAGCTTGGCATAGAGATCCGGTACTGCGGCCGCGAGCGAGATCTCCTCCGCCCGACCGGCATAGACCCCACCGAGCAACGGGTCGACGAGCTTGTCCGACACGGCGGTGCCCATCCGCTCAGCGACGAACCGTCCGATCGCCACATCCTCGGTCAGCTCGGGCGCCTTCAGCTCAGGCTCGCGCGCCACCGCGGCGGCGCCGTCCTCCCCCAGTACGTCGATCGTCGCGGCAGCCTCCGCCGGCACCCCCATCACCGTCGGCGGAATCGACCGGATCCGATCACCGATCCACAGCCCGGCCTGCAGGGTCGCCGGGTGCACGACGTCGTCACCCAGTCCGACCGAGCGGATCAACTCCACGGCCTCTGGCCGGCGAGCCAGCACGGACTCGGCCCCGAGGTCGACCGGGATGCCTTCCAGCTCCGCGCCCGCCAGCTTGCCGCCCAGCCGTGGCGACGATTCCAGCACGGTGATCCTCGGCGGATTGGGGCCGCTCGCCAGCGCGTGCGCCGCGGCCAGTCCACTGATCCCGCCACCTACGACTACTACAGACTTACGCTCCACAGCCCCATGAGATCAGACCGTCGCAGGCCGGCCGTAGGTGAGGCGCTCTCAGGCCCGCTTGGACTTCTGCTGAACCGCCTTCACGATCCTGTCCAGTACGTCGGGGTCGGTGGTCGGCGGGACGCCGTGGCCGAGGTTGAAGATGTGCCCGGGGGCCGCCTTGCCCTCCGCCAGAATGCGGTCGAGCTGAGGCTCGATGGCGTCCCAGCCGGCCACCAGCAGGGCCGGATCGAGGTTGCCCTGGACCGGCTTCGGCGCACCGCTCGCCGCGGTGATCCGGCGGACCGCCTCGTCCAGCGGCACCCGCCAGTCGACCCCGACGACATCCGCGCCGGCCTCGCTCATCAGGCCGAGCAGTTCACCGGTGTTCACGCCGAAGTGCAGCCGCGGTACGCCGTACTGCGCGAGCGCGTCGAACACCTTCGCCGAGTGCGGCTGCACGAACTCCGCGTAGTCGCGCGCCGACAGCCCACCGGCCCACGAGTCGAACAGCTGGATCGCCGAGGCACCCGCCTCGATCTGCACCGACAGGTAGGCGATCGCCACGTCGGCCAGCCGGTCGGCGAGGGCGTGCCACAGCTTCGGGTCGCCGTGCATCAGCGCCTTGGTCTTCGCGTGGTCCTTGCTCGGCCCGCCCTCGACCAGGTACGACGCGACGGTGAACGGCGCCCCCGCGAACCCGATCAACGGGGTCCCGCCGAGCCGCTTGACCAGTTCCTGCACCGACTCGGTGATGTAGGAGACATCGGCCGGCGTCACCGGGCGGACCGCTTCGAGGTCCGCCGTCGACTTCACCGGGGACGCGACGACCGGGCCGACGCCGGGCTGGATCTCCAGATCCACGCCCACCGCCTTGAGCGGCAGGACGATGTCGGAGAAGAAGATCGCCGCGTCGACGCCGTAACGGCGTACCGGCTGCAGCGTTATCTCCACGACGAGGTCGGGCCGCATACAGGACTCGAGCATCGTGGTGCCTTCGCGGATCGCCCGGTACTCCGGCAGCGAGCGACCCGCCTGGCGCATGAACCAGACAGGCGTGTGCGGGACCGGCTCACCACGGGCGGCCCGCAGGAAGGCGGACTGCGCGGCAGCCGGCGAAGGCTGCGAGTGAGTATCGGTGGCGGTCGAAGGCGAGGGTTGGGTCACGGGCACAGCACCGATGATCCCATGCCCGCGACCTGTCACCGGCGCGTCGTCACCGGCGTCGGTGAGTAATCAGTCGTAGGCTGCGAAGCATGGGTGCCCGCAAGCAGGTCGACGCGCCACCCGCGGAGTTCGCCGAGGCCCTGACGCAGTTGCGTGAGGCCCGGTTCCGGCCCGAGGTGTTCGTCGAGGAGATGCCCGCCCCGCAGCGGATAGCACCGCACGCGGCGGCGGTCAGTGCCGATGTGACGGTCGATGGCGACGATATCGCCACCGGCCGGCTGGTCGTCCTCTACGACCCGGCGGGGAACGACGCCTGGCAGTCGACCTTCCGTTGTGTCGCGTACGTCCGTGCCGCCGTCGAACCGGAGATGGTCACGGACGCGCTGCTCGGTGGCGTGGGCTGGACCTGGCTGATGGAGGCGCTGGCCGACCGCGGCGCCGAGTTCATCGCGCCGAGCGGTACCGTCACCAGAGTGGTGTCGGAGAGTTTCGGCGGGATGGCCGACGACGAGGCAACGGCGGAGATCGAGATCCGCGCGTCCTGGAGCCCGGTCCCGGGCCCGGACGGGATGGCCGATGTGAGTCACCACGCCGAGGCCTGGGGCGAGGTGCTCTGTACTGCGGCGGGGTTGCCGCCGGTTCCGCCGGGGGTGGTCGCGATGCCGACCCGGCGTGGTCAGCGGGGCAGATGAGCCCGGCCGAGACCCAGCAGCAGCCGCCCGTCCCGGAAGATCCGGCCGAAGACCTGCCTCTGCTCGAACTGCGGGACGGGCTGTCGGAAGTCATCGACACCGACCCGGCGCTGGCCGAGGTGGTCGAGGCCTTCCGGTCCGGCACCGGCCCGGTCGCCGTCGATGCCGAACGGGCGTCCGGCTACCGCTACTCACACCGCGCGTACCTGGTCCAGCTCCGCCGCGAGGGATCCGGCTCGGCGCTGGTCGACCCGATCCCGTTCGGTGACCTGTCCTCGCTCGGCGACGCGATCATCGACGCCGAGTGGATCATCCACGCCGCCAACCAGGACCTGGCCTGCCTGGCCGAGGTCGGGATGGTGCCGCGCACGGTCTTCGACACCGAACTGGCCGGCCGGCTGCTCGGCTACCCGAAGGTCGGCCTGGCCTCGCTGGTCAGCGAGGTGCTCGGCTTCAAGATGCGCAAGGAGCACTCGGCCGCCGACTGGTCGACCCGTCCGTTGCCGGGTCCGTGGCTGATCTACGCCGCGCTCGACGTCGAGATGCTGATCGAACTACGCGACGCGATCGAGGCCGAGCTGCGCCGCGAGGGCAAGTGGGAATGGGCCCAGCAGGAGTTCACCGCGATCCTCAACGCGCCTCCCCGCGAGCCGAAGCCGGACCCGTGGCGGCGTACGTCGGGCATGCACCGGGTCCGCAACCGGCGCAGTCTCGCCGTGGTCCGGGCGTTGTGGGAGGCCCGCGACCAGATCGCGGCGTCCGCCGATATCTCCCCCGGCCGCATCCTCCCGGACGCGGCCATCGTCGAGGCGGCCGCGGCGATGCCGGTCGACCGTGACACGTTGCAGCGGCTGACGGCCTTCAAGGGCCGCGGCGCGCACCGTCACATGCGCACCTGGTGGGAGGCGATCGAGCACGCTCGCCGCCTGCCCGACAGCGAACTGCCGAAACAAGGCCCCCGGTACGACGGCCCGCCGCCGGCCCGCGCCTGGGCGGATCGCGATCCCGACGCGGCTGCCCGCCTGTCGGCCGCGCGCTCGGCGGTCAGCGAGATCGCCGAGGCCCACCGTCTGCCGACCGAGAACCTGCTCTCTCCGGACACCATCCGCCGGCTCGCCTGGACTCCCCCGGCCGCCTCGGACCTGGCCGCGGTCACGACGTTCCTGCGCGAGCACAACGCCCGCGAGTGGCAGATCGGCCTGACCGCCGAGATCCTCACCGATGCCATCGCCACGGAGGCGGCAGCTGCCGTCCCGCTCGAAGACACGGACGAGCTCACCGCCGAGTAGCAGGCTTCCGTACCGGTAGCGCGCTACCGGTACGAAACCCGCCAGTGGCCGGTCGGCGTCAGGCCGGAAGCTGAGCCTCGATCGCGGCGACGACCTCGTCCGACTCAGGCAGCGTCCGGGTACGGAAGCGGCCGGCCACCGTTCCGTCGGGGCTGATCAGGAACTTCTCGAAGTTCCACTGGACGTCGCCGGCATTGCCCTCGGCATCGGAGGCCGCAGTGAGCTCGGTGAACAGCGCGTGCCGGCTGTCGCCGTTGACATCCAGCTTGTCCAGCATCGGGAACGTCACGCCGTACGTCATCGAGCAGAAGGTCGCGATCTCCTCGGAGGTGCCGGGCTCCTGATCACCGAACTGGTTGCAGGGCGCGCCGACCACGGTGAAGCCACGGTCCTGGTAGCGCTTCTGCAGATCCTCCAGACCCGCGTACTGCGGAGTCGAGCCGCACTTGGAGGCGACGTTGACCACCAGCACCGCCTTGCCCTTGTAGTCGGCCAGGGAGGTCTCCGCGCCGGTCAGGGTCCGCAGCGGGATGTCGTACAGGCTCATGAAGGTCCTCAAGCGATCGGAAGGTGGTGGGCAAGGAACGTCTCGGTACGGCTCCAGGCGAGTGCTGACGACTCGGCATGGTGGAAGGCGGGCATCGGATTGTCGAAGGCGTGCCCGGCTCCGGGATAGCGATAGATCTCGTTCTCAGGTCCGTCGACGGCCGCCACGATCCGGTCGACGACCTCGCCCGGCAGGTAGTCGTCGGCGTCCCCGAAGTGGTGCAAGCTGACCGCGTCGACCTTCGGGGCGAGGTTCAGCAGCTCGGGCAGCGCGGAGCCGTAGTAGCTCACCAGTACGTCGGCCGACGACTCGGCGGCCACGTTGAAGCCCAGACCGCCGCCGAAGCAGAACCCGACGATCCCGACTCCCAGTTCCCTGCTGCGCAGGTAGTCCAGCGCGGCGATCGAATCGGAGACGGCGGTGGGCCAGTCGAGCCGCTGCAGCAGCCCCATCGCCTGGTCGAGCAGGTCGGGCGCCGACTCGTTCAGCTCCGCGTCGTCCAGCCGCCAGTAGATCTCCGGCGCGACGACGTGGTATCCCAGGCTCGCCAGCTCAAGGCCGCGCTGCTGGATGTAGTCGGAGACCCCGAAGATCTCCTGCAGCAACAGCAGCCCCAGCCCGGAGCCCCCGACAGGTTCCCAGACATGCGTGGGCATCAGCCCCGAACCGGTATCAATCTCCAAGATCACTCTTGGAGCCTACTGCGCCCCCAGCGACTCCCGCCGGGACACGGGCTCCGGCGCGGCAGCGGGGATCCACGCCTTGCACTCCGCGATCGCCGCGTTGAGCAAGTCGTAGAGCCGCTCGTCCGGATCGGACACGCAGGCCTGTGAGATTCCCTCCACGGCACACGAGACGGCCCGCGGCGCCGTACGGTGTGCGAAGTCCGGCGTACCGCGGTGTGGCCGGGCAGTGAAGGTCCGCGCCCACTTGGCAGCCGCCGGTACTGCGTCCAGCGCCTCCTGGGCTTCAGGACGAAGGCTGTCGAGGGGACGGCCGTCCAGTGCCGCCAACTCTCGCTCGCCGACCAGCAGAGCCACGGCCAGGATGTACTGCCGCTCCTGCGACACCACTGGCAGCGCATGCTCGATACAAACCGCCGTCACCCGCGGTACGACGTGCGGGTCGTCCGGGGTCAGGCCGATCACCGAGGGGATGAGTGGCGCCAGCCGAGCCCGGCCGGCGTCCGTCGTGCAGTCGTTGACGTCGCGGGCCACTCCGGCCAGCAACGGATGGGTGCAGGCCGGGTGATCCGACCACGGCTCCCCCGCCAGATAAGACGCGAACTCCATGAAGCAGGCGCCCTTCCGGGGATTGCGGTGTTTGCCCCGCGACAGGACCGGGACAGCAAGCTCGAAGTTTTTCATTGCGGCTCCAGAGACGCTCCTGGTTCCAGAATGCGCCGGATCGCCGCCCGATGCCACTGGTCGTGGCAGTCGGCTGTGAGCAGTGGCACAAGCGTGGCGGGTTGGGCGGATGTGTTACCGACCGGTAGCATCGTTCCTGCTCCCACTCCTGAAGCACAGAGGAGGGCCTCGTGCCCCGTGAGATCCGCGATGTCGTGTTCGTCGACGGCGTTCGCACCCCGTTCGGAAACGGCAAGGCCACCGGCCTGTACGCCGAGACGCGCGCCGACGACCTGGTGATCAAGTGCATCCGGGAAATTCTCCGGCGCAACCCGTCGCTGCCGCCGGAGAAGGTGGAAGAGGTCGCGATCGCGGCCACCACCCAGATCGGTGACCAGGGCCTGACCATCGGCCGGACCGCCGCTCTGCTGGCCGGTCTGCCGAACACCACGCCGGGCTACTCCGTCGACCGGATGTGCGCGGGGGCTCTGACGGCGGTGACCACCCTCGCGTCCGGGATCGCCTTCGGCGCGCAGGACGTGGTGATCGCCGGCGGCGTCGAGCACATGGGCCGGCACCCGATGGGCGAGGGCGTCGACCCGAACCCGCGGATCATCTCCGAGAAGCTGGTCGACACCAGCGCGCTGGTGATGGGCTCCACCGCCGAGAACCTGCACGACCGGTTCCCCTCGATCACCAAGGCGCGCACCGACGCCTACGCGGTCGCCTCCCAGGAGCGCGCCGCCAAGGCGTACGCGAACAACCTGATCCAGCCGGACCTGGTGCCGATCGCGATCCGCTCGGCCGAGCACGGCTGGGGTCTGGCGACCGCCGACGAGCCGATGCGGCCGGGCACCACGCTGGAGGACCTGGCCAAGCTGAAGACCCCGTTCCGGCCGCACGGCCGGGTCACGGCGGGCAACGCGGCCGGGATCAACGACGGCGCCACCGCGGCCCTGCTCACCTCGGCCGAGGCCGCTGAGGAGCTCGGTCTGACGCCGAAGATGAAGCTGGTCTCCTACGGCTTCGTCGGGGTCGAGCCCGAGGTGATGGGCTTCGGACCGGTGCCGGCCACCGAGAAGGCCCTGAAGCTGGCCGGCCTGACCATCGACGACATCCAGGCCTTCGAGGTCAACGAGGCGTTCGCCGTCCAGGTGCTCGCCTTCCTGGAGCACTACGGCATCGCCGACGACGACCCCCGCGTCAACCCGTACGGCGGCGCGATCGCCTACGGCCACCCGCTGGCCTCGTCCGGCATCCGGCTGATGACCCAGCTGGCCAAGCAGTTCGAGCTGCGGCCCGAGGTGCGCTACGGCCTGACCACCATGTGCGTCGGCCTCGGCATGGGTGGAACGGTCATCTGGGAGAACCCGAACTTCGAGGGGAACAAGGCATGAGCCAGCTGCAGCAGCTGATCGACGACGCGCTCGCGATCGAGAACGACGAGCTCGTCACGCTGGCCCCGAGCCGCGACGTCGTACTGCCGAACAAGGCCGGCGTACTCGCGCTGATCACCCTCGACAACGGCCAGGACCACACCAAGCCGAACACCTTCGGCCCCAAGGGTCTGGCCGAGCTGAACAAGGCGATCGACGCGGCGCTGGCCCGTGAGGACGTCGTCGCGATCGGTGTCACCGGCAAGCCGTTCATCCTGGCCGCCGGCGCCGACCTGAGCGGCGTACCGAAGCTGGCCGGGCGGGAGCAGGCGCTCAACCTGGGCAAGATCGGCCACGGCGTGATGCGCAAGCTGGCCGACGGCGGCAAGCCGTCGTTCGCGTTCGTCAACGGCGTCGCGCTGGGTGGCGGCCTCGAGGTCGCGTTGCACGCGCAGTACCGGACGGTGTCGGTCGCGGCGGGGATGCTCTCCACCCCGGAGGTCTTCCTCGGCCTGCTGCCGGGCTGGGGCGGCAACTTCCTGCTGCCGAACCTGATCGGCGCCGACAAGGCCGTCAAGGTGGTCGTCGAGAACGCGCTCAACCAGAACAAGATGCTCAGCGGTCCCGAGGCGGTCAAGCTCGGCATCGGTGACGTGCTGCTGGACTCGGCCGACTTCCTGGAGCAGTCGCTGATCTGGGCGAGCAAGGTGCTGACCGGTGAGATCACCGTCAACCGGCCGGAGATCGACCGCGGCGAGGCCTGGGACGCGGCGGTTGCCCGCGGCAAGGCGTTCGCCGACCTCAAGGTGAGCGGCGCAGCCCCGGCGCCGTACCGGGCTCTCGAGCTGATCGCGGCCGCCAAGGACAACGACCGCGATCGCGGTTTCGCCGCCGAGGACGAGGCACTCGCCGACCTGATCATGAGCGAGGAGCTGCGCAGCGGCCTCTACGCCTTCGACCTGGTCAACAAGCGCGCCAAGCGGCCGGCCGGAGCGCCGGACAAGTCGCTGGCCCGCGCGGTCAACAAGGTCGGCGTCGTGGGCGCCGGTCTGATGGCCGGTCAGCTCGCGCTGCTGTTCGCGCGCCGGCTCGAGGTGCCCGTGGTGCTCACGGATCTCGACCAGGAGCGGGTCGACCGCGGCGTCGGCTCCGTGCACGGCGAGATCGACAAGCTGCTCGGCAAGGGCCGGATCCGCCCGGACAAGGCGAACCAGCTGAAGGCGCTCGTCACCGGCTCGGTGGACCGCTCGGTCTTCGCCGACGCCGACTTCGTGATCGAGGCCGTCTTCGAGGAACTGCAGCTGAAGAAGACGATCTTCGCCGACCTGGAGAAGATCATCCGGCCGGACGCGATCCTGGCCACCAACACCAGCTCGCTGTCGATCACCGAGATGGCGGCGGACCTGGAGCACCCGGAGCGAGTCGTCGGGTTCCACTTCTTCAACCCGGTCGCGGTGCTGCCGCTGCTGGAGATCATCCGCGCCGACCAGACCGACGACGGCGCGCTGGCGACGGCTTTCGCGGTCGGCAAGAAGCTGAAGAAGTCGTGCGTGCTGGTCAAGGACGCGCCGGCCTTCGTGGTGAACCGGCTGCTCACCCGCTTCCTGGGCGAGGTCAGCGCGGCGGTCGACGAGGGCACGCCGATTCCCGAGGCGGACAAGGCCCTCTCGGCGCTCGGCCTGCCGATGCCGCCGTTCGTGCTGCTGCAGCTGGTCGGGCTCCCGGTCGCGCTGCACGTCGCCGAGACGATGAACCGGGCGTACCCCGACCGGTTCGCCGTCTCGGCGAACCTCGCCAAGGTCGTTGCCGCTGGCAAGAGTTCCTTCTACAGCTGGAGCGCCGAGGGCAAGCCGTCGGTCGACCCCGAGGTCGAGGCTCTGGTCACCGTCGGCGACCAGCCGTCCGGCGCCGAGGAGCTGCGCACCCGGGTGCTGACCGCGCTGGCCGAGGAGATCCGGATCATGCTCGACGAGGGCGTGGTCGCGGAGGCGCAGGACATCGACCTGTGCCTGCTGCTCGGCGCCGGCTGGCCCTTCCACCTCGGCGGCATCACGCCGTACCTGGACCGTAGCGGGATCGCGGAGAAGGTCAACGGCAAGCGGTTCCTGCCCAAGGGCGTCGCGAGCATCGCGTAGTACTTCGGACTGCTGGGGGCCGGAGCGGCGCCGGAAGCCCGCTCCGGTCCCCCAGCAAGCTTTTCTCCGCAACGTCCGGCAGGCACTGCCACGCCCTAGCCCCGGAACGTCCTGACAGCGGCCACCAGTTCCGCCGGGGTCCTCCCGGTGTGCTTCTTGATGATCGCCGCGGACGCCGCTGGACTGGTGCCGTGCAGCGCCAGATCGGTGTAGAGCGACGCCATCCCCTTCACGCCCTCGGTCGACACCAGGTACTCCGTCGCCCACCAGGCCTGCCCGTACGACCGGTCACCGTTCGCCGCGAACTGCGCCTCCCCCGGCAGCACCTTCAGCGACGGCAGGTACTTCTTCTTCACCGTGCTGCGGTACGGGTCGACCGTCCACTGCGGATCGTCCTCGATCGACCGGCACCGCACGTACTCCGCGACCCCCTCGACCAGCCAGGTCGGCGTCCGCACCCCGATCGGCACGGTCGCGACATGGGTCATCTCGTGCACCAGCAGATCCTCGTCGAGGTTCTTGCGGACGGCCGGGTTGATGACGATCCGGCTGCCCACGGGAGCGACCGTCCTGCCGCTCCGCGGGTCACCGTCGTACAGGGTGACGGCCTTGGCCGCGATGGTCCAGCCGGCCCCCGTCCCGGTGGTCCACAGCATCGACATCACCCGCGGTTCGGACATCGCGACCACCATCACCGCGCCGTTCCACGGTCGTGGCCAGTGCCGCCGGACGGCGGCGACCGCGGACTGCGACACGCCCCCGATCTTCCGGCCCAGCGCCGACTCGGTCTTGTCGACCACCACGACCACCTTGCCGCGGCGGATCACGGTGATCGGCCGGAAGTCCCACGGCTGGCGGTGGCCGTCCTCGCTCAGGGTCTCGTCGATCGCGTCGTCGGCCACCAGGATCCAGCGGCTGCGCCGCACCGCGAAGGTGTAGCCGAGATCGGTCTGCACGGGCCTCGGATCCAGGCCGGTGAGCTGGTAGCGCATCATCACGCGGGTGGAGTACGCGCTCCTGCCGTACTTCGTCACCATCGCCGGCGCGGGCCGCTCGTCGGCGGCGGAGTACCGCAGGGTGGTGAAGCGGAACTGCCGCAGGTTGCCGAACAGGACGCGCTGCTCGGCCACCAGTTTCGGCTGCTGCGGGTCGACCGAGGCGAGGAAGGCGTTCAGATCGCCTTCGACGACGGCGGTCGCGCGCTGGGCGAGAATCTTGTCGATGGCGGTCCTGCGGGCCTTCACCGAGGTGGCGTTGCTTCGGCCGGAGCCCTCAGCCGCGGACGCCGTACCGCCGGGAGCGGCGCCGTTGTCCGGCCGGGTCACCACGATGACGCCGGTTGCGCTCGCCAGGACGAGCGCGGCCGCGCCGGCCCAGAGACGCCCCCGCTGCATCACCATGCAAACCTTCTCCTCACCCCCAGGTCGGCCGCACGGATATTACCCCTCGGACGCCGAAAGGCCGCGCCCCCGGGAAGATTCCCCGAAAGCGCGGCCCGAAACCGGCGGGTGGCGCTAGGCCTTGGTGCTCTCGCCCGTGCGTTCCGTGTGGCCGACCCGGCTCCTGCGGTAGCCGTAGACGGCGTAGATGACGAAGCCGAGCGCCATCCAGATGATGAACCGGATCCAGGTCTCCAGCGACAGGTTCAGCATCAGGTAGATGCAGATCAGCGCCGCCAGCAACGGCACCACCGGGTTGCCGGGAACCTTGAAGGAGCGCTTGATGTCGGGCCGGCGCTTGCGCAGCAACGGCACCGCGATCGAGACCAGGGTGAACGCGGCCAGGGTGCCGATGTTCACCATCTCCTCCAGCTTGCCGATCGGCGTCAGGCCGGCCACCAGCGCGACGACCACGCCGATGCCGATCGTCAGCCGGTACGGCGTACCGAACTTGGGGTGCGTCCTGCCGAGCTTGGCCGGCACCAGGTGGTCGCGGCTCATCGCGAAGACCACCCGCGCGGCACCGATCATCAGGGTCAGCACCACGGTGGTCAGACCGGCCACCGCACCGGCCGAGATCAAGGTCGCGAAACCCGGTTTGCCGACCGAGCGGAACGCCTCGGCCAGGGCCGCCTCACCACTGATGTCGGTGTACTTGACCATGCCGGTGATGACGATGCAGACCGCGACGTAGAGCACCGTGCAGATCGCCAGCGACCCGATGATGCCGCGGGGCAGGTCGCGCTGCGGGTTCTTCGCCTCCTCCGCGGTCGTCGCGACCACGTCGAATCCGATGAACGCGAAGAACACCAGTGAGGCGCCCGAGATCAGGCCCATCACGCCGAACGTCGAGGGCGCTCCGGTGATCCACTGGATCAGTGGCGTGTGGATCGTCGCGTCACCGTCCGCGGCCGGAACGCCCGGCGGGATGAACGGGCTCAGGTTGGAGGCCTTGATGTAGAACAGCCCGGCGATGATCACGAACAGCACCACGAAGAGCTTGACCGCGACCAGCGCGAGGTTGACCCGCAGCGACTCCTTGATGCCGATCGTCGCCAGGACGGCCAGCACGAGCACCAGCAGCATCGCGAGCACGTTCACACTGCTGTCCGGCCCGATCGACTCCGGCCAGCTCAGCCCGATCTGCTCGAGGAACAGCGCGGCGTAGGTGGACCAGCCCTGGGCCACGACGCTTGCCCCGAGCATCAACTCCAGCAACAGGTCCCAGCCGATGATCCAGGCGAAGACCTCGCCGAGCGAGAAGTACGAGAACGTGTACGCCGAACCGGAGACCGGCACGGTCGAGGAGAACTCCGCGTAGCACAAGGCGGCCAGCCCGCAGCAGATCGCCGCGAACACGAAGGAGAGCGCGATGCCCGGCCCCGCGTAGGCCTGGGCGGCCCGGCCGGTCAGCGTGAAGATGCCGGCGCCGATGATCACGCCGATACCGAAGACGGTCAGGTCGAGGGCGGTGAGGCGTTTCTTGAGCTGGTACTCCGGCTCGTCGGTGTCCGCGATCGACTGCTCGATCGTCTTCTTTCGCAACAGACTCATCAGGCCTCCTTGCACTCGGACGGAACCCCCCGAGCCTGCCAATCTGACGCCGCGAGGTCAAACCGCCACTCAGCGTTGAGGCTCGTACTCCTTCAGGTAGATCCACAGAGTCGCCTCGGTGAACCCGGTGCGGGTCAGCAGGATCCGGTCCCTCGACGCCTGATCGGTTCCGTGCCTGGCCAGATCCTCGTACAGCTCCTCGACATCCGCCAGGCCCAGCCGCTTCACCAGGAAGCGGACCGCCAGCCAGCTCACGCCGTACACGTCGGCGGTGCTCTGGTAGAAGCCCGCGTCCGAAGGCAGCGCGGTCAGCAGCGGCAGCGCGTCGTCGATGACCTCCTGCTCCCACTTGCCGACCTCGTTGGGTCCGCTGATCGCCTCGATGCCCCGCCAGGAGACGTACTCCGCGGCGCCTTCGGCCAGCCACAGTGGCTCGTAGCCGCCGAGGTCGGCGGTCGCGACATGGGTGATCTCGTGCGACAGCAGGATCTCGTCGACCTCGTCGCGCTGGTTGGGGTTGATCACGATGTAGGCACCGGCGACCGTACCGTCGGCGGTGTCCTGACCGGGCAGCGAGGAGAAGGTCGAGCCGGCGCTGGCCGCGGACTCGATGTCCTCGTCGGCGAACCGCGCGTCCCGGATGTCGGTGTCGTCCAGCGCCGCGATCAGCACGGTGCCTCGCCACTTGCGCGGCCAGTAGGCGGCCACCTCGGCGAGCGCCTCTTTCGCCTCGGTGACGATCGACCGGCCGCGCTGGGTGTCGCCCTTGTCGACCAGCACCAGCACCCGGGCAGCACGGTGCACCTCGAAGCGGCCGAGGTCCCAGGGTTCCTGGTGCGCGCCGGGCCCGAGGTCCTGGTCGAGATCGTTGTCGTCGGCCATGATCCAGCGGCCCCCGCGCTGCACGAAGGTGTAGCCGAGCTCGGTGGTCACCGGGGTGAGATCGACCTGATGGATCTGGTAGCGCATCAGGACGCGGACGAGGTACGTCGTGGGGCCGTGCTCGCGGACCGCGGCCTGGTCGAACCGCTCCTCGGCCCGGCTGTAGCCGATCTCGTCCAGGCCGATCTCGACCAGGTTCGCGAACAGCACCTTCTGGGCCTGCCGCAACTTCACGTTCGCGGGATCGAGGTCCTGCAGGAACAGTTTCTCGTTGACGGTCCGGACTGCCTGGGCACGCCGGAGCAGGATGGTGTCGACGGCCAGCCGGCGGGCAGCGATCGCGGCGGCCGTCTTCGACTGCGGCCCGCTGGTCTGGCTCGGCTTGGTCGCCGGCGGCTTGGTGAAGGGCGCGCTGGGCCTGGCCCGGGCATCCCGTTCGCGGTCGTCCACCGCGTAGACCACACCGGCAGAGACCACGGCCACGGCGAGCAGCAGGCCCAGCCAGCGGCGGGGCCCGTGGGGCGGGGCCTGAGCACCGGACGGAGCGGTGCTAGGTGGTGTCGAACTCACGTCGGGTCGATTCCTCCGGTCCGCCCGTCTGCTACAGCCCGGCCACCCTACTCGGTCCTGCCGATTCCACCACCGACACGCCGGGTGCGGAAGCTGCCCCGATCTGCCCGGTGGCCGGTCAGGGGGTGACTGCTGCTCTTCGGAGCTCGACGAAGAGGCCGGCTTCGGTGATGCCGAGGTGTTCGAGCATGATCCGGTTGCGCTCGGCCTGGGTGGTGCCGAGGGCGGCCATCTCCTGGTAGAGGGTGCCGACCTCGACCCCGCCGTACTTGGTGAAGAGGTGGTCGACCGCGAGCCAGGACATCGGGTAGGAGACGATCGAGTTCTTGAAGAACACGCCGTCCGCGGGCAGTGACCTGACCTTCGCCAGGTACTTCGCCCGGACCTCGTTGCGGTACTTGTCGAGCGCGAGGTCCTTCTCCCCCTCCATCGGCAGGAACTCCACGTACGCCGCCGCGCCCTCGACCAGCCAGCGCGGCGCGAAGGCCCCGTACGGCGCGGTCGCCACGTGGGTGAACTCGTGCGCCAGCGTGCGGGCGTCCACCTTGGCGCGGTTGCGCGGGTTGACGACGACGTACGAGTCGGCTCGCTCCCCCAGCGCCGCCTTCTCACCGGGCAGTGTCCGGTAGACCCAGGTGGCCATCGCGAGCGCGTCCTCGGCGTTCTTCGGGACGGTGTAGTCCGCGCCGCGGACGATCTTGTCGTCCAGCGCGATCACCACGCCGGAGCCGGTCCAGCCGCCGGGCCAGCTCTTGCTCACCGCCTGGACCGCGCTGAGCGCCTTGGCGACCAGACCGTTGGCCAGCTTGTTCTGGTCGCGCTCGACCACCACCAGCACCCGCGGCGCCCGCTTCACCAGGATCTCGCCGAGATCCCACGCCTCCTGATGTGAGCCCCGCGGCAGCAGACGGTCCATGTCCGAGTCGGACCGCAGCAGCCAGCCGCCGTCGGCCTTCTGGCTGAACGTGTAGCCGAGCATGGTCCGCACGGGCTGCGGGTCGATTCCCTTGATCTGATACGTCATCGCCACGCCGACCAGATAGGTCGAGGGACCGTACTTGTCGACCAGCCGCTGGTCGAACTGCTCGCTGAGCTGGTCGTAGCGCAGGCTCTGGAAACCGAACTGCCGCAGGTTCGTGAACAGCTGCTTCTGCCGGGCGACCAGCAGCTCGTCGGTGGGGTCGACGTCGCGCAGGAACTGGGTGAGATCGTTCTGGCCGACCGCTTGCGAGCGGCGTACCAGGAACTTGTTCACGCCCGCGGTCCGGGCGGTCTCGTCGACCTCCGGCGAGCCGATCGGCTGGGAGGGCGTGACGCCGGCGCGGTTGACGTCGTCGGCGCTGGACCGGTGCAGGGCGAGACCACCGGCGACCGCACCGGCTACGAGAACCAGCGACAGCAGCAACGGCCAGAGCCGTCGCCGCCGGGGAGCCGCGGAGTGACGTCCCCTCGCCGGTCCCCCGTCAGGCGCCGCCCGGCCTGCCGCTCGCGGTGTCTGACTCACTGGTGATCGCGTCCCCTTGCTTGGCGATCATCTCTATCACGTCCCGGGCCACTCCCTGGCCGGTCAATCCGATCGCCTGCAGGATCACGTCACGCTTGGCGTGGTCGAGGAACTGCTGCGGGATGCCGAAGTCGCGCACCGGGATGGTGACGCCGGCATCGCGGAGCGCCTGCGAGATCGCCGCACCGCAGCCACCGGCGCGGCCGTTGTCCTCGATCGTCACGACGAACTTGAACCTGCCGGCCAGCTCGATCAGTTGCGGGTCGACCGGCTTCACCCAGCGCGGGTCGACCACGGTGACGCCGAACCCCTGCGCCTCGAGGCGGCCGGCGACGTCCACGGCGGTGGCGGCCATCGAGCCGATGCCGACGATCAGTACGTCGGTCCCGGTGCGCACCAGGACGTCGCTGCCGCCGACGCGGTCGATGGCCTCGAGGTCGGGGAACACCTCGCCCTTCGCGTACCGCAGTACGGTCGGGGCGTCGTCGACCTCGACGGCCTCGTTGAGCAGCTCGCGCAGCCGGCTGCCGTCGCGCGGCGCCGCCAGGCGGAGGCCGGGGACGAGCTGCAGGATCGACATGTCCCACATGCCGTTGTGACTCGCGCCGTCGTCACCGGTGACCCCGGCGCGGTCGAGCACGAAGGTGACCCCGCACTTGTGCAGCGCGACGTCGAGCAGCAGCTGGTCGAAGGCGCGGTTCAGGAAGGTCGCGTAGAGGCCGACCACCGGGTGCAGGCCGCCCATCGCGAGGCCGGCGGCGCTCGTCACGGCGTGCTGCTCGGCGATGCCGACGTCGAAGATCCGGTCGGGGAACTCGGCCGCGAACGGCGCCAGCCCGGTCGGGTGCAGCATCGCGGCGGTGATCGCGACCACGTCGGGACGGCGGTGGCCGATCTCGACGATCTCCTCGGCGAACACGTCGGTCCAGCCGCGCGGCTTGCTCTTCGGCCGGACCTGGTGGAAGTTGTCCTCCTCGTCCTGCACGGCGGCGGCGTACCCGAAGCCCTTCTGGGTGACCGCGTGCACGATCACCGGGCCGCCGAACGCCTTCGCCTTGGTGAGCGCGTCCTCCATCGCCTGCCGGTCGTGGCCGTCCACCGGGCCGACGTACTTGAGGCCGAGGTCCTCGAACATGCCCTGCGGCGCGACCATGTCCTTCAGGCCCTTCTTCACCCCGTGCAGCACCTCGTACATCGGGGGGCCCACGTACGGCGTCCGGCCGAGGTTCTTCTTGACCAGGTCGAGGATCTTCTCGTACCGCGGGTTGGTGCGCAGGCTGGTCAGGTGGGTGGCCAGCCCGCCGACGGTCGGGCTGTAGGAACGCCCGTTGTCGTTGACGATGACGACGAGCTTGAGGTCGTCGGCCGCGGCGATGTTGTTGAGCGCCTCCCAGGCCATCCCCCCGGTCAGGCCGCCGTCGCCGATCAGCGCGACGACGTGCCGGTCCTCGCCGCGCAGCCGGTACGCCTTGGCCAGGCCGTCGGCATACGACAGGGAGGTCGAGGCGTGGCTGTTCTCGACCACGTCGTGGTCGGACTCGGCCTGGCTCGGGTACCCCGAGAGTCCGCCTTGCTGACGGAGCGTGTCGAACTGCGCCGCCCGGCCGGTGAGCAGCTTGTGCACGTAGGTCTGGTGCCCGGTGTCGAAGACCAGCCGGTCACTGGGCGACTCGAACACCCGGTGCATGGCGAGGGTGATCTCCACCATGCCCAGGTTCGGACCCAGGTGGCCGCCGGTGCGGGACACCGTCTCGACCAGGACGTCACGGATCTCCGAGGCCAACTCACGCAACTGAGAATCGGTCATTCCTTTGAGGTCCGCCGGGCCATCGACGGTCTCCAGAACGCGCATCGAGCTCCTCCGCAGGTTGTCCTCGAAGTCTTGAGTCTATGCACGGACAGCGACGAATCCGAACTCAGCCGGGGCGAGAGGTGCATTTCTCACACTCCCACGGCCCCACCGGCCCGCTTGCTCGCTTGTGATGCCACCCTCACCTAGAGTCATGGCATGAAGACGGTGAGGACACTCTTCTGCAAGTACGACCGGCGCCCGCACCGCTTCGTCGAATCCATCCACCTGGGCGACGACGAACACGGCCTCTGGGTCGGCTCCCTCCCCGGCTCCCGCGCCCAGCGCGCCGACGGCACCTGGGTGACGATCGACCACCACCGAGTCCGCCTCTACCCCCACGGCCAATGGTGGAGCGCCCTCTTCAACGACGCCCCCCACCCCACCCGCGTCTACTGCGACATCACCATGCCCCCGGAGTTCGGCGTCGACTCGGTCACCGCCGTGGACCTGGACCTCGACGTCCGCCTGCTCCGCGACGGCACCGTCAAGGTGATGGACGAAGACGAGTTCCTCCTCCACCAGAAGCTCTACTCGTACCCACCCCAGGTCATCGCCACCGCCGAAGCCACCTGCGCCTGGGTGGTCGCCAACATCACCACGGCAGAGCCGTTCACCACGGTTTACCAGGAGTACCTGGACAAACTCCGCTCGCTGTCCCTTCACGGCTGAGGGACAGCGAGCGTCACGGCTAGGAGCCGCAGTTACTGAGGTCCGGGTAGTCCTGGCAGAGGCGCTGGGCCTGGGCTTGACCGGAGTACACGCGGAGGTCGTCCAGGCGGCCGATGAAGGACTTGCCGGAGGTCCGGGCGGCGCCGACGACCGTGGTTCCGGTGCGGAGCGGGGTCCCTGAGTAGGTCTGGGTGGAACCGCTGGACGAGCGGAGGTCGACGGTCAGAACCAACTTGGCGGCCGGTTCACCGATGCCGTTGACGTCGAGGCTGGAGAAGGTGGCTGCCAGCACGGTCCAGCTGGTGAGGAACTCGCGGTCGACGGTCGCGGTCGCGAGGGTCTCGGTGGACGACTTGGCGTCGCCGCGGGCGAAGATCCACTGGCTGCTGAACTGGTCGACCGGCTTGTACTCGAGGCGCCAGCTGTCCTTGCCCGTGGTTCCCTGCCGGACGATGACCATCGGCTTGTCGAGGTCGCCGACCTTGACGCGCAGGGCGACGGTGAAGGTGCTGCCGCCGTCGATGACCGACGGGCTGAGCGTTACCGACTCGCGAGCCTTGCCGGTCAGCTCCAGCACCCGACCGCGCTCCTCGTCGTCGACGAAGGCGCCGGACTGATTGCTGGTAGCGCCGAAGCCCGCCACCGTGAGGTCAGCGCCTCGCACGGCTTCCGGGGTGCGCCAGACGTTGTTGGGGGCCTTGGCCGCATTGTCGAGCGGCCAGTACGCCGCCAGGCCGGCGGTGACGCCGTCGTTGATCCGCGGTTCGACGATGCCGGGGATCTCCTCCGCGACGAGCACGCGCTGCCAGACGTTGACCTGATCGAGGGAGCCCGCGAAGTTGCCGGTGAAGGCCGCGGCGTACTTACCCCGGCCGACCGTCAAGGGGCCGGTGGCCTGCCAGGCCGGCGTGCTCGGCGAAGTCGCGGTCTGCTGCAGCCGGCCGTTGACGAAGAGCTGAAGCGCGCCGGTGGTCGCGTCGTAGGTGCCGATCAGGTGGATCCAGGCACCGTTGACCGGAGCTTCCTTGGAGCTGGCCCGGTAGCGGGCCGGGTTCCTGACGTCCGCCGACGTACGGGCGAAGACCCAGCGCTTGGCGGGAGCGTCGTAGTACAGGCCGAAGGCGCTGCTGTTCGTGCCCGGTACCGCTGCCACCACGCCATTCTTGGTCGCGTTGGTCGGCCGGACCCAAGCGGAGACTGTCAGGCTCTTCGAGGTGTCGACCACGGGATCGGCGGCCTGGGCATAGTCATCGGCGCCATCGAGGGCGAGCGAGCCGTTGACCCGGCCCTTGCCGTCGAAGGCGCCACCGTTGGTGACCGTCAGCGGGTGGGCCGGGGTCGCGGCGTCGGCGGCCGTCGTACCGGAGCCGTCGTCGAAGGACCAGGAGCCGATGGGCTTGGGCCGCGGTCCGGCATTGAAGCGGAAGTACGCCGTCGTACTGGACTGGCCGATCTCGTTGATGCTGACAGCCTGCAGCTGGCTGAGTCCGCCACCTGTCGGGGTCAGCGAGACAGTCACGCTGGTGCCGGTCACTTCTTCGGTCACCGAGCCGAACTTGTACCACTGCCTGACCACATCGGGTGACGTCGCGGTGATCGTGAAGATCACCGGCTCACCGGTGACGGCGGTCTCCGGGCAGGTGTTCTGGCCCAGGCAGTTGAGGATCTCCACGCCCTTGTACGTCGCGGTGATCTGCGGCGGAGCCGGCGGCACCGGCGGGTCATCCAGCGTGTTCCCTGCCGCCTGCATCCCGGTCAGTCCTGCGATCGCAAGACTCAGCGCCGCGACAACCGCCGCTCCGCGCACGCCTCGGATACCCCACCTGGCCATGAAACCCTCCCCCTCGCCGTCGGACTCCAGCAGCCAGGCGGCCGGATCATCATGGGGCCTTGGGCAACCGCCGTCCATGGATCCATCGGTATTTGCAACAAGCTGCAACCGCTGCAACGCCCCGGTCAGCGCCCGAGGAGTTTGTACTTCGCCTCGGTGGCGGACTTGGCCGGCTTCCACCAGGCCGAGTTCTCGCGGTACCACTCGATCGTGGCTCTCAGGCCCGCGGTGAAGTCGTACGTCGGCGCCCAGCCCAGTTCTGTGCGGAGTTTGGTGGTGTTGTTGGAGTAGCGGAGGTCGTGGCCGGGGCGGTCGGGGACGTGGTCGTAGGCGTCGGCGGGGTGGTTCATCAGGGTCAGGAGCTCGGAGACGATCTGGCGGTTGCTGCGTTCGTCGCCGGAGCCGATCAGGTAGGTCTCGCCGATTCGGCCGGCGGTGATGATGCGGTGGACCGCGGTGTTGTGGTCGGTGACGTGGGTCCATTCGCGGACGTTGTCGCCGGCGCCGTAGAGCTTGGGGCGGTCGCCGAGCAGGACGTTGGTGATCTGGCGCGGGATCAGCTTCTCGACGTGCTGGTAGGGGCCGTAGTTGTTGGCGCAGTTGGAGATCGTGGCCTGTACGCCGTACGAGCGGACCCAGGCGCGGACCAGCATGTCGGAGCCGGCTTTGCTGGCGGAGTACGGGCTGGACGGGTCGTACGCCGTCTGTTCGGTGAACTGGTCGTCCGAGTCCAGCGGGAGGTCGCCGAAGACCTCGTCGGTGGAGATGTGATGCAGCCGAACCCCGTGTTTGCGGACCGCTTCGAGCAGCGTGAAGGTGCCGACGATGTTGGTCCGGATGAACGGGGACGGGTCGTTGAGCGAGTTGTCGACGTGGGACTCGGCGGCGAAGTGCACGACGACGTCGGTGTCGCGGACCAGACCGTCCACCAGCGAAGAGTCACAGATGTCGCCGTGCACGAAGGTGATCCGGTCGGAGACGGCATCGAGGTTGCGCTGGCTGCCCGCGTAGGTCAGCAGGTCCAGCACGGTGAGCTCGACCTCCGGAAAGCTCCGCACGGTGTCGTGCACGAAGTTCGAGCCGATGAACCCTGCCCCGCCCGTGACCAGCATCCGCCGCATGACAGGCAGGATATCCACAGGCCACGGGATCGGTCCGCGCGCTGACCGCAACCGCCGGTACGGTGACGGCATGCGGAACGTCCGGGTGGTTTATCGCAAGTACGACGAGAAGCTCCACTGGCACCAATGGATGCAGTACCTGGGTGAGGACCAGTACGGCGTCTGGCTCGGCGCGCCGCGGGACTCGGTCTCCCAGCGCGGCGACGAGCCGGAACTGAAGCACGAGCAGGCCCATGTCCAGCTGTTCCCGCGGGATCGCTGGTTCACCGCGATCTTCAACGACGAACCGCGCTCCACCGAGATCTACGTCGACGTCACCACCCCGGTCGAGTTCGGCGACGACCAGGTCACGATGATCGACCTGGACCTCGACGTGATCCGCAAACGCGACGGCACGGTCTTGGTCGACGACGAGGACGAGTTCGCCGAGCACCAGGTCAAGTACGGCTACCCCGCCGACGTGATCGAGCAGGCTCAGGCGACCGCCGACTGGCTGGTGACGGCGGTCGCCTCCGAGGAGCCGTTCCTGACGGTCTTCAAGACGTACCTCGACAAGGTCCGCTAGCGCACCCGGTGCAGCCGGAGCGACACGTCGGTCAGGCGTAGCGTGCTCGGGATGGTTCCGTTCTGACCGGCGAACATGTCGGCGACCGGCGACACCGTCAGGTACAACGTCTTCCCCGCCGGTACGTCGACCGCGATTCCAGGGAGGTCGACGGTCCTGCGGGCTCCGCGCACCGGGCGCTGCTCCCGCAACGGCATCGTGTTGTTCTGCACGACCTTCGCATCCAGCGGCGACGTGCCCACACTGAGCGCGAAGAAAGCAGCCGCGTTCGGCAGCGAGCTGCTGACCTTCGCCTTGAGCTGCGGAACCCCCGCGACGGTGATCGGCCCCTTCGCCAGCACCGTGGTCGCGCTGCTGATCCGCCCCAGCCGGTACTGCGTGTTCGGCGCTAGGCTTCGTTGCGTCAGGCAACGACCATCGGCGGTGGCCAGGTGGTACTTGCCGAAGCCGCCCAGCCCGGTCTTCTCGTGCTTCAGGTTGAGCGCCAGGAACCGCTGCGCGAGAGCACCGAAGGAGGCCGACCCGAGTGCGATCGAGCACGGGTCCCCCGGTGTCACGAAGCCGGGCGGCAGCACGCTCGGCAACGTGTGCCCGGCGTTGTAGCCGACGAACAGCGACTTGGCCCGGGCGCGTCCGGTGAGTGCCCGGTCGAAGTTCTGCAGGCCCTGGTTGAGGTTGAACAGGTTGTCCGACAGGCCCTGGCCGATCAGCACCGGAACGTCGAGCTTGCGCCCGTGCTTCACGTGCCAGGCCGGGCCGTTCTTGGCGAAGAACGCGTCCAGGTCACGCCCGGCCTGACCGCGAGGCCAGTGCCCGGTGGTGATCAGCGCGACGAAGCCCGCGGAGACGGCCGGCGGAAGGTTCTTGCCGCCACCCGCGAAGAGGATCGACAGCCACAGCGTCCGGGCGGCCTCCGAAGGTGCCAGGCTCTGCTTCAGGTCCCACCAGGTGATCTCCGGCGCCAACGCGTCGAAGCGGGTACGCCCCTTGTCACGCAGCTCCGTGAAGGCCCCCGCGAACTGGTAGCCACCGCCGTACGAACCCCCGATCGCGCCGATCAGCGGATCGCCCGGCCGTTGCTTCGTCACCCAGCCGAGGCCGGCGACGAGGTCGACCAGCTTGATCACGTCGCGGCCTTCGAGCTCCGGGTTCATCACGTGCGCGACACCGGTCGACTCGCCGAAGCTACGCTGGTCGAAGCTCAGCACGCCGTACCCGGCGTCGAGGTAGGACTTGA
This sequence comes from Kribbella sp. CA-293567, assembly GCF_027627575.1. Lineage (NCBI taxonomy): Bacteria > Bacillati > Actinomycetota > Actinomycetes > Propionibacteriales > Kribbellaceae > Kribbella > Kribbella sp. CA-293567. Next base: position 4,319,652 of record NZ_CP114065.1, read on the forward strand.
ACGCGGCAGCGTCCTTGGTCCGGCTGCCACCCCAGCCGTGGCTGTGGAAGATCAGCGGCACGGTTCGGGCCCGGGAGGCAGCGGCCGGCTGGAAGAGCGAGTAACAGATCCGCACCGGCGTCGCCGTACCGGGCTCCGGCACGCTGTCCACACACGCGTTGGTGGTGGTCACGCTGTCGGCCGCCGTCGCGGCGGACGGCAGCCAGACCGGGGTGACGAGGGCGGCGACGGTCGCCAGGCTGACGGTGATGCGGCGGTACATGTGACCCCCAGTGAGCGGGCGGACTCGATGCGCACAAGGTAAACGATCCGAACTGCCGGCAACAGGGCGCGTACTCCGCTGTGGGCGAACCGCGCGGCAACAGCACACGCGGCCTGCGACACTGTGCCGGTGGATATCGCGATCGAGATCGTTGCTCTCGTCGCCGTGGTCGCGGCTGGTGCCGCGCTCGCCCGGCGAATCGGGATCTCGGCTCCCCTCTTACTCGTCGTCATCGGCGTCGCCGCGTCGTACCTGCCGTTCGTGCCGCGGGTCGAGCTGTCCCATGAGGTCGTCCTGGTCGGCTTCCTGCCGCCGCTGCTGTACTCCGCGGCGATCAAGACCAGCCTCGTCGACTTCCGCAAGCACCGCCGGTCGATCGGCTTGCTGTCGATCGGCCTGGTCGCCTTCACCACGGTCGGCGTCGGACTGGTCGCGTACTGGCTGCTCGGCGAAGGCATGGTCGGCTCGGGCCAGGAGCCGCTTCCCCTGTGGGCGGCGTTCGCGATCGGCGCCGTCGTCGCACCGCCCGACGCGGTCGCGGCCACCGCGATCGCCAGGAAGGTCGGCCTCCCCCGCCGGGTCGTCACGATCCTCGAGGGCGAGAGCCTGGTCAACGACGCCACCGCGCTGGTCTGCCTCCGGACGGCGATCGCCGCCGCCCTGATCACGCCGACCTTCCTGCACGTCAGCCTCGACTTCCTCCGCGCCGCCGGGGGCGGCGTACTGATCGGCCTGGTCGTCGCGATCGTGCTGGCCAAGGTCCGCAAGCGCTTCACCGACCCGGTGCTGGACACGACCCTCAGCCTGACCGCGCCCTTCATCGCGTACGTCGCCGCCGAGAACCACTACGTGCACGCCTCCGGGGTGCTCGCGGTGGTGGTCACCGGCCTGCTGCTCGGTCACAAGGCGCCGATCATCCAGTCCGCGGCCTCGCGGATGTCCGAGCGGACCAACTGGCGCACCTTCCAGTTCCTGCTCGAGAACACCGTCTTCCTGCTGATCGGCCTGCAGACCCGGTGGATCCTCGACGACCTCTCGGAGAGCCCGCTGTCCGGCTGGACCATCGCGCTCGCCACGATCGGTGTCTTCCTGGCCACCGTGCTGCTCCGCCCGATCTGGCTGTTCCCGGTCACCTACCTGTCCCGGCGCATCCTCGGCCGGTCGAGGCCGGGCCCGGTCTCCGTGCAGGCCCTGATCGTCGTCTCGTGGGCCGGCATGCGTGGGGTGGTCACGCTGGCAGCCGTCTTCGTCCTGCCCGACGACACCCCGCACCGCGAAGTACTGGTCTTCATCGCCCTCGTCGTGACCGCCGGAACCCTGCTGCTGCAGGGATCGACCCTGCCCTGGCTCGTACGCCGGCTGCGCCTGCCCGGTCCCGACCCGGCAGAGGACGCACTGCAGGAGGCCGCCGTACTGCAAGGCGCTCACCGGGCCGCCGAGATGAAGCTCAGCGAACTGGTCACGCCGGACGATCCGCCGGAGGTCATCGCCCTGCTGCGTCAGCGCGGCGAGTCGCGGGCACTCGCTGCCTGGGAGCGGCTCGGCCGGCCCGAGACGGATCTGGAGACGCCGAGCGAGGCCTACCGCCGGCTGCGGATGGCGATGCTCAAGACCGAGCGAGCCCACATCCTCAAGGTCCGCGACGAAGGGCTGGTCGCCGACGAGGTGCTGCAGCGCGCCCAGATCCAGCTCGACATCGAGGAGTCGATCCTCGACCGGGTCGAGGCCGACGACGTCGGTGGGCAGTCGGAGAACCTGGTCGCTCCCCCGACGCCGGCCGCCGAGTGCGAGCACCTGGCCTCGGCGCCTTGCGTGATCACGCCGACGACGCCCGAGGGCTGCGAAGAGTGCCTCGCCGAGGGCGCCACCTGGGTGCACCTGCGGTTGTGTCTGGGCTGCGGTCACGTCGGCTGCTGCGACTCGTCGATCGGGCGGCACGCGGACCTGCACTTCGACCGGACCCGGCACCCGGTGATGCGCAGCTTCGAGCCGGGCGAATCCTGGCGCTGGTGCTTCGTCGACGAGAAGCTGGGCTGATGGCGGACTGTCTGTTCTGCTCGATCATCGCCGGTACGACGCCGGCGCACGTCGTCTACGACACCCCTGAGGTGCTCGGCTTCCTGGACATCAGGCCGGTGTTCAAGGGCCACACGCTGCTGGTACCGCGGGAGCACGTCCCGACGCTGGTCGAGTTGCCGGACGAGCTCTCGGTGCCACTGTTCGGCGCGGCTCGCTCGGTCGCGGCGGCCGTCCGGACGGCGTACGACGCCCAGGGGTCGTTCGTTGCCATCAACAACGTGGTCTCACAGTCGGTTCCGCACCTGCACGTCCACGTCGTACCCCGCACCAAGGGCGACGGTCTGCGCGGCTTCTTCTGGCCGCGCACCAAGTACGCCGACGACGCCGAGGCAGCGCAGTACGCGGAAAGGCTCCGGAGCACCCTCACCGAATGAGCTCCGGAGCCTGCCCCTGCCCTACGGGCGCTGGGTCTCCCAGGCGATGGTGTCCGGGCCGGCGGCAGCGGTACGGAAGGCCGCGGCCTGCGGGGTGTCGCCGGTCTGCTGCAGACCGGGGTGGCGGTCCTCGATCGTGAACTGCGCGCGGGTGAAGACGTCGGCGCCCTTGCTCTGGACGGCGCGGACGCAGCGGAAGTCCGCGACCATCGACTCCCGGGTGATGGTCGTGTTGACGTAGCCGCGCAGGTTGTTCTGGAACCGCAGGTGCGGGTTCCAGCGAAGCCACGGGTGCGCGCCCGAGGCCGAGTCGGCACCGTTGCCGCCGGTGGTGATCGAGGAGCAGACCAGTTCCGAGCCGACCGTCCGCGAGGTCGGGTCGTCGTAGTCGAGCTTCAGGTCGGACGCCCAGTGCGCGTGCACGTCACCGGTCAGGACGACGGCGTTCCGCACCCGCGCGTCGACCCAGCCCCGGGTGATCCGGTCCCGTGAGGCGACGTAGCCGTCCCAGGCATCCATCGAGGTCAGCTTCACCGGCCCCTCGGTGTTGTCGCGCTGGGCGAAGAACACCTGCTGGCCGAGCACGTCCCAGCGGGCCTCCGATCGGCGGAACCCGTCGATCAGCCACTTCTCCTGCCGCGCACCCGTGATCGACCGCTTCGGGTCGACCGCCGCCGGGCAGTCCTTGTACCCGTCGCCGCAGCCCTGGTCATCGCGGTACTGCCGGGTGTCGAGCATGTGGAAGGTTGCCAACTCCCCCCACTTCACCCGGCGGTAGAGCTGCATGTCGATCCCCCGCGGCTTCGAGGTCGCCCGCAGCGGCATGTTCTCGTAGTAGGCCTGGAACGCGGCGGCCCGGCGCTCCAGGAACCCGTCCTCCGGCTTCTCCGGGATCTCGTCGGCCCAGTTGTTGTCGACCTCGTGGTCGTCCCAGACCACCAGCCACGGCGCGACGGCATGCGCGGCCTGCAGGTCGAGATCGCTCTTGTACTGCGCGTGCCGCTGCCGGTACGAGGCCAGGGTCGTGGTCTCCGGTCCGTCGTGGTCGCGCACGTTGCCGCCTGGGGCGACATAGGTGTTCTTGGTGTACTCGTACTGGTAGTCGCCCAGGTGCAGCACCAGATCGGGCCGGTCCTCGGCCAGCCGCCGGTACGCCGTGAACCAGCCGTGCTCGAACTGCGAGCAGGACACGAACGACATCGCCAGCTCACGGGGCGTCGTTCCCCGGGCCGGTGCGGTGAGCGCCCGCCCGGTCCGCGAGACGCGGCCGTCGACACGGAAGCGGTACCAGTACTCGCGGCCCGGGCGCAGTCCGTCGATGGTCACGTGGATCGAGTGCGCGTGCTCGGGGCGGGCGACCGCCACCCCCGAGCGCACGACGTGGTGGAACCGTGGGTCGCTCGCCACCTGCCACTGCACCGGGTACGGGCGAGTCGGCATGCCGCCGAGCCCGTTCTCGGCGAGCGGGTCGATCGCGAGCCTGGTCCAGAGCACGAAACCGTCGGGCCATGGATCGCCGCTGGCGACGCCGAGCGTGAAGGGGTCCTGCGGGATCGGGGTGGCGGCAGCGGTGGTGGCGGTGGTCAGACCGGCGAGGCCGGCGACGGCCGCGGAGGAAGCCAGGCCGGCTTTCAGGACGGATCTACGGGAGGTCTCCATGCCGCGACGTTTCCCCGCCCGAGCGGCCAGTGATTGACCTTCAGGTGACCAATGGATGACAGTGATTGACGAAAGCGGGCTTTAAGGCTTTCTGAAGGCGGCCGCCCAGGATGTGGAGATCCGAAGCTCTGCACCCATGGGGGGACCAACCATGCGATCTCGAAGACTGTTCACTGCCGGAGCCGCGGCTCTGGTGATGCTGGCGGCGACGGCCGTCCAGCAACCGGCGCAGGCCGGACCGGATCCGACGCCGAATCCCACCGAGCAGCGGCTCATCGACGAGGCCGGCCAGGAGGGCACGGTCCGGGTGATCGTCCAGGTCGACCAGCTCGGCGACCAACAGACCGTGCTCGACAACGTCGACGAGGGCACCACGGAGGTCAACCGGACCTACCGTTCCTTCCCGCTGGTCGCGCTCGACGCGGACCAGAAGGCGCTCGAGGAACTGGCGGCCGACCCGAACGTCGTCGCGATCCACGAGGACAAGGTCGGTTCGCCGTCGCTGGCTTCGAGTCTCCCGTTCATCCGGGCCGACCGGGTGCAGCAACTGGGCTTCACCGGAGCGGGCCAGACGGTCGCGATCCTCGACACCGGAATCGACCGGGACCATCCGTACTTCGCCGGCCGGATCGTCTCCGAAGCGTGCTACTCGAGCGTGAGCGACGCGGCCAACCAGGCGTCGCTCTGCCCGGACGGTACGGCGGCCCAGACCGGCGCGGGGGCGGCCGACGCCGAGACCGCGCAGTGCCTCAACGGGACCGCCAACATCTGCCGCCACGGCAGCCACGTCGCGGGCATCGCGGCCGGTGGTGGAACCGGCGTGACGGGTGCTCCGGGCAACGGAGTGGCACCGGGCGCGAACATCATCGCGATCCAGATCTACCACCGCGTCAACAACGGCTGTGACGGCAGTCCGCCGTGTGTGCAGTTCTTCACCTCGGACTTCATCGCCGGTATGCAGCGCGTCTACGACCTGCGCAACTCCTTCAGCATCGCCTCGGCCAACCTCAGCGGTGGCGACGACAGCAACAACACGACGGCCTGCGACGGCAGTTCGGCCAAGGCGTCGATCGACCTGCTGCTCTCGGTGGGCATCACGACCACGATCTCGTCCGGCAACGAGTCCCACCCGGCCGGAGTCGGCGAGCCCGCCTGCGTCTCCACCGCCGTGACTGTCGGCGCGATCGGCGCGAACGGCAGCGGGAACGATGTCGACACCCCGGCGGGCTACTCGAACCGCGGCTCGCTGCTGGACGTGTTCGCCCCCGGTACGTCGATCGACTCGGCCGTACCGGACGACGCCTGGGCCAATCTCCAGGGCACCTCGATGGCCGCTCCCCATGTCGCCGGAGCGATCGCCGCACTGCGTCACGCCTATCCGGCGGCGACAGCGGCGACCCTGCTCGGATATCTGCGTGACTCAGGCGTCGACATCACCTACGCGACGAGCCCGACGGCGAACGTGACGACGCCGCGCATCGATCTGCTCGGGGCGCTGCAGGAAGGCAACAACTCGCCGTCGGTCGGCGTCGACCAGGCAGCGGTCAACGTCGACGAAGGCTCGGCCGCGACCAACGCGGGCGGCTTCGGAGATCCCGAGGGGCGGCCGGTGACACTGGCCGCGTCGCGTGGGGTGGTGACCGATGTGGGCGGCGGCCGCTGGTCCTGGAGTCTCGGCACCAACGATGGGCCTGCTCAGAGCGGTGCCGTGGCGATCACGGTCACCGACGACAAGGGCGAGACCGCGACGGTCACCTTCCAGGTGGCCGTGGCGAATGTCGCCCCGAGCATCGGCATCGACGCCGGACAGCTGACGACGGTTGCCGAGGGCACCGACTTCGCGGTGAAGGCACGCTTCTCGGATCCGGGGTGGGCCGATACCTACAGCGCTTCGGTCGAGTGGGGCGACGGTACGACGAGCACGCCGGCCGCCGGAGTCACGACGCAGGGGCCGCCGACGGATCTGGGACAGATCGTGGGCAACCACGTCTATGCGGACAACGGCTCGTACACAGTGAAGGTGACCGTGACCGACGACGACGGCGGGACGAGTTCCGCGTCGTTCGCAGTACAGGTGAGCAATGTCGCGCCGGCCGTGACGATCGATCCGGCGCAGGTCAAGACGATCACCGAGGGGTCCGTGCTGGCGACGAAGGGATCGTTCGTCGATCCGGGCTGGGGTGACACGTACTCGTCGGAGATCTCGTGGGGCTTCGGTGCTCCGACTTCGGGAGCGTTGATGCTCACCAACGACGGCGCGCCGGCCGATCAGGGTGCGGTGACCGGTTCGCGGGCCTATGGCGACAACGGGTCGTTCACAGTCGGTCTGACGGTCAGCGACGACGACGGGGGCAGCGGGACCGCATCGTTCCCGCTGCAGGTCACGAACGTCGCGCCGACGGCCGCGATCGACGAGAGCGGCGCGACGGTGGTGAACGGCGTACCGACGTTCATCGCGCACAGTGGACAGCCGGTGAGCTTCAAGGCGCGGTCGACCGACCCGGGCAGCGACGACCTGACGCTGAGTTGGAGCTGGGGTGACGGGTCGCCTACGCCAGACGTGACGACGAGTTATCCGGTCAACCCGCCCGGCGCGGACCCGGCGCCGAGTCCGAGCTTGCAGCCGCGCGACGTGACTGACAGCCAGTCGCATGTCTTCGGGTCGGCGTGCAACTACGACGTGGCTTTCGGTGCCGGCGACGACGACGGTGGAGCAGGGGCCGACTCGGCGAAGGTCGTGGTGACCGGCAACGCGAAGCTGACCCGCATCGCGCCCTTGTGGTTCCTGCAGACCCGTTCCGGGCTTCGGCTCCCGCCGATCGATCTACCGGTGAGCACGGTGAACTGCTATCTGCAGGTGGTCCAGCACATGAGTCCGCTGTTCTCGGAGGCCAAGGACGTCTCCACGATGGCCAAGGCGAACAACGTGCTGAGCCTCCAACTGCTGAACCCGAAGGCCGAGTTCGACCGTCAGGCCCTCACCGCCTGGCTGAACTTCGCCGACGGCTCCTTCGACCTCACCACCCGGGTCGACACCAACCTCGACCTCCGCCTCGACAGCACCTTCGGCGCCGTCCTGGCCAAGGCCGAAGCCATCCGGCTCAATCCAGCATCCACCAACACCCAGATCCGGCAGCAGACCCTGCTACTGGAGAAGCTCAACCTGTTGGGCCGGTAGCCCAACGTGTCGTGGCGGGTCCTCACCGGATCCGCCACGACACGTCCAGCGCAAGTTCTGTCTACTGCAGTTCTCGGTCGAGGCGTCGGGTCAACCGCTCAAGCGCTCGGTCCACCGCCACCCGTACTGCGTCATCCGGGTCGTCACGCACCACCTCCAGCGCCGCAACATGCTCGTACTCCCCCGCCGCCCCCACAGCCCGTACTGCGGCCGCGCGGACGCGAGGTAGCTCGTGCTCCAGCATCGGCAGCAGCGCATCCACCAACTGACCCAGCTCGCGGTGAGCGGCGATCCGGGCCACGTGTTCACGCACTCGCCACGCCGGGTCGCCGGCCACCGAGAGCAACGCGTCGACCACGTCATCACGCCAGACGTACAGAAAGACTCGCGCCGCCCAGACCCGGATCCAGTAGAAGTTCACCGGGTCGACCGGCCTGGCCCAGCCGCCTGGATTCTCCGACCCGGTGATCGCCACCAACTTCGGCAGGTCAGCCCCGAAGGCGTCCTCCCCCGAGATCTCGCCGGTCAGGAACGCGACGCACCAGTCGATCACCGCGTCCTCGCCGTATCGCGTGCAGGCCGCGCGGACCACCTCGCGTGGATGTTCCCGCTCCGCCATACCGGACAGTCAAGCGCATCCCGCCGGCAGTTCTCAGCCCCGCGCCAGCACCTCGATCATGAACTCCTTGATCGTGCCCACGCTGGCCTTGCTGCCCGCACCGGAGGTCTGCACGCCGGTCAGCACACCGGCGTGCTCGACCACGGCGTACCAGATCGGCACGCCACTGACCGACGCTCCGATCGCGAAGCCCTGGTCGCCGACCCCCTCGAGCAGTTTGCGGCCGCGCGCCTTCTTCGCCTTGGCCTCGGCGATGACCTTCTGCGAGTACGCCGGATAGAGCGCGCCGTCACCGCGGGTGATGCTGACCGCGCCCGGCCCGTCCACCGGCTTCACCGTCGCCCAGGTGCAGGTGACGTAGCCGCCGCCCTTGCTCATCACGGCCTTGCGCACCGGCAACCCGAGCGTCGCGCTGATCTCCGCCGTCGTGAACATCTCGCACAGCGGCTTGGGCGGCGCCTCGGTCTCCTCCTCGATCGCCGGCAGCGTGTCCTCGGGCACCGGCGCGGAGGTCTTCGGCCGCACGGTCGGCCCGGCGGTGGTCGGTCCGTAGGTGGTCGGCTCCCCGGCCGCGCACCCCGCGACCGAGAGCACCGCCGCGAGCAAGAGCACTGGGTAACGCACTATTTCCCCCCGGAATGAGGCTCGGCCCGCCCGGCCGGCGCATCGACAGCTAACCAGGACTGTATTACGGCCGGCGACCGGGCCGGTGAACGGCTCCGAACGAACCGGTACGGCGGACCGCGAGCGTCAGCCCGCAGTACGCCGTACCGGTGGTGCTCAGGTCAGGCCGGGATCCCGATCAGTTCGCGATCAAGGAGCGCAGCACGTACTGCAGGATGCCGCCGTTGCGGTAGTAGTCCGCCTCGCCGGGGGTGTCGATCCGGACCACGGCGTCGAACTCCTTGACCGAGCCGTCGGTGCCGGTGACCTTGACGTGCACCGTGCGCGGGACCGTGCCGTCGTTCAGCGCGGTGACGCCGGTGATGTCGAAGGTCTCCTCGCCGGTCAGGCCGAGGGACTCCGCGTTCTCGCCCTCCGGGTACTGCAGCGGCAGCACGCCCATGCCGATCAGGTTCGATCGGTGGATGCGCTCGAAGGACTCGGTGATGACGGCCTTCGCGCCGAGCAGCGCCGTACCCTTCGCGGCCCAGTCGCGCGACGAGCCCGAGCCGTACTCCTTGCCGGCCAGGATGACCAGCGGCGTCCCGGCGGCGAGGTACGCCTCGGAGGCCTCGTAGATCGACGTGACGGGCGCGTCGTCCTTGGTGAAGTCGCGGGTGAAGCCGCCCTCGGTGCCCGGTGCGATCTGGTTGCGCAGCCGGATGTTGGCGAACGTGCCCCGGATCATCACCTCGTGGTTGCCGCGGCGGGAACCGTAGGAGTTGTAGTCCTTGCGGTCGACCCCGTGCTCGGCCAGGTACTTGCCGGCCGGGCCGTCCGCCTTGATCGAGCCGGCCGGGGAGATGTGGTCGGTGGTGACCGAGTCGCCCAGCTTGGCCAGCACCCGGGCACCGGTGATGTCGGTGACCGGCGACGGCTCCTTGGCCATCCCGTCGAAGTACGGGGGCTTGCGCACGTAGGTCGACTCGGGATCCCAGTCGAACGTCTTGCCCTCGGGCGTCGGCAGCGACTGCCAGCGCTCGTCACCGGCGAAGACATCGGCGTAGTCCTTGGTGAACATCTCCCGGTTGATCGACGTGGCGATCACCTGCTCGACCTCGTCGGCGGTCGGCCAGATGTCCTTCAGGAACACGTCGTTGCCGTCCGTGTCCTGACCCAGCGCGTCGGTCTCGAAGTCGAAGTCCATCGTGCCGGCCAGCGCGTAGGCGATCACCAGCGGCGGCGAGGCCAGGTAGTTCATCTTCACGTCCGGGTTGATCCGGCCCTCGAAGTTGCGGTTGCCGGACAGCACCGAGACGACCGCGAGGTCAGCTTCCTGGACCCCGGCCGAGACCTCCTCGGGCAGCGGGCCCGAGTTGCCGATGCAGGTGGTGCAGCCGTAGCCGACCAGGTGGAACCCGAGCTTCTCGAGGTACGGCGTGACGCCGGCCTTGTCGTAGTAGTCGGTGACCACCTTCGAGCCCGGCGCCAGCGAGGTCTTCACCCACGGCTTGCTGGTCAGGCCCTTGTCGACGGCCTTCTTGGCCAGCAACGCGGCGGCCAGCATCACCGACGGGTTCGAGGTGTTGGTGCAGGAGGTGATGCTGGCGATCACGACGTGGCCGTGGTCGAGCTCGATCTCCTGGCCGTTCAGGCTGATCTTGGTCTTCTTCACCGGGCGGCCGTCGGCCGGGTGCGGCGCGTGCGGCTGCGCCTCCTCGGCGTGGTTGCGGCCGTTGGCCGGCGGGTCACTGGCCGGGAACGACTCGACCACACTCTCGTCGGCGAGCGACGGGACGGCCTCCGACGCGGTCTGACCGACCTTGTCCTCCTCCGGCACGTAGTCGGCCAGGGCGCCGCGGAAGCCTTCCTTGGCCTCGCTCAGCGCGACCCGGTCCTGCGGGCGCTTCGGGCCGGCGATCGACGGCACCACGGTGGACAGGTCGAGCTCGAGGTACTCCGAGAAGCGCGGCTCGATCTCGGCGTTGTGCCACAGGCCCTGCTCCTTGGCGTAGGCCTCGACGAGGGCGACCTCGTCGTCGCCGCGACCGGTCAGGCGCAGGTACTCCAGGGTGACCTCGTCGATCGGGAAGATCGCGCAGGTGGAGCCGAACTCGGGGCTCATGTTGCCGATGGTGGCGCGGTTGGCCAGCGGCACCGCGGTGACGCCGTCGCCGTAGAACTCGACGAACTTGCCGACCACGCCGTGCTTGCGCAGCATCTGGGTGATGGTCAGCACGACGTCGGTCGCGGTCGCGCCGGCCGGTACCGAGCCGGTCAGCTTGAAGCCGACGACCTTCGGGATCAGCATGCTCACCGGCTGGCCGAGCATCGCGGCCTCGGCCTCGATGCCGCCGACGCCCCAGCCGAGCACGCCGAGGCCGTTGACCATCGTGGTGTGCGAGTCGGTGCCGACACAGGTGTCGGGGTACGCCTGTCCGTTGCGGACCATCACCGTGCGGGCCAGGTGCTCGATGTTGACCTGGTGCACGATGCCGGTGCCCGGCGGGACGACCTTGAACTCGTCGAAGGCCGACTGGCCCCAGCGCAGGAACTGGTACCGCTCCTTGTTGCGCCCGTACTCCAGCTCGACGTTGCGCTCGAAGGCGTCCTGCCGGCCGAAGACGTCGATGATGACGGAGTGGTCGATCACCAGCTCGGCGGGCGCCAGCGGGTTGATCTTGGTCGGGTCGCCCCCGAGCTCGGCGACGGCCTCCCGCATGGTGGCCAGGTCGACGACACACGGCACCCCGGTGAAGTCCTGCATGATCACCCGGGCGGGGGTGAACTGGATCTCGGTGTCCGGCGCCGCGTTCGCGTCCCAGTTGCCGAGCTTGCTGATGTGCTCGGCGGTGATGTTCGCGCCGTCCTCGGTGCGCAGCAGGTTCTCGAGCAGCACCTTGAGCGAGTACGGCAGCGTCTCAGCGCCCTCGATACCCGCCAACCTGAAGATCTCGTACGACGTTCCGTTGACCTCGAGTGCACCCTTGGCACCGAAGCTGTCGACGCTGGCCATCAACCTGCTCCTCTATCCGGTCCTGTATCCGCTGACCCCATCCTGCCGACTCCCCCACACGCCCAGCAGGTCAGGCTGCCCTAACTCCCGGGCATCAAACTCTCTCGACATCAAGATACACGACATCGAGCCACTTCCGCGATCACCGAACGTCGGCGAAAAGAGTCAGTTCACGGCGGCGGCCGCAATCCGGGCACCGAGAGCCTCCACCTCGTCGAGCACGTCGGACACCCCCCAAACCTGGTTGCGAACCCGGTTGGTGAGCGGACGGATGACACCGGCTCCGTGCAGCCGCTCGATGGCCGAGTAGACACTGCTCAACGGACCGCCGATCGCTTCAGCCGCTTCCTCAGCAGAGAAAACCGGTGCAGCCACCAGCCCGTCCAGCAATCGAGCCACCGCGCTTCCCCGGCGCCCGCCGACAGCCATCTGCCAGAGCTCGGGCATCTCCAAGATGCGCCGCGCGGTCACCTGAGACTCCCGGGCCGCGGCAGTCGCCGCCTTCGAGAAGGCGAGGATGATCGGCTCGATCCGGCCCGTCCGGTAGGCGGTCAGCAGTCCGAAGTACTCGTCGCGCCGGGCCACGAGCGCCGACGCCAACGGCACGACCACTTGGCGAGTGGCGCCGCGGCGACGGAGTACTGCGTTGATCAGCGCGCGCCCGATGCGGCCGTTGCCGTCGGTGAACGGGTGGATCGACTCGAACTGTGCATGCGCCACGGCCGCCTGAGCGAGCACCGGAAGGTCGGTCCGGTTGGCGAACGTGACCAGATCCTCGAGATAGCCGACGACCGTCTCGGCGGCCGGCGGCACGAACAACGCGGTACGGGGCGAGTGGTCGCTACCGCCGATCCAGTTCTGCATGTCCCGTAGGCGACCCGCGTAGGCACGCTCGTGTTCATCCTCGGCCATCAACGCCCGGTGCGCCGTCAGCAGGTGCTGGACCTCGATGTCCCCGCCGGCCTCGACGGAGTTGATCATCGTCACCAGCGCCGCCGTGGCCGCGACCATGGACGTGGCGGAAGCGTTGGAGCGGATTCCGTGCAGGGCACGAGCGAAGTCGTTCACGGAAGCCTCGATCCGCTCGATCTTCGACGAAGCGACGGATTCCGTGCGCAGCAACAGCGTCTCGAGGCCCTTGAGGTGTGGACCGTGTGAGTGATCCAGTGCGGAGATCTCCCGGATACAGTCCTCTGCCGCTGCCTGCACCGACGATGCCAACCGGACCGGCAGATCCGCGATCAGCGGTGGCCGCAGGGTGACGACCTCGGCCAGCTTGCGATCCTCCATCAGGCCGCCACGGTGCAACTGCCGCCAGGGCCGCACCTCCGGTAAGTGGGGAGGCCAGCTCGCTTCCGTGGTCATCCTGCCGCCTAAGTCGGAATAACGCCGGAGTTATTCCGACTTAGGTAGCATAACTCGGAATAACTCGGCTCAGGAGAGCTGGGGCAGGACGTCGGAGGCGATCAGGTCGAGGTGGTCGAGGTCGGTGAGGTCCATGATCTGGAGGTAGAAGCGCTGGGTGCCGAGCTCGGCGAAACGGGCCAGCTGGTCGACCACCTGGTTCGGCGTACCGCCGACGCCGTGGGCCTGCAGTTCGTCCAGGGTCCAGCCGGCGGCGTGGGCGCGGCGCTTCACCTCGGCGTCGTCCTTGCCGACCACCACGCGGTGGGCCGCGGACAAGGCGAGCGTGTCGGGGGCGCGGTCGATCGCCTCGCAGGCTTTGCGCACCCGGTCGAACAGAACCTTGGTGTCCTCGACCGACTTGAAGCCGGCGTTGAACTCGGCGGCGTACATCGCGGTGAGAGCAGGCGTGCGCTTCTTGCCTGCGCCGCCGATGATGATCGGCGGGTGCGGCTGCTGGACCGGCTTCGGCAGCGCCGGGGAGTCCTTCAGCTGGTAGTGCTCGCCGTCGAAGTCGTACTTCTCGCCGACCGGCGTGTCCCACAGCCCGGTGATCACCTCGAGTTGCTCGGCCAGCAGGTCGAAGCGTCCGGGCGTGTCCGGGAAGTCCAGCCCGTACGCCGCGTGCTCCGCCTCGAACCAGCCCGCGCCGAGCCCGAGCTCCGCGCGTCCGCCGCTCATCTGGTCGACCTGCGCGACCGTGATCGCCAGCACGCCGGGGTGGCGGAAGGTGGCCGGGCTGACCAGCGTGCCGAGCTTGATCCGGCTGGTCTCGCGGGCCAGGCCGGCCAGCGAGATCCACGCGTCGGTCGGACCGGGCAGGCCGTCGCCGTCACCCATCACGAGGTAATGGTCGGAGCGGAAGAACGCGTCGAACCCGCACTCCTCCGTCCGGCGGGCGACCGCCAGCTGGACGTCGTACGTGGCGCCTTGCTGGGGTTCGGTGAAGATCCGGAGCAACATGCGGACAACGCTATCTCGCGGTCGTGTACAACTTCTCCAGGTACGACGGTTGCCAGTCCGGACCGCGCCCGTTCAGCCGCCGGACCAGCCCGTGGACGTCGAGCCGCGACTCGATCGGGTTGTCCCACCAGTCGGGCACGCTGTCGTACCAGCGGTCGATCCGCATCGTCCGGCCGGCCACGTCGATCCGCGCGAACAGCCAGCCACCCTGCTCGCTCTCCGACTCCGCGATCCAGAGGTCGCCGATGAGCTCGCTGAGCAACTCAGCGGCGTACTGCGGATCGTCGACCTCCGGCGGCTCCAGGTCGAACCGGTAGCTCGGCGACGCCGGGTCGAGCACCTGCACCTGGATGGTGAACCCCGACGGGACGACCTTGGTGCGGGCGCGACACCAGTCGTGCAGGGCGTCGAAGGCCGCGGTCTTCTTCGGCCGCGGGCGCGGACGCTCGACCTCGGCCCGCATGGCTTCCTCGATCGACCCCGGCAGCGGCTCCACGCGAGGACCGTCGTTGCCGACGACACCGAGGCCCGGGATGGCGACCGCGCCGCCACCCTCGTCGGGGACCACCAGCTTCTCGGGGCGCTCGGTGAGCTGGTCCTCGGATTGGTCGCTGGGCTGATCGTCGGGTTGGCCGCCGGGTTGGTCGACGCTCGGCGCTCGAGTTTCTGCCGCGGCTTCGGCTTGGGCGATCTGCTCAACCGGAGCTTCAGACTCATCGGCCGGCTGGTCCGACTCTGCGGTCTCTGCCCCGGCGCGGAGGTCGTCGCCCTGAAGGTCATCCGCCCGAGGGCCGTCGGCCGGTTGCGGATCAAGGTCGCGGACGGCTTCGAACTGTGCGGTGACCTCCGTCGCTGCAGGTTCCGGAGAGTCGCCCAGCTGGTCGGCGGTCCAGTCGGCTTCGCCGATGATCTGGTCGTGGAAGTCTTCGTCGCCCAGCCGGTAGTCGAGGTCGTCCAGCGGTTCGAGACTGCTGAAGCCGCCCGGCGGGAGGTCCCGGGCCTGCGGGGCGAACGGCGAACCGCCGGCGTAGTACTCGTTCTCGAGATCCTCGTCGCTGATCGCCGCGATCTCGGCCGTAGGCGCCTCATCCTCAACCTGAGGTTGACCCTCTGGGATGGTCGAGGCTGAGTGCTGTTCAACCTCGTCGTCGGTCGACCGGGCGTCGCCGGTAGCCGACTCGGTCACCAGGCGCTCCTCAGCCGGTACGACGCTCGTCAGCTCCCCTGCCGGCGCCTCGACGTGCTCGGACGATCCGGCAGGTGAGTCGCGATCGGGCTGGTTCAGCTCTTCTTCAGCAGACTCGACCTCTTGAGCGCCTGACTCCCCGAACCCTCTCGCGCGTGACTCTTCGAGCAGGTCCTCCGAGCGAGGGTCGCCGTCAGTCGGATCGTCCCGTTGGAGGCTCTCCGACGACGCGTCGATTCTGTCGCCGTTGGGTGCGTAGTCCGCAGGAGGCAGCTGCTCGGCCGGATCCGCGTACGCCTCGACGCCGAGTGCGTGATGTTCAGCGGGCAGCTCTTCGGCAGCTGCGGCGGAACCGTCAGCGTCGGGCAGCTGTTCTACGGCCGAAGTCTCCTGCTCAGCTCCGGCGAACACACCGGCGTCGGCATCAGGCGCCCGTTCGACGCCCGGCGGAACCGCACCGGAGGTGTCGCCGTCCGGCGCGTGCCACGGCGTGAGCTGATCCTCGCCATACGTGTCGGACGTATCGGCGTCCGACACGTGGCCGAGCGCCGGTTCATCCTCGTCGGACATGTCAGAGGTGTCGGCGGCCGGCGCGTGCTGAAGCGTCAGCGGATCGGTGTCGGATGTGTCGGCGTCCGGCGCGTGCTGGGATGTCAGCGCCCTGGTGTCGGAGGCAGCGGCGTCCGGCGCCTCATGGAGCACCAGCGGACGGTCGTCGGGCGTGTCAGCGTCCGGCACGTGCTGGAGTGTTAGCGGGTCGTCGGCGGGGCGGTGCGATTCCTCTTCGACGTCGCTTGGGTGCTCGGCGGGTGACTCCGGCGGCAGTTGGGTGATGGGTTCGGTCGGTGCTTCTGCTTCGGCGGACTTGGCGGGGCCGGCGGCGTTCTGGGCCTCCAGGTACGCGGCGACGTCCTCGATCCAGACGCCGTTGATCCAGGCGCCGCCTACCCAGTCGCGCTGGGCGAGGGCGCGGGGAAGTGCTGGCTTCGGTTCTGGTTCTGGCTCGGCTGGTACTTCGGCGTCGGCGGCTGCGGTGGTCTGGAGACGTCCTGCAGCACCGGTAGACGTTTCCGGGTGCTCCTCATCCTCAACCCATGCATCCGGCTCGGACGATTCCGGAGACTCGTCGCCGGCTCGAGTGTTCTGCCCGTCGGCGCTTTTGTCGAAGCGAGCGTTCGCCTCGTACTCGTCGGCCTCCTGCGAGCGCTGGTCTGGCTCGTAGACGGGCTGAGACCTGGTGACCGCGTTCTGGAGTTCTGGGGAGAGGGCCGAGTGGTCGGCGGGGTCGCCGATGTAGTGCGTCTGCTCGTCGAGCGGGCCTGGTGTCGCGTGTGCGTCGCGGAGGTCTCCGGGCTGGGTCGGCTCGGGATGCTGGCTGCTGTCCCCCGCGTACCGGCTCTCCGCCGCATCATCGAACTGCCGGGCTGTCGCCTCGTCTGACTGCCCGCCTGTCGGCTCGTCGAACCGCCGCGCTCTTGCCTCGTCGGGCTGCCCGACTATCGCATCGTCGAACCGCGGCGCTCTCGCCTCGTCGGGCTGCCCGACTATCGCATCGTCGAACGGCCGGGCTGTCGCCTCGCCTGGCTGCGGGGCGAACGCCTGGTGGAGCTGCGGTGCCTGCTCGGCCTTGTCGAGCTGCCGCGCCCGCTGGGCCTCGGACGGCCGCGGGCTTTGGCGGGCTTCTGGCGCCTCTTCGACGCCCAGTCCTGCGGAGGTGTCGGCGGGCCACTCGGATGCGGCTGAGGGCGAGATAGAGGGCGGTGAGGGGGCGCTGGCCAGGTTGGAGTAGGCGCCCGGTGACGTGTCGGCGGCGTCACCCGGAAGCGGGGTGATCGGACCGGTGTCCGCGTCGGCGATCGGCGGGATCACGCCGGTGTCGTCGTCGGAGGCGACCGCGTCGGCGGTGGGCGCGGCGAACCCGTCGGCGTCAACGGGCGGGGCGAGCGCCTCAGTGTCGGCGGGCGGGGTGAGCGCCTCGGTGTCAACAGGCGAGGTGAGCCCCTCGGTGTCAACAGGCGGAGTGAGCGCCTCAGTGTCGGCGGGCGGGGTGAGCGCCTCGCTGTCGGCAGGCGGCACGATCGCGTCGGTGAAGGCGACGGGAGCGATGACGCCGGTGTCGTCGAAGGGCAAGTAGGCGGCGGTCGCATCTACGTCGTGGCCGGACGGCGAGGCGACCGCACGGTCCGCGAACGGCGAGACGCTCGTACCCGCGCCGGACGAGCCGGTGGTGTGAGCACCAGGTGGGGAGGTGGTCGCGTGGTTGCCCGGCGGTGAGGTGCTCGCGCCGTAACCGCGAGGCTCGCTGCTCGCGTGATCGTCGGCAGCCGCAGTGCTCGCGTCGTTGCCCGGCGGCGAGGTGGTCGCCTGGTTGCCCGGCGGCGAGGTGCTCGCGCCGTAACCGCGAGGCGCGCTGCTCGCGTGATCGTCGGCAGCCGCGGTGCGCGCGTCGGAGTCGGGATGTGCGGTGCCCGCGCCGGAGTCGGGACGCGCGGTGCTCGCGCCGGAGTCGGGATGCGCGGTGCTCGCGTGGGTGTCGGGGTTTGCGCGGGCGTCAGTGGTCGCGGTCGCATCGGGGGTGGCTGTGGTGTCCTGGGTCAGGGACTCGTCCGGGACTGCTGCGATCTCGCTGGTGGCGTCGTCGGCTGACCAGGACGGCTGATCCGGCGCGTTGCGGATGACGTCCGGTACGTACGTCGCTGCGGCCGGTGCGTCGGCGAAGAGGCTGGCGTAGAAGTCTTCGCCGTCGTCGACAGGGCCGCCTACTCGCGGTGGCTCGGCGGCAGGGAGCGGGCGGTCGGCCGATGCGTCGGGGTGAGTACCGGCATCCGGTACGGGCTCGTGGCTCGGGTCGGTCGACGACCGGGCCTCTGGCGTGTACGGCGGGCGCGGATAGCCGTCAGTGCCCGCATCCGGCGCATACGGCGGACGCGGGTAGCCATCGGCACCAGGAGCCGGGGCGTATGGCACTGCGGCGGGGTACGCCGACTGGTTGGCGTCGGCGGGACCAAGCGCTGAGCGGTCAGCCGCAGGCCCGGGGGTGTAAGGAGCAGCGTCGGACCAACTGTTGGAGCGCGGGGCGGGATCTTCGTGCTTGCGGCGACGGAACAGCCGGGGCTTCTTGGCCACTACGCCGTACGCGTCCGCGCCGCTATCGGTGTCGTCCGGCGGGTCCGGGGCGGGTTCCGGCGTGATGGGTGACTCAGGGGCCGGGGCGAAAGGTGAGTGGGGACGGAAGGGCGGCTCGGTGGTGAGCGGTGGTTCGGGAGTGAAGGGTTCCGGGTCAGCCGCGTAGGGCTGGTGCCGGCCGGCGTACGGGTCGGGGCCGCCGATGATCAGGTTGGAGTCGTCGTCACCGATCGGCTGGCCGGTGAACGGGCTGATGCCGGGCGGGACGAGGACGGACTCTTCCTCGCTGTCCTCGTCGTCGACCTCGGCAGGATCAGCGCTGAACCCGCCAGGGCTCGCCGGGGAGGCCGGCTCGGGCACCGGCTGGCTGACGGAGTTCCCGTCGAACTCGGCCGCGGCGGCCAGCGCCGCGCTGAGATCAGGCTGCTGCGGCGAATGCGGCCCGATCCCGAGCGCGGTGAACAACTCCCCCAGCGACTCCGCCGTGACGCCGGTAGTCGCCGCGGTACGGATCAGCCGCACGCCGACTGGCAGCAGCTCGTCCAGCCCACCGAGATAGTCGGCCCATTCGGCCGCCCACTCGATCATCTCTCGGGCGGCTTCCTCGTCCGAGGTGATCCATTCGCCGATCGGCAGGAACCCGTCGTCGAGCGGCTGCCACGGATCCCCCGGGTACGACGCACGCGCCCAGGTCCCGTTGAAGCTGCCGTAGACGAACCCCAGCTCGCCTGCCGCCATCCGGCGCTTGACCTCCGGCTGGCCGATCCAGCCGGGCGCGCCGGCCAGCAGGTCCGCCGCGGCGGTCTGCGTGTGCTGCGTGTGGAACCCGAAGAGCACCGCGCGGCCGCCGTCGAGCCGGGCCATCCGCAGGTCGCTGCCGGTCTCGTCCTGGTGGTACCAGCCGTGCTCGTCGGCGTACCACCGGCGGTCGAAGCCGGTGGCATGGGCGACCGCGGCGAGGGCGCTCCAGCGAGCGCGCAACTCCTCCGGGTCGTCCAGGTCGACGAGCGGCATCGGGTCTCCTGCTCAGTGCCAGTTCGGCAATTTCCTGCCGAACAGATCCGGCCAGACGAATCCAGGCCAGAACGGTACCCGAGACCACCTCACCCAGCCAGGCCCCTAGGCAGGTCGCGGTTCGAGCACAGCCACGCACTCTATGTGATGCGTCATCCCGAACAAGTCGAACGCCCGCAACGAGCTGACGCCGTACCCGAGGGCGCCGAAGGTCTTCAGGTCACGCGCCAGCGCTGCCGGGTCGCAGGCCACGTACGCGATCTTCCGTGGCGACAGCGCCGCGATCCGCCGTACGACGTCCTTGCCCGCGCCCGTCCGCGGCGGGTCGAGCACGACCAGGTCGACCGACTCCAGCCCCTGCCCGGCCGCGGTGTTCAGCACCTTGGCGACGTCGCCGGCCTCCAGCGTCACTTCCGGCAGGTCGTGCAGGTTCCGCCGGGCGTTCTTCACCGCGTCCTTGCTACCCTCGACAGCCAGTACTGCGCACCCCGCCTGCGCCAGGAAGGCCGCGAACAGCCCCACTCCGGAGTAGAGGTCCAGTGCGGTCTCACCGTCGCGGGGCTCCAACCCGGCCAGTACTGCGTCGACCAACGTCTCCGGAGCCGCCGGGTGGGCCTGCCAGAAGCCGTTGGCCTCCACCCGGAAGCGCCGGTTCCGTACGACCTCTACAACCCGGCCACCCGAGTTGTCGTCGGTCAGCACGGCCGTCTTGCCCTCCGACGACACCACTGCCTTCACCGAGGACGCCTCTGGCCACTGCTCGTGCAGCACCTCCGGGGCGCCCGGATGCGCGATCAGGCACTTGTCGATCTGCACCAGGTCGTGGGAGCGGTGCGCGTACATGCCGGGCCGGCCGTCGACGACGGCGTACCGCATCCGGGTACGCCAGCCGAGGCCGTCGTCGCCGGGCGACTCCATCACGATGGCCCGCTCGATGCCGCCGATCCGCCGCAGCGTATCCGACACGACTGTCGCCTTCAGCCGGCGCTGCTCGACGATGTTGGCGTGCTGGAAGTCGCAGCCGCCGCACAGGCCGGGCCCGGCGTACGGGCAGGGTGGTTCGATCCGTTGCGGCGATGGCGTCAGCACCTCCACCGCGTCGGCCCGGAGGTACTTCGTGGTCTGCTCGGTCACGCGGGCGCGCACCAGTTCCCCTGGTAGCGCGTGCCGGACGAAGACGACCTGGCCCTCGTGGCGCGCGACACAGTGCCCGCCGTGCGCCACCGGCCCGACCTCGAGCTCCAGCAGCGTCCCGACGATCTGCTCTGCCGTCACCTGTCTCCTGAACTCTTGCGCGCGCCGCGCCGTACTTGGCCGGCTACGCGGTCTTCCCGGTCCTGTCGCTCCTCGGCTGCCTGGGACGAGACCAGCTGGTAAGGAACCGACGTGACCATCACACCAGGTGTGAACAAGAGCCTGCCCTTGAGCCGTAGCGCGCTCTGGTTGTGCAGGATGTGCTCCCACCAGTGACCGACGACGTACTCGGGGATGTAGACCATGACCACATCCCGCGGTGACTGCCGGCGGATGTCTCGAACGTACTGCACGATGGGGCGAGTGATCTCCCGGTACGGCGACGCGAGGCGCTTGAGCGGCACCGGGATGTCCCGTGCCTCCCACTCGGCCTGCAGCAGCTCCGACTCGTCCCGGTCGACGTCCACCGTGACCGCTTCGAGCATGTACGGCCGGGCCGCCTTGGCGAACGCCAGCGCCCGCAGGGTCGGCTTGTGGAGCTTGGAGACCAGCACGATCGAGTGCACCCGGGCCGGCAGCATCAGCTGATCGCTGGCGTCCACCGCCATCTCCCGGCCGACCGTGTCGTAGTGCTTGCGGATGCCCTTCATCATCACGAACAGCACGGCCATCGCGATGATCGCGATGTAGGCGCCGTGGGTGAACTTGGTGACCAGGACGATCACCAGCACGGTGCCGGTCAGTGACAGGCCGACCGTGTTGATCACCCTCGAGCGGACCATCCGGTGGCGCTTGGCCGGGTCGGTCTCGGTCTTCAGGTGCCGGGTCCAGTGCCGGATCATGCCGAACTGGCTGAGCGTGAAGGAGACGAACACCCCGACGATGTAGAGCTGGATCAGCTTGGTGACCTCGGCGTCGAAGGCGATGATCAGGCCGATCGCGCACAGCGCCAGCAACACGATCCCGTTGCTGTAGGCCAGCCGGTCGCCGCGGGTGTGCAGCTGCTTGGGCAGGAAGCCGTCCTTGGCCAGGATCGAGGCCAGTACCGGGAAGCCGTTGAACGCGGTGTTGGCCGCCAGCACCAGGATCAGCATGGTCGCGCCGATCACCAGGTAGAAGCCGGGCGGGAAGTTGGAGAAGACCGAGTCGCTGATCTGGCCGATCACGGTCTTCTGGACGTAGGAGTCACCGACCGGCTCCCCGTCGCGGTACAGCTGGGCGTGCGGGTCCTCGGCGAACCGCAGGTGGATCTTCGACGCGAGGTACAGGATGCTCATCAGCATCGTGATCGCGATCGCGCCGAGCAGCAGCAGGGTGGTGGCGGCGTTCTTGCTCTTCGGTTTGCGGAACGCCGGTACGCCGTTGCTGATCGCCTCGACCCCGGTCAGCGCCGCGCAGCCCGACGAGAACGCGCGCGCCAGCAGGAACGCCGCCGCGACCCCGCTGAACACCTCGTGGCCCGGCTCGGGCCGCACCTCGAAGCCGGCGCTCTCGGCCATCGGCAGGGTGCCCA
Organism: Kribbella sp. CA-293567; assembly: GCF_027627575.1. Taxonomy (NCBI): domain Bacteria; kingdom Bacillati; phylum Actinomycetota; class Actinomycetes; order Propionibacteriales; family Kribbellaceae; genus Kribbella; species Kribbella sp. CA-293567. The sequence goes on from NZ_CP114065.1 coordinate 4,341,842, forward strand.
GGGTGAGCCGGATGACGCCCCAGATCGCCATCCCGACGATGGCGGCCATGAAGATGTAGGTCGGGATCGCGAACAGCGCGCCGGACTCCCGGACGCCGCGCAGGTTCAGCGCGGTGAGCAGCAGGATCAGCCCGACCGCGAGCGCCACCTCGTGGCCGGCCAGGAACGGCAGCGCGGACTTCGCGTTCTGGACGCCGGACGAGATCGACACCGCGACGGTCAGCACGTAGTCGACCATCAGCGCGCTGGCCACCGTCAGTCCGGCGGTCGGCCCGATGTTGACGGTGGCGACCTCGTAGTCGCCACCACCGGACGGGTAGGCGTGCACGTTCTGCCGGTACGACGCGACCACGACCAGCATCACGAAGGCGACCAGCAGGCCGATCTTCCAGGAGAACGAGTACGCCGCCAGCCCGGCCAGCGACAGGGTCAGGAAGATCTCGTCGGGCGCGTAGGCGACCGACGACAGCGCGTCACTGGCGAACACGGGCAGCGCGATCTTCTTCGGGAGCAGCGTCTCGCCGAGCTGCGTACTGCGCAGCTTGCGTCCGATCAGGATGCGTTTGCCGATGTCGCCTAGTGCGGGGGTCACACCGGTGATGTTAGAGGCAGCCCCGGTCCGGTGTAGCGTCTATCCCTGCCGACACCGAGCCAGCGGCCCTCAGGCGGGGCAAGGAGTGATCACGGAGTGCACGTCGTCATCATGGGCTGCGGCCGCGTCGGGTCGACCCTGGCCCGGACGCTGGAGAAACGCGGCCACACGGTCGCCGTCATCGACCAGTCCGCCGACTCGTTCCGGCGGCTGAGCGCCAACTTCTCCGGTCGTACCGTGACCGGGATGGGGTTCGACCGCGACGTCCTGACCGAGGCCGGGATCGAGGAGGCCGAGGCGTTCGCCGCGGTCTCCAACGGCGACAACTCCAACATCCTGGCCGCGCGTGTCGCCCGGGAGAACTTCGGCGTCGGCAACGTCGTCGCCCGGATCTACGACCCGGGCCGGGCCGAGGTCTACCAGCGGCTCGGCATCCCCACCGTCGGCACGGTGAAGTGGACCGTCGACCAGATGATCCGGCGGTTGCTGCCGAGCGGTTCGGAGCCCGAGTGGCGCGACCCGTCCGGCACCGTCCGGCTGGCCGAGGTGCACGTGCACTCCGGCTGGGTCGGCCGGCTCGCGCTGGACATCGAGCGGGCCACCGGCGCCCGGGTCGCGTTCCTGACCCGCCTCGGCGAGGGCCTGATCCCCAAGGCCGACACAGTGATCCAGGAAGGCGATCTGGTCCACGTGGTGATGCTGGAGCGCGAGGCCGCGGCGGTCGAGTCCCAACTGGGTTCCAAGCCTGAGGAGCTGTGATGCGGGTAGCCATCGCCGGCGCCGGCAACGTCGGGCGATCGATCGCAGCGGAACTGCTGGAGAACGGCCACGAGGTGCTGCTGATCGACAAGGACCCCCGGGCGATCAAGGCCGAGACGGTACCGCGGGCCGAGTGGCTGCTGGCCGACGCCTGCGAGCTGTCCTCCCTGGAGGAGGCGGCCCTGCAGCGCTGCCAGGTGGCGATCGCGAGCACCGGTGACGACAAGACCAACCTGGTCGTGTCGCTGCTGGCCAAGACCGAGTTCGGCGTACCGCGCACCGTGGCCCGGGTCAACCACCCGCGCAACGAGTGGATGTTCAACGAGGCCTGGGGCGTCGACGTCGCGGTGTCGACACCGCGGATCATGTCGGCACTGGTCGAGGAGGCGGTCTCGGTCGGCGACCTGGTCCGGCTGTTCACCTTCCGGCAGGGCAATGCCAACCTGGTCGAGCTGACCCTGCCCGAGGACTCCCCGATGATCGGCCTGCGGGTCGGCGACATCGACTGGCCGATCGACACCGCGCTGGTGACGATCATCCGGGAGGGCCGCGTACTGCGCCCGGACCCCGAAGGCACCCTCGAGCTCAACGACGAACTGCTGTTCGTCTCGGCGGACGAGACCGAGGAACAGCTCGAGGACATGCTCTCCCCGCACCACCGCAAGCCGAATCGCTGATCCGACCCGGCCGCTGCCGGGCGGAGCTCAGGCTCCGCCCGGCAGCGTCCTGTCTACTTCAGTCCGAACGCCCGGGTGATGGTCTGGTCGACCGCGGCGCCCGAACCGTTCTCGGCGTGGGCTCGCAAACTCACGAAGGTCGCGCCACGCGGCCCGTCGAGCCGGGTGGTCCACCCCGCGCCGGTACGGCGAAGCGCTGCCCTCCCCCACGTCTTGCCGTCGTCGTACGAGATCTCCAGCGAAGGCGTGCTCAACCCGGCGGCCGTGGAGCTGACCGACCACTTCGGCGAGATCGTCAGGTCGTCGTGGCGGCCGGCTCGTCCGGTCACGTCGGTGCTGATCGCGTAATCGAGCTGGATCAGCGAGAGTGGCGACGCCTCGGCGGTTGATCCCGACGTGAAGCTCCACTCCGTGCGGGTCGTGGTCGAGTACGGGCTCGGGTAGGTGCCGCGGGTGTTGTCGACCACGAGCCGGTACGGTCGCGACTCCGGCTGCAGACCGCTCACGCTGAGCTGGTCGCGCTCGGCCTCGGCCACCAAGGTCGGGCCCTGGTAGAGGCTCACCTTCTGGGTCTGGTCGAAGTTGCCGAACGCCGTACCGATGTGGTTGCCGCCGCCGTCGCTCCAGCCCGGCGCGACGACGGCGAGCTGGTCACCCTGCCGCACCGGCGAGAGCGCCTCGCTCAACCGCGGCCGCTGGATCGGGCCGAACCACTCGATGTCCGTTCGGCTCCCGGCCTGGTACGCCGTGTACTCCGGCTCGGTCTGCTGCGTCTCGCGAAGGATTTCCGCCTTGGCCAGGTAGGGAGTCCCGGCCATCACGTAGTCCGCACGCTCGGCGATCAGCGGCATTCCGGTGGTGTTCATCGCCGACTCCCAGTCGACGTTCCAGATGTCGAAGCGGTTCTCGATCCCGCCGCCCGGCCGGAAGTTCCGGTAGGACACGTCGAGCCGCGCCAGCTCACCGGTCCGCACCCGGTACGACGGGTCGGCCGGCACGTGGTCCCAGAACCTCGACAGGTCGTACGTGTAGTCCTGGGTCGGATTCGAGACCACGGTGAGGTGGCCGGCGCCCTGCCGCACCTGGCCGATCAGTTGCTCGCCCTCGTCGTGGGTGAGGGTCGCGATCGTGATCGGCGGCGGATTCGGCGGCAGGTAGATCGAGTCGTTCCACGCGGCCAGCTTCCCCGGGCCGTCGTTGACGACGACGAGGAGTTTCGCGCCCGCCGCCGCAGCCGTGGCGGCCTGCTCCTCCAGCGAGCCGCCATCGTTGTTCCGTACGACGACCGCCTTGCCCTGCTGGTCCTTGGCATCGCCGAGCACGGCATCGAACTGGTGCTTACCCTTCGCCAGCGGCATCGCGGCCCGGCGTACCAGGGTGTCGTCGAAGGTCCGCGTCGACGAACTCATCGTCAGCGCGGGCTGCTCCAGCCGCCAGCGGGCGCCGGTGGTGAAGGCTCCGCTGGTGGCCTTGCCGGTCGGGAGTTCCCAGACGCTGTCGTACGCGGCCGACGGCCAGCGCGAGGACCCGACGGAGAACACCTCACGCCCGAAATCTCGGTAGTTGTTGACCCGCACCTCGCCGAGCGCGGTGGCCTGCGGAGCCGCGACCTTCAACTGACGCGCCTTGCGCGCGTCGTACGTGACGGTCCGGTCCCGGTCGAGATGGACGTCGAGCAGTGTCAGCACCGCCAACCCGAGTGAAGAGGGCCCGTTCGCGCCCTCCACATCGGCGGTCAGCCAGGTGGTGTAGTCGCCCGGCGGCAGGCGGAGCGACGTACCGCCCTCCTCGACGAAGAACTGGCCGTAGCTGCTCCCGCCGATCAAGATCGCGTCGCCGGTGAGCGGGCGACCACTGCGGTCCTTCGCGTCGAGCTTCAGCTCGTAGCGCTCACCTTCCCGGCCGATGCCAATCATGGTGCTCAGCCGGGTGCCGTCGGACGCCGTCGCGACCAGCCGGCCGGACAGTTGCTTGTCGACCGGCGCAACGTCGACCTGCGCGGTCAGCGTGACCTTCGCCGTGCCGTGAGCAGGCACGGTCACCGTCGGCGCCGAGAGGGTGAACAGACCGGCCGGCGCGTCCTTCACCTGAGTCGTCAGGTCGAGTACGACGGGCGCGTCACCGTTGTTGGTGTACGTCACCTCGCGATCCACAACCTTGCCTTGGGCAACCGGCCAACCGTGGTGGCCGGAGTACGCGCTGGAGGTCGCGAAGACGGTGGCCTTGCTGGTGGCGGCGATGTCCAGCCGCCCGTTGCCGGCCTGGTAGGGGTTGTAGTCCGGCGTCGGCTTCGCGGAGCTGACGATCGCGTCCTTGAGCTGTTGCCCGGTCCAGTCCGGGTGCTGCGCGGCGAGCAGCGCCACGGCACCGGCCACGTGCGGCGTCGCCATCGACGTACCGCTCATCAGTTGGTAGGAGCCAGAGCCCTCGGCCGCGTACTGCGAGCGCGCCGCCAGGATGTCGACCCCGGGAGCCGTGATGTCCGGCTTCAGTCCGCCGTCGCCGACTCGCGGACCCCAGCTGGAGAACTCGGCCAGCTTGTCGGCACCGTCGACGGCTCCCACCGTCAGCGCCGACTCGGCGATCCCCGGAGCACTGGCGGTGTAGTAGCCGGGACCGGCGTTGCCCGCGGCCACGGTGAAGAGTGCGCCCGTCTCGGCGGACAACTGGTTCAGCGACTGGCTGATCGGGTCGCTACCGTCGGACGGGCCGCCGCCGAGGCTCATGCTGACGATCTTGGCCTTCTGGTCGCGGGCGGCCCACTCCATCCCGGCGATGATCCAGGACTCCTGGCCACTGCCCTCGTTGTCGAGCACCTTGCCGATGTGCAGCCGGGCACCCGGCGCGACGCCTCGCTCCAGGCCGCCGGACGCCTCGCCCGTGCCGGCGATGGTCGACGCAACGTGCGTGCCGTGCCCCTGCCGGTCGGTGACGTCGAGCTCGGGCACGAAGCTGGTCGAGGCCGCCACCCGGTCGTCGAGGTCCGGGTGCTCGAGGTCGATCCCGGTGTCCAGTACCGCGATATCGACGCCCTCGCCGAGGTTGCCGTCCCGCCAGACCTCCGGCGCGCCGATCTGCGCGGTGCTGTCGGCCAGGTCGGCCTTGAACTTGCCGTCCAGCCAGACCTTCTTGATCCCTCCGGTCAGCACGGCCGGCCCCTTCGACCGGGCGGTGGTGCTAGCCGTCAGCGAACGCCAGAAGTCGGCCGGGCGATCAGCGGTCAACGCGGCGCCCTTGATGCTGCTGAGCGTGCTCTGCTTACGGGCACCGGCCGGGACAGCTTGGGTGCGCGCCTTCGCCGCAGCGTCCGTGTAGGTGACGATCAGCGGCAGGACGCCATCGTCGTACCCGTCGGCCAGCAGTTGGGTGACGTTGAACAGGTCCTCGTCGAGCAGCTTCGCCCCAACCAACCGGGCAGCGGACCGCGGGTAGACGTACGTGTTCTTCCCGCTGATCCGGACATCGTGGTCGGCGAGCCGGCCGTCGGGTGCGGTGACGGTGTAGTTCTTCTTCCCGTCGGCGCCGACGGTCACCAGCACCGTGTCGCCCGTGATCAGAGTGACCGACCTCGGAGCCCGAGCAGCATCGAGTACGGCGTACGAACTGCCGGGAGCCGGCGGCGAAGCGGTAGCGACGCCACCGCTCAGGGACACGGCGGCGGCCAGGAGCGCCGCCGAGAAGGCCGGCAGTTTTCGGCTGCGGCCAGGGCGTGGTGTCACGAGGGCCTCACAGAGGGTCTACGAATGAGTCGCCAGATCGTAGGCTCGGAGAAGCGCCGGAATTCACCGATTCGGTTGGCCACTCTCCGCCGTGTCCCATTTGCGCCACGGCGGAAAGTAAGTCAGTGCTGCGCGGGCTGGTCCAGCGGCGGGTACGGCGAGTCCGGCAGGCCGAGATTGCGCCAGACGAAGCGCGGGACGCGGGCCAGGAAGCCGCGCAGGAACCGCGAGCTGTGGCTGATCGAATCCTGGCTGTGCTCGGTGGTCTCGAACCACGCCCAGCCGCCGGCGATCTCGAACGGCGCCGGCGGGTCCGCCATCAGGTACTCCATCTGGCGCGGGTGGATCACGTCGTAGGCGTACTTCGTGTCCTCGGCACGCACCGCGAACTGGCTGTTGAAGGCACCGCTCTCGAAGGTGATGCCGCGGCCGATCCCCCGGCGGCCGACCTTGAGCGGAGGCATCGTGACCGGTAGCTGGAAGCCGAGCAGATGCTCGCTGTGGCTGTCGGTCACCGTCCGGGTCTGGGACCGGCCCTCGCTGTCGGTGTAGCTCTCGGTGCGGGTGGTCTTCCACTCGTGGGTGAAGGCGACGAACGGCGGCCCGTCGCCGTCGCGGCCGCGGATCACCTCGCTGGTGGTGTGGTCGTGACCGGAACGCGTGGCCGGCGTGGTCTGCAGCAGGCTGTCGTCCTCGCCGATCCAGTGCCAGTCCGGGTGATGGTAGAAGCTCAGCTGGGACGGCCGCTCGAGTTGGACCCAGCGGTCCAGCGGAGTCGCGTCGATCGCCGCCGCGACCGCGGCCAGTTGCTCGATCCAGGCCGCGAGCCGCTCGGGGTCCTTGCGCGGCGGGTCGAGGACGACCAGCTGATCGCCGTCGATCCCGAGGTTCAGGCCGGAGTGGGTGCCGGCCATGGCGACCAGCTGGGCACACACCTGGGGGGAAAGCACCTCCCCGGCGTACTCCGGGTCGAGCGCGCCGATCTGCCAGCCTTCGCCGAGTTGCGCCGGAGACGGCACCCGCGCCGCCTCCACGCCGTACCGGGGGCGGGTGTTGCCGTCCATGATCCACAGCTCGGGGAGCCGGCGGGACAAGGTGACCATCCCGACCCAGCCCTTCCAGTTCTCGGCGCCGTACTCGATCACCTGGAACGGCCGGTACGAACTGGTCACGCCGGTGATCTGGTCATCGGGATCGCGCCGGAAACCGAGTCCGAACGGCGGGTTGGCGAGCCGGGCCACAGCGTCGAAGCCCGGGCTGCCCTCGAAGGTCCAGCCGCGGTCACGCAACGACTTGATGTAGCGATCGCGCCGCAGGATCAGCGCGGCACCGATGACGACCGCCCCCATCAGAACCGCCACCACGATCCAACCGGTCTGGCTCACACTCTCCCCTTCGGTTCGCGGCCGCTCCGCGATGGCCGATTGTCCCCTACGACGCGGGCTACCCCGGGGTCAGTTCCGTCAGGACCGCCCGGATCGCCGGGCTGGCGTCGGCGCTGCGCCGCCACGCGGCCTGGACCTCGCGGGTCGGCCGGCGGGTCAGCGGCCGGGCGACGAGGTCCTCCCCCAGCGGCGGCCGGGCGAGTCGAGGGATCAGCGCGATCACGTCGTCCGAGGTGACCAGTGCCAGCTGGGTGGCGAAGTCGTCGACGAGATGCCGGACGTCGGGCTCGTCCGGCAGGTCGGCGAAAAGTCGCCGGAACCACTGATGGCAGACCGTGCCCGGTGGGCTCGTCACCCAGGCGTGGCCGGCGAGATCGATGGCGGCAAGGGGTGCGTCCCGCTGCGCGAGCGGATGGGACCGGCTCATCACGACGTCGCCGACGTCGGTGTGGACGCGGCGCTGTCGCAGGGACGGCGGCAAGCTGACCGGCAGGTCGTCCGCGTCGTGGATCAGCGCCAGGTCCGCCGTACCGGCGTCGACGCTGTGCAGCGCCTGGTCCGGGTCCTGCTCGGTGACGCGAATGGTCAGCTCGGGGAAGGCTGTCGCCACGCGAGCGAGTGCCGGCGCGAGCAGGCCACGGATGGCGGTCGAGAACGCCACCACCCGCAGTACGCCGCGCGGCGCTCCTTCGGCGACCGATTTCGCCGCCTCCGCGCAGCGCTCGAGTGCCTGGAACACCTCAGGCGCCGAGTCCACGATGGCCTGTCCAGCAGGAGTCAGCACGACTCCACGCCCAGCCGGGGCCAGCACCGGAACCCCGACCTGACGCTCCAGCCGCTTGAGCTGCTGCGACACGGCCGAAGCCGTGAACCCGAGCTCGTCAGCCGCTCGTGCCAGCGTTCCCAGAGCAGCCACCGCCCGCAACGCGCGCAAGGCGCCGACCTCAATCATGCAGCCACGCTAACCATTACCGGCCAAAAAGCATCGCTGGACCGCGCCAATCGCCGCGCGACACGATCGTCGCCGTGACTGAACAGCTCTTCGGCACCAATCTGGCCGCGATGGTGACCCCGATGAATCCCGACGGCACCCTCAGCGAGCCGGGACTCACCAGTCTCGTCACTCACCTGCTCGGCACCGGCTGCGACGGCATCGTCGTCGCCGGAACCACCGGCGAATCCCCCACCCTGACCGATGCCGAGACCACGCACCTCGTCCAGACCGTTGCGACTCAAGCCGCCGGTCGCGCCCGGGTCATCGCCGGCATCGGCACGTATGACACCGCCGCCACCGTCCGCCGAGCCCGCGACGCCGAAACCGCCGGCGCAGACGCCCTGCTCTTGGTCACCCCGTACTACTCCCGCCCCACCCAACCCGGCATCATCGCCCACTGCTTCGCAGTAGCCGACTCCACCGCCCTCCCCGTGATGCTGTACGACGTGCCGGCCCGGACCGGCGTAGCCATGGCAGCGACCACCCTCACCGAACTGGCCAACCACCCCAACATCCGCGCCGTCAAGGACGCCAAAGGCGACCTCTTCGAAGCCATGACGGTGATGGCCGAGTCGCCTCTCGCCTACTACTGCGGCATCGACGAGCTCAATCTCCCCTACCTGACCGCCGGCGCCACCGGCCTGGTCAGCGTGATCGGCAATCTCGTCGCCGACCACAACGCCGCCCTCATCCAGGCCGTCCGGACCAGTGACCTGCCGACGGCCCAGGCGATCCAGCGCTCACTGATCTCGCTGACAGCCGCACTCATGGGCACGTCACAAGGCGCGAGCACGACCAAGGCCGTGCTCGCCGAACTCGGCATCATCCCGCACGCGACGGCCCGTCTCCCTCTGCTCGAGCCTCCAGCGCCTCAGCTCCGGCAAGTGGCACAGGCTCTGGCCTCCTGGCCGGAGCTTGCCGGCCGAACCACGCGTCCAGAGCCGCGTCGTCGCCGAGCGCGCCGAACCGGGTCGGTCCACGCTCCAGCATCCTGAGGAACGCGACCAGTCGCCGTCCTGTCTCACCCAAAGTGCTCACCCCCTCCGAAACGTTGTATCGGGCAACCAGCCCGGAACGTTTCAGGGAGGGGGTGTGACCTACTTCTTGCCGCCGCGGAGCAGGCCGGTGATGTGGTCGCGGGCGTCGTCCCACTTGTCGTCGGGCAGCGAGCCGCGCAGCACGGAGTACGCGAGCCAGAGCGCCAGGGCATAGAGCGGGAGGCCGAGGCCGATCTTGGCGATGCCGAGAGCGTTCAGCTGGCTGGTCAGGTAGAGCGGGATCTGGATCACCAGCCGGACCGCGAACAGGCCGGCGAAGACCAGCGTGGCCCGGTTGAAGCCACGGAACATGTCCGGGTCACGGCGCCATTCGCCACCGGTCTGGGTGATCAGACCGTAGATCGCGCCGAACAGCGGCCAGCGAAGCACGATCGACAGACCGTAGATGCCCAGGTAGACGCCGCTGAGGATCATGCCGGGCAGGTAGACGTTCTCCGCCTTGCCGCTGCGGGCCGCGACCCAGGCGGAGAAGGCGACGCCGATGAAGCCGCCGATCACGTTGCGCAGCGGCTGCTTGCGCAGCAGGCGGAGCAGCGCGACCGCGCCACCGCAGGCGACCGCGACGATCAACGCGAGCTTCAGATCGTGGTCGGAGGCCGCGTAGACGATCATGAACGCGATCCACGGCAGACCGATGTCGAGCAGCGCACCCCAGCCGCCGAGAGCGCGGAAGAAGTCCTTGTCGGTGGTCGACGACGGCTTGGCCGGAGCGTCCTCGGCGGAGCGCTCGTCGGCAGGTCCGGCATCGGTGGTCCGGCCCGAGGCGTCCTCGGCGGTGTGCGGCGGCACCGTGCCGGCCGCTTCGAACTCGGGTTTCAGAATCTCGACCAGCTTCTCGTTCAGGTCCTCGTCCAGCTGGTCGCGGTGGGTGTCGCGGCCGGTACCCCGCGGCTCAGCCATGCGCGGCCGTCGGACGGAGCTCGTACTTCGGGTTGAACATCACCCGGTCACCGTCCACGACCCCGATCCGCCCGGAGGCGATCAGCTCCGAGCCCGGGTGGATGCCGGCGATCTTGCGCCGTCCCAGCCAGACCAGCTTGACCGCGCCGGTGCCGTCGTACAGCTCACCTTCCAGCGCCGGTACGCCGCCGCGCGGGCTGAAAGTGATCGTGCGCAGCGTGCCGTACAGCGTCACCATCTCCCGGTCCTGACAACCGGTGATGGACCGGGCGCCACAGCCGTGCGCGTAGTCCTGAAGCACTTCGGCGTCCTGCTCGTCGCGGTCGCCGGCCAAGCCCCGGAGGGCGCGCTTCCACAACCCCCCGGACTTATCACTACCCATGGGGCCAGTGTAATCCGCTGGTGAGCGTGCTCGGCCGGTATCCGGACATGTCCCTCAGGCCTCTTCCTCGGGGGCGGCCTGGGCTCCGGCCGGCAGGCGCAGGGCCAGCGACTCGCGCGGGGCCATCGGCTCGGTACCGCGGACGACGACCACGTTGCGCAGCGACTCCTCCATCGGCGGCGCGGCGTCCGGCTCGACCGCGGCGCGCCCCAGCACGGTGGCCCGCAGCAGCCAGCGCGGACCGTCGACGCCGATCACCCGGGAGGTCTGGCTGAAGATCTGTCCCTCGGGGTCCTCGACCGGTACGACCAGCACGAGCTCGGTTCCGAACGGGCCCTCGGTCTCCGACGCGGTGCCACCCATCCGGGTCGCCTCGGAGGCGATCTCGCGGCGCACCTCGGACCAGATGCCGCTCGTCTTGGGCGCGGCGAACGCGCGCAGCTCGAGGGCCGAGTCCTCCAGCACCAGCAGCACCGCCTGCACCTCGTTGGTGGCCTCGTCGACCTGCAGCCGCAGCTCCATCCCGGGCATTCCGGTGATCACCAGCGCGCCGAGGTCGATCCGGTCCTCGGCCTCCAGCGTCGAGGCGTCCACCTCGGTGGAGTCGAACGGCCCGCCGGTGCGACCGGCCGGCGTACCGGACTCGCCGGCCGCCTCGTCGGCAGCCACGTCAGCGACCTCGTCGTCACCGAAGAAACCACCGGTCGACTCGGCCTCGTCGTTCTTGCCCTTGCGACGGAAGATCACTGCTCTTGCCTACTTCCTTGTCCAATACGGATCGTTCGAAAAATCGGGCCGGGCAGCGACTGCCCGTCACGGCCCGCCGTAGTCTCGCGCATGCCGCAGGTCACCGGCGTGCACCTGATCAGCGTGTCACACCACCGAAGCCGCCGGTCGAGCCGTGCCCGCCGGTACCCCGATCCGAACCGGGCAGCTTCGCGACCTCCACGAACCGGGCCTTCTCGACGCGCTGCACGATCAACTGCGCGATCCGGTCACCCCGCCGCAGCGTGATCTCCTCGGTGGGGTCCAGGTTGATCAGGCACACCTTGATCTCGCCACGGTAGCCCGCGTCCACGGTTCCGGGCGCGTTGACGAGCGTCACCCCGTGCTTGGCGGCCAGCCCCGACCGCGGGTGCACGAACGCGGCGTACCCGTCCTGCAGCGCGATCGCGATCCCGGTGCCGACCAGCCCTCGCTCGCCGGGCTTCAAGGTGATGTCGCTGGTCGCGAGCAGATCGGCGCCGGCGTCCCCGGGATGCGCGTACGCCGGTACGGGCAGGTCCTCGTCGAGCCGCTGGATCAGTACCTCAGTCATGGGAGGTGACCCTATCGACGGGCTTCGGCACAGCACGTGCCAGGCTGGTGCCGTGGAGCAATATCGGGAACGGCTGAGCGTGCCAGTGAGTTGGTGGGCCATCGCGGCCGCCGCAGTGGCCACCCTGTACCTCATCACCGCCGTCCCTGCTGGCACCGGCGTTGGCCTGGTGATCGCGGGGATCGCCGCGGTCGTGCTGGCCACCCTGTTCATCCGGTACGGCGGTGCGGTGGTTGCTGTCGACTCCGAGAAGCTGCGGGCCGGCCGGGCCGCCATCGAGCGGGAGTACCTCGGCAAGGCCCAGCCGTTGTCCGGTGACGACGCACGCAACGCTTTCGGCCGCGACTGCGACCCGGCGGCCTACCTGGTGCTCCGCAGCTACGTGCGCGGCGCAGTACGGGTGGAGATCACCGATCCGCAGGACCCGGCGCCGTACTGGCTGATCGCCACGCGGAACCCGGACCGCCTGGCAGCAGCTCTGGCCGCCGGCAGCGTGGCAAGATCCTGAGTGTCGGGGACCTGTAGCTAGGAGGCAGTTGTGGTCGGAGCCAAGATCGGTTGGAAGCTCGTGCTGATGGCGTTCACCGTGGTGGTGTCGCTGGTCGCGAACAAGGCGGTGACGACGGCCTGGAAGATCGGGTCCGGCGGGAAGCCACCGAAGGGCAACCAGGCCGGCTACATCGAGATCGTCACCTGGGCGGTCGCCAGTGGCGCGTCGGCGGCGGCCGCCAAGCGGTTCGCCGAGGACCGCGCGGCGAAGTACTGGCTCAAGTCGACCGGCAGCCTGCCGCCCGGCTACGAGGACAAGCTGACCTCCTGATCGGCCTTCCGGTCAGCCTTCTGGCCGCCGCCCGGTCGCCCTGCCGGGCTGTTCGAGGACATGACAACGGGACCGGCCCCTCCTGCGAGGGGACGGTCCCGGCTGCCGGTACGGACTCGGCTGAGCAGGGCGACCGTGCTGCTGGTTAGGCAGCGCAGTCGCGGCAGATCAGCTGTCCGTTCTTGCTGTTCGCGAGCTGGCTGCGGTGGTGAACCAGGAAGCAGCTCGAACAGGTGAACTCGTCGGCCTGGCGCGGGAGGACCCGCACTGCCAGCTCTTCGTGGCTCAGGTCGGCGCCGGGCAGCTCGAAGCTCTCGGCGGCTTCGGCCTCGTCCTCGTCGACCTTGCCGGAGTTCTTGTCGTGACGGCGAGTCTTCAGTTCCTCGATCGACTCTTCGCTGGAGTCCTCGTCCGTCTTGCGCGGGGCGTCGTAATCAGTCGCCATGGTGTTCCCTGCCCTCTTCGTACCCGTGGTGTTGCCTGCTGAGCCCAAGAACAGGTCGACCGGCCGAGAAATTCCTTCACGGAGCTCTCGTCGCCCGAAACCCTTGACAGACAGGCTGGCAGCGGCATCAATACCGCCCCCGAGGCAGGGATTGTGCCCTATCGCCGGGCCTTCACGCGCGCCGGGGTCCACCTTTCGTCCCGCGTGTCGCGGATTGAGACAGGACCGAACGATCGATTGCTCATTAATGTGCACAAGTGTGCATCAATGAACACTTTCAGGATCTGAGCGGATTGGCTGCCACCAGCGCGTCGTGCAGCGGACCGAACACCGCGGGCGTCGCCGCGATCGACATCTCCGGCGACACCGGCGCTCCGTCGAGGCCGCCGACCTGCGCCCCCGCCTCCGCCGCGATGAGGGCGCCCGCGCCGTAGTCCCACGGGTTCAGCCCACGCTCGTAGACGGCGTCCAGGCGGCCGCAGGCCACGTAGCACAAGTCGATCGCGCCGACACCGATCCGGCGGACGTCGCGGACCTTGGCGATCAACGACGCGAGCACCTCAGCCTGCACCTCACGGCGTACCGGGTCGTAGCCGAAGCCCGTACCGACCAGGGCCTTGCTCAGGTCGGCACACTCCGACACCCGGATCGGCCGGCCGTCCAGGAACGCGCCGCCGCCCAGGGTGGCGGTGAACATCTCGCCCTTGGGGGCGTCCACGACCACGCCGGCCACCGTGCGGCCGTCGTACTCGACAGCGATCGAGACCGCGTACGTCGGGATGTCGTACAGGTAGTTGACCGTGCCGTCGATCGGGTCGACGACCCAGCGGACCCCGCTGGAACCGTTGACGTCGTCGCCCTCCTCCCCCAGGAACGAGTCGTCCGGCCGGGCGGCCAGCACTCTGGCCCGGATGAGCTCCTCCGACTCCCGGTCGACGGCGGTGACGATGTCCGTCGTCGTGCTCTTCGTGTCGGCCACCGTGATCGTCCCCCGGCGACGCTCGACGATCAGCTGAGCTGCCTCGGCAGCGACCTCGACTGCCAGCTTCAGCAGGTCCTGGGGGTTCTCGGAGCTCATGCAGATTCCTTCGCTGCCGGTGCGGCGGGTTCGTGGGTCGTGGATGCTCCGGGGCGGCGGAGAGCGGGACAGCAGTCGGGGCGGCAGTTGTCCCAGCCCGGGCCGAGCGCACCGAGACAGGGGCGCGACGGCTGCTCGCCACGCTCGGCAGCAGCCCGCTCGATCACCAGGTCGCGCAGCATCGTGACGAACCGCTCGTCGGTGCCAGGAGTGGCCGCGCGGGCCATCGGCAGGTGCAGCTTCTCGGCAGTCGCGGCGGCCTCGGTGTCGAGGTCGTAGATGACCTCCATGTGGTCACTGACGAACCCGATCGGTACTACGGCGACGCCGGGCACACCGGAGGCTGCCAGCTCCTCCAAGTGGTCGTTGACGTCCGGCTCGAGCCACGGCACCTGGGGCGGGCCGGAGCGCGAGCAGTAGACCAGGTCCGTCCTGCGCTCGACCCCAGTACGCCGCTCCAGCTCCGCGGTGATCTCGGCGGCCACATCCAGGTGCCAGCTGACGTACCCGTTGCCGTCCGGACCGCTGGTCTCGTTCATCTTGGTCGGAATGGAATGCGTCACATAGGCGATCGCGGTGCCCTCGGGCAGCTTGCTCAGCGCCTCGGCAGTCGACTCGACGAACGAGCCGACAAAGCCGGGGTGGTTCGCGTAGTGCCGCAGCTTGTCGAGCACGGGCGCCCCCTCGACCGCGGCAGTCGCGTCGGCCAGGTTCTCCCGGTACTGCCGGCAGCCGGAGTACGACGGGTAGGCGGACGTGACGATCACCACAGCACGCCGTACGCCGTCGGCCGTCATCTGCCGCAGGGTGTCGGTCAGGTACGGGTCCCAGTTGCGGTTGCCCCAGTAGAGCGGCAGGGCGAGGCCGACCTCGTCGAAGGAGGTCCGGAGCACCTGCAGCAGCTCCCGGTTCTGGTCGTTGATCGGGCTGCGGCCGCCGAACGAGTAGTAGTGCTCGCCGACTTCCTTCAGCCGCTCGTCGGGGATGCCGCGGCCGCGGGTGACGTTCTGCAGGAAGGGCAGCACGTCCGCGGGCTTCTCGGGACCACCGAAGGAGAGCAGCAGGACAGCGTCGTACGGGACTGGATCAGGCGTCGGTTCGACGGGCATACCTCGATGATCCCAGGCGCGCCGAAACCGGATGCGCGCGGTCCCCGGGCGGGGCGTTAAGGTGAGGCCGATATCCATGCTGAAGCCCTACGTACACCTCATGCGCCGACCCGGCGCCCGTGCCTTCTTCGTTGCCGGCATCGTCGGCCGGATGCCGATCTCGATGCTCGGCCTCGGCATCGTCATCCTGATCGAGAACCAGACCGGCTCCTACGGCCTGGCCGGCGCGATCTCCGGCGTCGCCGTGGTCGCCGGAGCCCTCACCGGACCGATCCAGGGCCGCCTCGTCGACCGCTTCGGCCAACGCCTCCTGCTCCTGGTCGGCACGGTGCTGTGCACGGTCGCCCTGGCGGGCCTGCTGGTCGCCGTCCGCGCCGACGCGCCGACCTGGGCGCTGTACGCGATCTCGTTCGTTGCCGGAGGCACCCGTCCGCAGGTCGGCTCGTTCGTCCGGGCCCGCTGGACCCACCTGCTCGGGCGAGGACGCGCGCTGCAGACCGCCTTCGCGCTGGAGGCGGTCGGCGACGAAGTGGTCTTCATCGTCGGCCCGGTGCTGGTCGCGGCCCTCGCGACCCAGGTCAGCCCCTACCTCGCTCTCGGTACGGCCGGAGTACTCGGCCTGGCCGGTGGCCTCTGGCTGGCGGCGCTGCGCGCTTCCGACCCGCCCGGCCGCGGCAAGTCGAACGGCGCCGAGAAGGCTCCCCTCCCCTGGCTCTCGCTGCTTCTGCTCAGCATCATCGCCCTCGGCCTCGGAGCGACCCTGGGAAGCGCCGAGGTCGTCACCGTCGCGTTCACCGAGGAAGTCGGCCAGCCCGGCATGTCCGGCGTCGTCCTGGCCGTATGGGCACTCGGCTCACTCTTCGCCGGCCTCTGGTACGGATCGGTGCACTGGAAGGCACCGGTCGAACGCCGCCTCCTGATCGGCACCATCGCCCTGGCCATCACCCTGGCCCCGCTCCCCTGGGTCAACAACATCTTCGTCCTCGGCGCAGTCCTCTTCGGCGCCGGCCTGACGATCGCCCCCACCATGGTCGCGGTCACCGCCTGCGTCGAAGAATGGGTCCCCCCACAACGCCTCACCGAAGCAATCACCTGGACCGTCACCGGCCTCCTCCTCGGCGTTGCCCCCGGCAACGCCGCCGCCGGCCACGCGGTAGACGTCTGGGGCGCCTCCACGGCGTACTGGGTGCCAGTCACGATCGGTATCTCTTGCGCCTTGATAGCCAGCGCTTCGGTCACCTTCGCGCGGCCGCGCACCCGCTTCGCCCACAACTGACTCGCCCGGGAACTGCCGCTCCCGTAGTCCATCAGAGCCCAGAGCGCGTGCTCGCCGGTCCGGCCGGGCAACTGGTCTCGCCGTCACGCAGTACTAGGACATGCGCGGTAGCGGTGCGTTCCAGCCTCGGCGGATGGCGAAGATCCGGATGACGAAGCAGACGGTCGCGGCTGCCAGGGTGGTCCAGGGTGCGTGGTAGTTCAGGGCGTCGACGACAACGACGATGCCGGCGCCGAGGAACGCGGGGGTCGCGTAGATCTCGCTGCGCAGTACGACGGGGACGCGGTTCGAGAGCAGGTCGCGGATGACGCCGCCGCCGATGCCGGAGATGGTGCCGACGAGCGCCGCGGACAATGGCGGGAGGCCGTACGCCAGTGCCTTCGTGGCGCCGGTGACACAGAAGAGCGCGAGGCCGGCGGCGTCGAAGATGTTCACCAGGCGCTCGACGCGGCCGATCCGTGGGTGCAGGAAGAAGGTGATCAGCCCAGCCACGACCGGCACGACGAGGTAGCGCCAATCGACCAGCGCGGCCGGTGGAGTCGCGCCGATCAGTACGTCGCGGATGAATCCACCGCCCAGCCCGGTCACCAGCGCCAGCACCTGGATGCCGAACACATCCAGCTGTTTGCGTACTCCGACCAGCGCGCCCGTGATCCCGAACACGAAGATGCCGACCAGATCGAGCACCTGCAGAGGCCATCCACTCACCTCCGCACGGTACCGCCCACGCGACCGAAAACCCGCAGCGCTCGCCCGCGCCGGACGACTACCCTTCCGCCATGAGCGGAGCACCCGTCGTCGACTACACCGCCACTTCGGCGCGGCCACCATGGAGCGCCCTGCCCGAGTCGCTCCGTACTGCGCTGGCAGTTGCCTTGGGCACCGACATCGTGAAGGCAGGCCCCTCGGTCACCTCCGGTTTCACCGGCGGCTTCGCAGCTCCTCTGTACCTCGCCGACGGCCGCGAGGTTTTCGTCAAAGCCGCCGAGAACTCCCAGCACGCGTACTCGGCGTACCAGCGCGAAGCCGAACTGGTCCCCCAGCTTCCCATCACCATCCGAGCTCCCCGAATCATCGCCACCGCCCACGCCGCCACCGGCCGCCCCACGGCGTCAGCCTCAGTTCCTGAAGCAGCCCCGGTTCCCGGACCACCCGCTAGCCCTACCACCGCGGGAAGCATCGCGACCGAGGGCGAAGCCCATTGGTTCGCGGTCGCCTCCGAGCGGATCGACGCCCGCATGCCGGGCATGCCGTGGACTCCAGAGGACTTCGCCACCGTCACCGCGACTTGCGAAGCGATGGCCCAAGCCCTCACCCCCAGCCCGTTCGCTGACCTCAAACCGTTCGCAGCCGAGGTCGGCTCGGCAGGCTTCCCCCGCCTTCGCCCCGCCGACATCCTCAACGGCAACGCGCCTCTCCCCGACGGCCTCCCACCCTGGCTACCCCAGCACCTGCAAGAACTGCAGGACTTGGTCGACCTCCACCCCACAGCCCTCGCCGGTAGCTCCGCCGCCCACACCGACCTCCGCCCGGACAACCTCCTCATCGACCGCTCCGGCACCTGCTGGACAGTCGACTGGAACTGGCTCTCCCTCGCCCCACCCTGGTTCGACTGGGCCGGCCTGTTGCCACTCGCCCACCGCGCCGGCATCGACACCGCCGCGGCGATCGAGGCGAGCCCCCTCACCAGCGCAGTACCGGCCGAGCACCTGGACTGCTTCGCCGCCACGATCGCCGTCTACATGATGGACAAGCTCGACGCTCCGCCGCCGCCTGGCTGCACTCCGGAGTTGCGCCGTCACCAGCGCCTCTACGCCTGGGCGTTCCTCGACTGGCTCGCCGTCCGCCGCGATTGGGCCTGACAGGTAGAGGCGCCGGACGGCGCCAAGAGCAAAGCAGTCATGGCGGCAGTTGGTGTTGCGGCTCGGCGGATGGGTACCGGCGACCGCACCAGCAGAGCAAAGGAGACACAGCGATGACAGGTACGACGGGAGCCGAACCGGACCGGCACGACGAGCCCAACTCGGGTCCACCAGAGAGCGGTCCGCTCTTCAACCCAGACCTTCCCGCCTCACTGGATTCCAAGCGCGGATCGACCCCCGACGAATCGCCGGACGACATCAGCCCGCAGACCGAAGAGGACTGACACCTCCAGGTTCACCAGCACCTCTACGCCTGGGGCGTTGCTCGGCCAGCTCGCCGTTCACCACGATTGGGAACGACGATCTAACTTGGAGACATGAGCAAAGGGCCAACCACCAGATTCAAGGTCGAGGTGCAGGACGGCGCCAAGACGTCCCGGCGGGAGGACGTGGTGGTCACCGAGGAGCCGCTCGAGCTTCGCCTCGAATGGCCCGGCCGGCCGCCGGAGCCGCTGGTGGTCACCATGCGCACGCCCGGATCGGACTTCGAACTGGCCGCCGGATTCTGCTTGGCCGAAGGCTTCGCCGTCCGGCCGGGCGCGATCTCCACCGTCGCCTACTGCACCGACGTCAAGCTGACCCGGGACCAGCAGTTCAACACCGTCACAGTCACCTTCGACGGTCCGCCCGACCGCGAGCCACCCCAGCGGTACGGCGTCACCTCCGCCGCCTGCGGAGTCTGCGGCCAGCAGTCCCTGGACGAACTCGTCGAGCGCGACTACGACCCGGTCGATCCGGTGCAGGTCCCGTTGGACGTCGTACTGCGCCTGCCGGATCTTCTGCGCGAAGCCCAACCCACGTTCGGCCGCACCGGCGGTCTGCACGCGGCCGGACTGTTCACGCCTGACGGCCGGAAGGTCGTCGTACGGGAGGATGTCGGCCGCCACAACGCGGTCGACAAGGTGGTCGGCTGGACCGTCCTCAACCAGCACAGCCGCAAGGGTCTGGCGCTGGTCGTGAGCGGCCGGATGGGCTACGAGATCATCCAGAAGGCGGTCGCCGCCGGCCTCGGCATGATCATCGCGGTCGGCGCGCCGTCCAGTCTCGCCGTCGATCTGGCGAGGCGGTTCGACGTCACCCTGGTCGGGTTCACCCGCGGCGAGCGCTGTGTGATCTACAGCGCACCGGATCGCGTCCTGCGCTGACCCATCCGACCGCTCCTCTGCTCCGAAGACCCTCCGACCAGAGTCACCGATCCGGAGGGTGCGACCTGTGAGCGAGGAGACGGCCCTACCGTGGCCGCGGGTGGTCGATCCGTCCGCGGGGAGTCCGGCCGACCTGATGGCCAGGGTCGCGCGCGGCGACTCCGAGGCGTTCGCGGAGCTGTACGACCTGATGGCGCCTCGCGTCTACGGCCTGATCCGGCGCGTCCTGCGCAACCCGGCCCAGTCCGAGGAGGTCACCCAGGAGGTGATGGTCGAGATCTGGCGGACCGCCACCCGGTACGACGCCGACCGCGGCTCGCTGACCTCGTGGGTCCTGACGATGGCGCACCGCCGCGCGATCGACCGGGTCCGCTCGGAGCAGTCGTCGAGCGATCGGGAACAAGCGGTCGCGGCGGCGAGTTCGACCACGGAGTACGACGAGGTCGCGGAGACGGTCACCGCCAACCTCGAGGTCGAACAGGTCAGACACTGCTTGTCCTCGCTGACCGAGCTGCAGCGGGAATCGGTGACGCTGGCCTACTACGGCGGCTATTCGTACCGGGAAGTGGCGGAGTTGCTCGACGCCAAACTTGCAACGATCAAAGCACGTATGCGCGACGGTCTGATCCGGTTGCGCGACTGCCTGGGTGTGACGGGGAGGTGAGGGCCATGACGACACCGGACGTGCACGCGCTGACCGGTCCCTACGTACTGAACGCTCTGCCCGAGGACGAACGGATCGGTTTCGAGGAGCACCTCGCCGACTGCCAGTCCTGCAGCGCGGAGGTAGCGGAGCTGCGTGAGGCGGCCAACAAGCTCGGCACTGCGGTCGCCAGCGAACCGCCACCGGCCCTCAAGGCTCGCGTCCTCGCCGAGATCACCAAGACCCGGCAACTGCATCCGCTGGTGAAGCCGGAAGTACCGCTGCCCGCGCCGGTGCAGCTCCAACGCAAGGGCTTCAGCCGCCGTTCCTTCTTCAGCCTCGCGGCGGCCGGACTCGCCGTCGCCGGCGCGGGTGGAATCGCGATCGACCAGTACCGCGACAACTCCCAGGCCCAACGGCAGAACGACCAGCTTGCCGGTCTGCTGGCCGAGTCGGACGCGCAGACGGTTCGCGGCAACCTGAAGAACGGCGGTCAGGCAACGGTCGTGATGTCCTCCACCAAGGACCGGGCCATCGTCCTGCTCCGCGACCTCCCCGCGCTGCCGGACGACAAGACCTACCAACTCTGGCTGATGGACAAGGGCCGCGACATGCACTCCGTCGGCCTGGCCACCGGAGACGACTCCAAACTCATCCAGGGCGGCGTCGCCGACAAGATCGCCTTCGGCCTCACCGTCGAGAACAAACCCGGCGCCACCGCCCCCACCCTCACCACCGCAACCGTCATCCCGATGGTTTGACCCATCGCCCCGGACCGCCACCACATGCCAACCGCCACCTGACACGCTTCGGCCGCCGCGGCTGAGCGTGAACCACGGTCCGCAGGTCTGGTTGGTCAGTGGTGGCGGTCCGAGGACTCACCTCCGCTCCGGCAAATCCACTAGCAGCGCGTCGACTTCCTGGCGGGGGTCCAGGGACCAGAGGTAGGCGAGGGCGCGCTGAGTGAGGGTGCGGCCGTTCACTGTCAGAGGTCCCGTACGGCGTTCAGGCGGTGCAGTCAGTCAGCCATCGCTTCGTCGTAAAAGTAAGTCCACCACGGGGTGTCGCGGCGGACGTCGTCCTCGCCGGTGCCGTTCGAGAGGTCACCCCTTAGTCCCGCCCGCGATCTCCCACAGCCGGCGAATCCACCGCCCGTACGCCGCCCTGCCGCGACTCAACTGCTCGGACCACTCGCCCCGTCGGCACCGCCCCACCGAAGGCCTTGGCCATCGACGCCCGCAACTCGACATCCCGCCGGGAGCCACCATTTCCCTGCCCCGCAGCCCCGACATCCCGCCGCGGGTCACCGCTTCCCTGCTTCGCAGCCTCGGCATCTCGCCGCGAGTCGCCACTTCCCTGCTTCACAGCCTCGGCATCTCGCCGCGAGTCGCCACTCCCCTGACCCACACCGCCGACATCCCGCCGGACGCCGTTCCCCCGCCGACCAACTTCGGACTCCGACGACGAAGCCGGCTCCACCCCACCACCCTCCAGATACCGCGCGAACTCCCGCCCGAAGACCGGCGTCCACACCTCCGGCCGCAAGCCCTCGGGATCGGTCCGCAGCGCAGTCGTCAACCGCTCGCGGTAGTCGCGGATGCCGACCCGGAACTGCTGATAGTCGCCCCACTTCCAGCGATGGTCGAAGTTCACCTCCGGCCGGCTCGGATCGACGATCCGCGGTTTCTGCTCCGGCGACGCGGTGGCCTCGCACAGCCCGTCGACCAGCCGCGACAGATCACCGGTCAACCCACTGTCCCGAGTGATCTCCGCGGACGACCTGACCTGCTCGCCCAGCATCACGGTCAGCGAGATCGGTGCACACGGCAACTGCCCATCCATTGCCCTGGCGTACTTGAGCAGCCGCACCACCGGCCGCAAACTGCCGCCGGACCGCTCGTCCTGCTGATCGATCCACTCCGCCATCCCGGCCGGATCGACCGGCTGGAACGCGTCCTCGTCGAAGTTCACGATCGCCTTCTCGCCCGACGGCAGCATGACCATCGGTACGACGTCCACATGCACCTCGCCCGGGAAGTCGATCCGCACGTTCCGGCTCTGCCGCTCCACCGCGTCGGCACCGACACCGCTCTCGCGCAGAGCCCGCTCAGCTTCGGTCAGATAGCGCCGTGGTTCCCAGTCCGCCCGATACGGAAGCTCGAGCAGTACGTCGACGTCGAGGCCGCGCCCGGCGACCGGCTGGATCGCCGTACCGAAGAAGCAACTGCCCTGCCCCAGCAGCCGGTTCTCGTTCGCCGAGAAGACCGTGTCCGCGGTGAAGGCCTGATGTACCTGACCGACGCGCTCACCCAGCACCCGGTAGGCATCGGCCGACAGATTCACCTCGGCGTCCAGGAACCGCAGCAACGCCCGATCGACCGCGGACACCTGGTTGCCGCGCAACGCAGCACTCTCCGGCGGCGAAGGCAACACAGGCGGAGCAACCCGCAGCACGTCCTCGTACGAACGCCGTCCGCCCAGCCGCTCGACCTCGGCGGCGGCAGACCCCAACGGCAGCGCCTCCGGACCGGCGATCTTCCACCGCACGCCCTGGTCCAGGTCAGGCGGCTCGACCTCTTCCTCCCGCAGCCCGAACACAGCCGGAGTGACTTCCCTTCCCAGTTGGCCCTGCCAGCGCTCGGCCCAGTCAGCGAGCCCCGGAAAGGTCTCATTCATCAGCGCTTTGCGCACGAACCTGTACTTCGGGTGCAGGTAGTCGTCCAACCCGTGCGCCGGATCGCTCGCGAACCGCTCCCGGACCCGCCGCACCATCTCGTCCGAACTGATCACCAGATCCACATCGCTCGGCTGCTCCAGCCCCAACCGGTGCATCGCGTCGAAAAGCCGCGACCGCGGCCGATCGGGATCGTCGCCGAGCCACTTGTCCAGCCGTGCCTTCGCCTCGGGCAGGCCGGTCAGCTCGGCGGCGGTCGGCAACGACTTGCGAGTGTTCCCGAAGAAGGTGACGCTCGATCCCTTCACGAACGCCTCGACCGAGTCGACCGCGATGCCGTCCCCACGCAGCGCGTCCAGCAGACTCGTCCGGAACTCGCGGAACTGCCCCGGCGTCAGACCGTTCGGCGCCGCTTTGCCCTGCCACCAGCCGAGCTGCTCCTCGGAGTACCCGAGGAACTCCAGATCCCGTGCCCGGACCCGATACCCGTTCGCCGGATCGACGGGGTACATCTCAAAGCTCCTCATCGAGTACTGCGCCGGCCGCGGCCACCGCATCCCGTACGCCGGTCCGGACCGACTCCAGCAGCTCCCTCGCCGGCGGATCACCTTGATACGTGAGAACGAAGGACCAGCGGCCGTCCTCGCGGTACAGCCGCAGCATCACCGGCGTACCGGGAGTGTCCCGCAACCGCCGGACACCGAACTCCTCCGAGCGATCGTCGTCCAGCCGCCCGCGAGCTGTCAGGCCACTGACCTCGCGAAGCCGGTCGAGCGCCTCAACGGTCGACAGACCCGAGAACCGGGCGGTGTAGACGCGAACCACCGGCGAACCCATGCCCGGCACGCTACAACGAGGCGGGCTCGCTCAGGACTCGAGCTTGAGGTAGGTCGCGCGGGGAACGGACTCGTACCGGTCCGGCATGCAGGTCAGGATGATCACCTGGCCGTGGTCGCCGGCGCGGCCCAGCAACGCGCCCATGTCGCGCAGTCGGGCCTTGTCGGACCAGCCGAGGGCGTCGTCGAAGATGACCGGGACGCTCCCCTCGCCGGTGCTCACCAGGTGGCTGATCGCGAGCCTGGTGATGATCGCGAGCTGCTCCTGCGCGCCCGTCGACAACGCGTCCACCCGAAGGCGCGCGCCGTCCAGTTCGCGCTCAGCGACCGCGAGATCGTCGTCCAGCCAGACGCGGAAGGACGGTCCGTACACCGTGCGGCCGAGCGCCTCGATCCGGGTCTGCAACGGCTCGGAGTACTTCGTCTGCGCCTCCGCGCGATGCCGGCCGAGGGTCTCGTAGACCCGGCGAGCCGCGTCGGCGCGGCGCTTCAGGCTCTCGTGTTCCAGCCGGATCGCCGCCAGTTCCAGCTCGGCCGTGTCGCGGCGGGTCGCCAGGCCGTCGCGCCCCGACTGCTCCAGCCGGCCCTCGGTCGTTCGCAGCGAGTCGCGCAATCCGTCCCGCTCTCGCCGCAACCGGTCCGCGACCGCCAGCGCGTTCGCCAACTCGTCAGCGACGCGATCGGCCCCGGCCTCGTCGACCTGCTCCTGTACGGCGGTCAGCTCGTCGAGCACCGCCTCGACCTCACCGGTCGCCTCGACCTCGGCAGCCTCGACCTCGTCGTCGGCCAGCACCGCACGCGCAGCCTCCAGCGCCTCGACGGCGGCGGCCAACCGCTCTCCCGCCAGCTCCGCGCGGGCTCGCGCCTGCTGCGCCTCGGACCGATCCTCGTCGGCTGCCTTCCGCGCCTGCGCGGCCGCGAACTCCGCGTCGGCCAGCAACCGTTCCGCCTCGGCCAGGCCGGCGCGGGCGTTCTCCAGCCGTCGTTGGGCGACCGCCAGTTCGCCGACCTCCAGCGGCTCCGGGATCTCCAGCTCGGCGAAGTCGAAGGCGTTCTCATCCGGCTCGAACTGCTCGAACAGCGACATCTGCCCGGGCACGCTCACATCGGCAGGCTGCTTGGCCGCCGGCTCCTCAGCCTCCTCGCCCTCGACGAACCCGAGCCGCGAGGTCAGCACCGCGATCCGCTCCGCCGGGTCGCCGCCCGAAGTCAGCGACCTCTCCGTCCGCCGGGCCTCCTGCAGCTCCGCCGAGGCCAGATCACCCTTGCGCAGCAGCTCCCGCGCGGCCGCCAGATCCTTGACCCGGGCCTTCTTCAGCAGATCCTTCTCGCGCCGGACAGCCTCGTCCACGGCCGCCCGCAGAGTCGCCGCCTCGCCACCCGCGCGGACCCTGACCTCCACCGCCCCCGGTACGCCGACCACCAGCTCGCCGGACACCAGCAGCTCGATCGATCCGTCCTCGCCCAGCGACGAAGGCGCCTTCTGCCCGGCCCCGGCATCCAGCCCGGTCCCCGACAACTCGACCGCCTCGCCACCCAGCCGCCGTACCGACACCTCCGGTACGCCGGCCGCCAGCGCGGCGCGCGCCTCGACGACCTTGGCCCGCGCGTCCTCCAGCGCGGTGACCAGCGCGTCGTCGACCAGGATCGCGTCGAGCACCGCTCCGGCGGCAGCGATCCGGGCCCGTACGTCGACCAGTTCGGTCTGCTGGCCCAGCAGGCGATCGAGCTCGGCCCGGTCCATCAGCGCCGAGACGAGCCGCTCCACGTCCTGGACCTCGGCCCGCCGCTCGTCCTTGAGCTCGACGACCTCTGCCAGCGCGGCCTCGGCCGCATGCACGACCTCGGACGCCTTCCGCGCCACGGTCTCGGCCTCGGACCGCCGCTCGGCGAGGTCGAGGTCGGCCCTGGTGAACCGCTCGACGTCGGCCAGCAGCCGTTCCCGTTCGAGCCGGGTGCGGGTGTGGTTCTCCAGCCGGGCGCGAGCGGTCTCGGCACGGCTGCGGATCGAGTCGCGCCGGAGCAGGATCTCGTCGGTCGCCTTCTTGCGCTCGCGCAGGTCCTCGACCGATTCGAGGTGGGTCTCCAGCCGCCCGGACAGGTCGGCCACGTCGAGCGCGAGCCGCTCGGCCCGGCGGATGTCGGACAGCACCTCGTCCATCGCCTTCAGCGCCTGCTCGGCGGCGAGCTCGGCCGCCGCGACGTGCTGGGCCGACTTGGCGAAGTCACCGGTCGGGCGACCACCACGGGTCCAGTAGCGGAGATACTCGTGCTCGACCGCCGTGACCAGCGGCATCGAAGCGCCGTCGACCGGAGTACCGGACTCGGCGGTCACCGCGGTGATCAGCGGCTCGGCGTCGGCCGGGGTCGGCAGCACGAGCGACTGGCCTTGGCCGACCATCAACGTCTGCCAGAGCACGGGATCGACGTTCTCGGCGAAGAGCCGCTCGGCCTCGTTGTGCGCCTCGCGACCGGTGAAGGTCTGCCGCCGTCCGTCGGGCTCGACCACCGACAGCTCGGTCGAGCGGTTCTTCAGCCAGCGTTTGGTGTAGGTCAGCTCGCGCCCACCCAGGGTCAGCTCGACCGTCACCTCGGGGGCGACGTCCTGGCCGACCGGCTGGATGTCGCGGATCCGGGTCGACTTGGAGTCGTCGGGGAAGTCGAAGACCAGCGCGAACGCCTCGACCAGGCTGGACTTGCCGACCTCGTTGTCGCCGACGATCACCGTGGTACCGATGCCAGGCAGGTCGACAGTACGGTCCTTGACGCCACGGAAGTTCCGCAGCGTCAGTCGATGCAGCCTCATCCCGCGTCCCGCGCCAGCCTGTGCATCAGAGTGAGCGCCGCGCCCGCGCCCTCGTCGCCACCGGCCAGAGCCTGCCGCAACTCCTCCATCGCGGCCCGCGCCGGTCCGCTCAGCTGCAGCGCGTCGAGGTCCGCGGCGTCCGGAGCCGGCCGGACCGTCCAGAACTTGGCCCACCGCTCGACGCTCGCGAACACCTCACCCTGCGCGTCGACCATCGCGTCCAGCCGGCTCAGCAGCGGCAGCGGCAGCGACCCGTCGGCGGCGAGCCGGACGTAGGTCCGCTCCTTGTCGGGCAGTTCGGCGAAGAAGTCCTCCAGCGCGGTCAGCGACTCCTCGTCGTACAGCTCCGCGTGATGCTCGACCATGTGCCAGGCGCCGACCCTGATCGGCTCGACCTCGACGGTCCCGGCGCCGAGCGTCACCTTCAGCACGTTGCCCGGCTGCGTCTCCTCCGGCGCGGTGACCTCCTGCGTGCCGGAGAACCAGATCCGCTCGGTCACCTCGGTGGTGGAGTGCCGGTCGCCGAGACCGACATAGTGCAGCCGCCCGTCCGCGACGGCCGCCTCGAGCGCGACCTGGTCGATCGTCGGTACGTCGGACATGCCGCCGCTGAGGCTGGTCAGCTGCCCGTGCGCGAGCAGGATGCGCGTCGTCCCGGCAGGAGCGGGCTTCAGGTCGGCGTACCCGGGAGCCGCAGGATCCGACACCGGCCGGCGCGATCGCCAGGGCGCGCCGACGATCTCGACGCCCGGCACCACCTCGAACGGCCGGCTGTCGGTCACCACGATCACGTGGTCCGGCGCGTGCGCCGACCACTGCGCCGACGACCAGAGCGAGCCGGGCTCGAGCGCGTCGTGGTTGCCCGGCAGCAGCACCACCGGCACCTCGATCCGCTTCAGCGCCTCACCCGCGCGCAGGATCGTCTGCCGCTCGACCTGGTTGTGCTCGAAGACGTCCCCGGTGACCACCACGAAGGCCGCGCCGGTCTGCTTCGCGACGTCCCCGATCCGCATGACGGCGTCCAGCCGCGCCTGAGCCCACCGAGCCTGACCGTCCGGCCCCAGGAACCGGCGCATCATGCCCAGCTGCCAGTCGGAGCTGTGCAGAAAGGTGATCGAGTCGTTCATCGCGCGAGAACGCTAACCCGCCCCGCTCACCAGCACCCAATCAACACACCCAGAACACTCCGAGTGCCCGCCATTCGAACACCAAATCGAGTTGAAGCGGGCCGCCGGGGTCGCGAGGATCACTGCATGGACACCTATCTCGAGACCGAGCGGCTGGTACTGCGCCGCTTCACGGCGGGCGATACCGACCTGCTGGTGGAGCTGGACTCCGATGCCGAGGTGATGCGGTACCTGACCGGCGAGCCGACGCCACGGGCGGAGATCGAGCAGAAGGTGCTGCCGGAGATCCTCGCGCGGTACGAGACGCACCCGGATCTGGGGACGTTCGCGGCGCACGAGCAGTCGACCGGGCAGTTCCTCGGGTGGTTCGGGTTGCAGCCGACGAGCGAGGCCGGGACGGTCGACGTCGGGTACCGGCTGAACCGGTCGGCCTGGGGGCGGGGGTACGCGACCGAGGGCACCCGGGCGCTGATCGACCGGGCGTTCAACGAGCTAGGGATGGCAAGGGTGATCGCGGACACGATGGCGGTCAACATGAAGTCCCGGCGGGTGATGGTGAAGGCCGGGCTGCGGTTCGTGCGGCTCTTCCACGTGCACTTCGACGACCCGCTGCCGGGCACGGAGTACGGCGAGGTCGAGTACGCGATCGACCGGAGCGCCTGGGAAGCCGGCCTCTGAGATGATGGAGCGTGCCTGACGACCAACGCCCGTACGCCGTACTGGACATCGACGCGACGCTGTCCGACACCAGCCGGCGGATCAAGTTCCTGGACCGGAAGCCGAAGGACTGGGACTCGTTCTTCGACCACGCCAAGGAAGACGCCGTGCTGGACGAGGGTCTCGCGGTGGCGACGACGCTGGACGCGGACCACGCCATCGTCTACCTGACCGGCCGGCCCGAGCGGTTGCGGCGGGACACCGTCAAGTGGCTGAAGGACAACGGCTTCCCCGACGGCGTCAAGCTGTTGATGCGCGGCAACAACGACCGGCGCCCGTCGGCGACGATGAAGCTCGCCCGGCTCCGGACGCTGGCCCAGGAGCGGCCGGTCGCTGTCTTGGTCGACGACGACGTGAAGGTCTGCGCGGCGGCCGAGAAGGCAGGCTTCGCGGTGATGAGGGCCGACTGGGGACTCGATGCCGAGACCCAGCCGACCCTCTTCGAGGCTCAGGAGACCGAAGGCCGGACCTGAGCGCTTCCTGCTACTTGCTGAGGCCGGCGATCAGCACGTTCGGGTACGGCGGGTAGGGCGGCAGGTAGAAGTTCTGCACCTTGGAGCCGCGCAGGAACGCGTTGCGGGCGTAGATGAGCGGGACCAGCGGCGAGTCGGCCAGGATCTGCTGGTCCAGCGCACCCCACAGTTCGGCGGCCTTCGCCCGGTCCGGCTCGGCCGTCGCGGCGTTGATCGCGGTGTCGACGGCCGGGTTGGAGTAGCGGGACATGTTGTAGCCGCCGTTGCCGATCTCCGAGGTCGCGAACAACGGCTGGATGTTGCCGATCGCGCTCGGGAAGTCCGGCAGCCAGCTCGACACCGTCAGGTCGTAGTCGCCCTTCGCGCCGGTGACCACCTCGACCCACGCCTCGTTGCCGAGCGGCTTGAGCGTGACGGTGATCCCGGCTCGCTTCAGGCCTTGCTGGATCGCCTGAGCGACGGCCAGGCCGGTCGGCTGGTCGGAGTCGACCGCCATCACGAGACTCAGGTTGCTCGCCCCGGCCGCGGCCAGCATCGACTTCGCCTTGCCGGGGTCACCGGCCGGCGGCGCCGGGTACAGGTCGAACTTGCTGTGGCCCTGCATCCCGGGAGTGATCAGCGTGGTGGCGAGCTCGCCACCGAACTCGGGACCGCCCTCGGCGACCTGGACGGCCTGCTTGTCGACGGCGTACTGGATCGCCTTGCGGACCTCGGGGTTGGCCAGCGCGGGGCGCTTGTTGTTCATCGCCAGGTACTGCAGCGCACCCGACGGCGACGTCGCGACGCGCGCCTTGACCGCCGGGTCACCGGTCACTCGCGGGATCAGCGCCGCGGGCACCGACGCACCGGTGCTGGCGGCGAACTTGTCGTCGCCGGAGTCGGCGATCAGCCGCTGGTTGACGACGTCGGCCTGCAGGCCCATGTCGAAGACGATCGCGTCCGGCAGGCCGGTCCGCGCCGGGTCGCTGGCCTTGTCCCAGTTCGGGTTGCGCTCCAGCTCGAGCCGCGAGCCCGGCGCGTAGGACTTGACCTGATAGGGGCCGCTGGCAACGGGCTTCTCGCCGTAGTGCGCCGGGTCGGTGTCGGCCTTCTTCGGCACCGGCGAGAAGGCCGGCATGCTGGCGATCCACGGCCAGTCACCGGACGCCTTGTTCAGCTTGAAGACGATCGTGGTGTCGTCGGGCGTCTCGACCGAGGCGAGCTGGGCGCCCTTGTAGGGACCGGTGTACTTGTCGCCGCCGGTCAGCAGCGCCTTGTGGTAGCCGAGACCACCGGACAGCTCCGGCGCGAACGACCGCTCGATGCCGTACTTGATGTCGGCGGCGACGATCGTCGAGCCGTCGGCGTACTTCAGGCCGGGCTTGAGCTGGTAGGTCCAGGTCTTGCCGCCGTCGCTGGGCTGACCGGTGTCGGTGGCCAGGTCGGGCACGATCTCGGCGGCCTTGTCGGTGGAGGTCTTCCACGACGTCAGGCCGCGCAGGACCAGGTGGATCGAGCTGGTTCCCAGGTTCTGGCTCTTCGCCGGGTCGAAGTTGATCTCCTTGCTCGTGCTGAGCACGCGGAAGGTGCCGCCCGGCTCGGCGGCCGCGGTACCACCGGCGCCAGGAGCGGACTTGTCATTGGCGTTGCACGCGGTGACCGCCAGCGCCAGCGCGGCCGCGGCCGCGATCGCTCGGGTGGTGCGTCTCATAGTGTCCTCTCAGACAGTGGGGGGTTCGAGAGTTCAGGTGGGGAAGGTGGTTCGGGGAAGTAGCAGGCGGCCCGGTGCTCGCCGCCCGCCACGGGTTCGAGGGCCGGCCGGACCGTCGCGCAGACGTCCTCGGCCTTGTAGCACCTGGTCCGGAACGGACACCCCGACGGCGGATCGATGGGCGTCGGCACGTCACCGGTCAGCACGATCCGGTCCCGGACCACACCTGGCTCCGGCACCGGTACGGCGGACAGCAGCGCGCGCGTGTACGGGTGAGCCGGCGAGGAGTAGACCTCCGCCGCCGGACCCTCCTCCACGATCGTGCCGAGGTACATCACCGCGAGCCGGTCGGCGACCTGGCGAACCACCGCCAGGTCGTGGGCGACCAGTACGTAGGACAGGCCGAGCTCGTCCTTGAGATCCGCGAGCAGGTTCAGCACCTGCGCCTGGACCGAGACGTCCAGCGCCGACACCGGTTCGTCGCAGACCAGCAGATCGGGCTTCACCGCAAGGGCTCTCGCGATCCCGATCCGCTGCCGCTGACCACCGGAGAACTCGTGCGGGTAGCGCTCGAGGTGCTCCTCGGACAGGCCGACCTGGCTGAGCAGCTCGACCAGCTGGGCCCGGGTCGGGCGGATGCCCTGCGCCCGGAACGGCGTGGTCAGGATCGTGCCGACCGACTGGCGCGGATTCAGCGACGCCTGCGGGTCCTGGAAGACCATCTGGATCCGCCGCCGGATCGGGCGGAGTCTGCGGCCGCGGAGCCGGGTCACGTCCTGACCGCCGATGTAGACCTTGCCGGCGGTCGGGTCGAGGAGCCGGGTGGAGAGCCGGGCGAGCGTCGACTTGCCCGATCCCGATTCACCGACGAGGCCGACTGTCTCGCCCTGCCGCACGACGAAGGAGACGTCGTCGACCGCCCTGACGGACTGCGAACGCTGCCAGGGCGCGGAACCGGTGCCGAAGTACTTCTTCACTCCGTCGAGGCGGAGCAGTTCTTCCCGCTCGGCGGTCATGGTGCGACCTCCGGCCGGCGGCCGAGATGGCAAGCGGCCTCGTGGTAGCCCTCACCAGGCCGAGGAGTCAGCTCCGGCCGCTCGGTGATGCACCGCTCCCCCACCTGATGGGTGTAGGCGCAGCGCGGCTGGAACGGGCAAGCGGTCTCGACGGAACCAGGTGACGGCGGGCTGCCGGGAATGGTGGCCAGCCGGTGCCGTGACGGTACGTCGACGCGTGGCATCGCGCCGAGCAGCCCGAGGCTGTAGGGATGCGCCGCCCGGTAGAAGAGGTCCTTCACCGACCCACGCTCGGCCGCGCGACCGGCGTACATGACCAGTACGTCGTCCGCCACCTCGGCGACGACGCCGAGATCGTGCGAGATCAGCACCAGCGCGGTGCCGAACTCGGCCTGCACGTCCTCGAGCAGCCGCATGATCTGCGCCTGCACGGTCACGTCGAGCGCGGTCGTCGGCTCGTCCGCGATCAGCACCTTCGGGTCGTTCACCAAAGCCATAGCAATCACGACCCGCTGCCGCATTCCCCCGGAGAACTCGTGCGGGTAGTCCTTGGCCCGCTGGGCGGCCGCCGGGATGCCGACCAGGTCGAGCATCCGGACGGCCCGCTGGAAGGCTTCCTTCTTGGAAACGGTGTGGTGCAGCCGGTACGCCTCGGCCACCTGCCAGCCGACGGAGTAGTACGGGTTCAGCGCGGACAGCGCGTCCTGGAAGACCAAAGCGATGTCGTTGCCACGGATCTTGCGCAGTTCCTCGTTCGGCAGGCCGACCAGTTCGCGGCCGTCCAGCAGTACCTCGCCCCGCACCTCGGCGTTGCTGGGCAGCAGGCCCATCACGGCCGCCGACGAGACG
Organism: Kribbella sp. CA-293567; assembly: GCF_027627575.1. Taxonomy (NCBI): domain Bacteria; kingdom Bacillati; phylum Actinomycetota; class Actinomycetes; order Propionibacteriales; family Kribbellaceae; genus Kribbella; species Kribbella sp. CA-293567. The sequence goes on from NZ_CP114065.1 coordinate 4,374,252, forward strand.
CTCTTGCCGGAGCCGGACTCGCCGACGATCGCAAGCGTCTTGCCGGGCGCGACGGCGAAGTCGATCCCGGCCACCGCCGGCACCGGACCACCCTCGGTCCCGAAGGTGACGTGCAGGTCGTGCACCTCGAGGATCGGTCGGTCAGCCATGCGTCACCCTCGGGTCCAGTACGCCGTGCAGCAGGTCGACCACCAGGTTGGCCAGGATCACCAGGAACGCCGAGAACAGCGTCACGCCGACCACCACGGCCACGTCGACCTGGCCGACGGCGCTGATCAGCAGCTCCCCCAGTCCTTGCATGCTGAACACCTTCTCGGTCAGGATCGCTCCCCCGAGCAGGCTGCCCAGGTCGAGCCCGAAGATCGTCACGATCGGCACCAGGACGCCGCGCAGGCCGTGGACGACGACCACCCGCCGCTCCCCGGCACCCTTCGCCCGCGCGGTGGTCACATGGTCGAGATTGAGTTCCTCGAGCATCTGCGCGCGGGTCAGCCGGATGTACGACGCCGAGGACAGCGCCGCGAGCACCAGCCACGGGGTGATCAGGTGCCAGGCCCAGTCGATCGGGCTCTCGGTGAAGGGCACGTAGCCACTCACCGGCACCATGTTGAGCCAGAAGCCGAAGACCAGGATCGCCAGCAGCCCGACCAGGAACGACGGTGACGCGACCCCGACCAGCGCCGCGCCGACGGCGAGCTTGTCGAACAGCTTGCCGCGCTTGAGCGCCGCGCCGACCCCGAGCGAGACCCCGACGACGAGCCAGATCACGGCCGCCCCGATCGCGATCGAGGCAGTGACCGGGAGCCGGTCCAGGATCAGCGTGGTGACCGGGCGGGCCAGCGGGAACGAGTACCCGAAGCAGGGTGCGTTGCACTGGATCGCTGCGGCGCCTTCGCCGAAGGTCCGGCCGGCGAAGATCCCCTTGAGGAACGCGAAGTACTGCTGGATCGTGCTCTGGTCGAGCTGCATGAAGCGGCGCGCCTGCTCCAGCCGGTCCGGCGTACAGGGTTTGCCGCAGCTGAGGCGGGCAGGGTCGGCCGGCAGCGCGTAGAAGACGAGGTAGACGGCCAGGCTGAGCGCGAGCATCACCAGCACGGTGGCGAACAGCCGGCGGATCAGGAACCAGATCAGGTCAGGCATCAGTTGGCCCTCCGCAGCCGCACGTCGAAGGCGTCGCGGACACCGTCACCGAGCAGGGTGAAACCGAGCACCGCGGCGAACAGCATGGTGCCCGGGAAGAGCAGGAACCACGGATCGGTGCCGGTGTAGACCCAGACGATCGAGTCGGAGATGGACCGGCCGAGGCTCGGCGTCGGTGGCGGTACGCCGACACCGAGGAACGACAGCGCCGCCTCGAGACCGATGAAGCCCGGGACCGCCATGGTGGCGACGACCAGGACCGGGCCGAGCAGGTTCGGCAGCAGCTCGCGGGTGATCACGTGCCAACTGCTCGACCCGACGCTGCGGGCCGCCTCGACGAACTCCCGGGTGACCAGGGACCTGGCCTGGTTGCGGATCAGCCGCGCCAGACCTGCCCAGCCGAAAACGCTGATCACCAGGATCAGCAGCAGCCAGCGCGGGAAGCCGGCCGGCACGATGATGCCGAGGGCAATCATGAAGACCAGTTGCGGGAACCCGAAGAGGAAGTCGAGCACGCGGGAGACGATCGCGTCGTACCAGCCACCGAAGTACGCGGCGCTGATCCCGACCAGGGTGCCGACCACCGTGGTCACCACCGTGCAGACCGCCGCGATGAACAACGAGGTGCGGAGACCGAGCACCACGATGGAGAACAGGTCCCGGCCGGTCAGCGGCTCGACACCGAACCAGTGGTCACCGCTGACCCCACCGGCCGTGCCCTGCGGCGCGTTGCCACGGGCCGGATCGAGCAGGCCGATGTTGTACGTATAGGCGTCCTGACCGGCCAGCCGGACCAGCAACGGCGCGGCGGCCGCGATCACCACCAGCCCGATCACCAGCCAGGCCCCGAACCGGGCACTCCGGTCCCGCCGGACGCGACGCAGAGCCTGACGGGTCGGTGAGACGGCCGCGGGGACCGAGGAACTCACGTGCACTCCTGACAACGATGGACTGATCTCCAAGCCGAACGACGGTAGGCCAGAGTCTCCCACCATCCACCGACATCTTGAATGATGAGAATGTCAGTCCACGCACCTGGGTTTACCCACCGGCCGGTGTGTCGGAGCTGTCACTCCTCGTCGATCAACTGCCAGCGGCGGCGAGGCAGGTAGCGCAGGAAGAGGTAGGTAGCGGCCGCGCCGAGAAGGAAACCGGGGATCGACCAGCGCCAGCCGAGCAATGGCTTCTCTTCCGTGCGGATGGCCGCGGTGGCGGTGTCGTCGGTTGCGGTGTCGTCGATGGCCGCGACTTCCGGTGGAGTCTGCGGGGCGGCTTGCGGCAGCGTGGTCGGGCCGCCGAAGTTGCCGCTGTCGGAGTTGTTGCGGTCGGAGTTGTTGCGGTGCAGGAGGCCCAGCGAGACGAGCAGCTTGACCAGACGTACGCCGTCGGCGGCGCGGTGCCAGGTGGGCTGGTCCGGCAGCCGGCCTGAGCCCCCGCGATCCTCGGTGGTCGCGATCCAGGGGCCACCCGGCGCGTCGGGGTAGATCACGTCGAGCCGCCAAGGCGTCACGTCGTGGATGAGCCAGGTCGCCCGGACGAAGGTCCCGACTCCGTGGTGCTCGGCGTCGGCCTCACCTTTGGGCTGCGTGTCGAGCAAGGCTTGCAGTTCGGCGTACGCCTTGTCGTTGTAGCCGGTGGCAACTACTTTGCCGGCATCGCGCGAGCTGAGCAGGACGCTGGTCGGTCCGCCCGCGTGGGCCGGCAGGGCGCTGATCCCCAGAGTGGTCAAGGCGATCAGCAGGACGGTACGGCGTACCCAGTGCTTCATGGCGGTCTCCTGTTCGTCGACTGAGCTGGTTACACCGCCACGCGCCGGCTGGTTCCCGCCTTCACCTGGCCAGCTCGACCGCGCGGTCCTTCTCCGGTACGCCTTCGAGGCGGAACGTCACGCCGTTCCGCACCCAGACCAGTGTGGGCCCCGCGACTCTGACTGTCTGCTGGGCACCTGTCTTCTTCACCAGGACGAGCTGATGCGGCGTACTGAACCAGAAAGCGTCGACCGACGGCACATACTCCAGGTCGGCGTAGTACTTCTTGAAGTACGTCGGCGATGGTTCCGCCTCGAACTGCTCCAGCCGGATCACTCCGCTCGCGCTCTCCCAGCTCATTGCCACGAACCCTGCCGACGCCTGTACGCCGGTGGGCTCACCCAGCGCAGCAGGAGCCACCGGAGTGAACCCAGCTGCTCTGGACGCTTCAGCCAAGCTCAGTTCACCCGAAGCAGTTGGAGGAGCCGGTGCACTCGTCGGGCCGCTGGGGACCTGTACTGCCTCCACTCCCCCAATGTCGAGCCATTCGGCCACCGCGGCTCGCACTGGCGGCGTGACGAGCGCACCAGCCAGCACGACAGCCAACAGGGCCAGCAGTGAACGCCAGCGTCGCCGCACCGCCTCGCCGAAGGTACGGCGTACTGGCGGCTGGGCTACTCGCTCAAGGACAGCAGCGGCGAGGTCTTCGCCAGCGGGCGGCACAGCGGCGCTCCGGCCGAGCGCCCGGAGGTCATCCTCCAACGAACTCATCGCTGCACCTCCCTGTCCGGTAGTTGCGCCCGTAGTCGACCCAGCGCCCGATGCAGCCGCGACTTCACAGTCCCGCGCGGCCAGCCGAGTACTGTCGCCGTCTCCTGCTCATCCAGTTCCAGCAGATACCTGCACGTCACCACCAGCCGGTACTGCTCCGGCAACTCCCGTACTGCGGCCAGCAACTGCCCTCGTCGCTCAGCGGCAACCGCCTCTTCCGCCGGGTCGAACAACTCGTCCGGCAGAGCGGCCCACTCCTCCCGCCGTGCTCGCCTCCCCCGCGACCGCAACGCGTTCCGGGTCTCGTTCGCCACGATCCGCAGCAGCCACGGCCGGAAGGCAGCACCCTCCCGGAAGCTCGCCAACGATCGGTAGGCCTTGACGAACGCCTCCTGCACGACGTCGTCCGCGTCCGAGCCGGCGCCGAGGAACGCCGCGGTCCGCTTCGCCACCGAGGCGTGCAGCAGCACCAGTTCGCCGTACGCGGCAGTCTCCCCGCCGCGCACCCGAACCAGAATCGCTGCCTCGTCGACCTGACTGATGCCGTCTCCTCTTCTCTCGCGTTCTTCCTACACCGCGAGCGAGCAGTTGGTTCCGGCTTCTACTGGCGAGGTTTGACGCGTTTCGTGGGCGGTGCCGTCAAGGGGTCCTCCGGCCAGGGGTGCCGCGGGTAGCGGGCTCGCAGGTCGGCTCGGACCTGGGGATAGCCCTGGATCCAGAACGACGCGAGATCACTGGTGATCGCGACCGGCCGCCTAGCCGGCGACAGCAGATGCAGCACCACCGGGACCCGGCCGTCCGCCACCACGGGCGTCGTCGTCCACCCGAAGACCTCCTGGAGCTTCACCGCGAGGACCGGCGGCTCGGCACCGTCGTACGCGAGCCGTACTTGAGATCCCGACGGCACCGGCAGGCGTTCCGGCGCCAGCTCACCGAACCGGGTCGCTGCAGGCCACGGCAGCAGCCGCCGTAGGGCGGACGCGAGGTCCAGATGGGCCAGATCGCGAGAGGTGCGGACAGAGGTGAGCTCCGGGCCGAGCCAATCGTCGAGGCCGGCCAGTAGTGCCGCATCGTCAACGGCGGGCCACGGCGCTCCGAGGTGGGCGTGGCAGAACGCAAGTCGATCGCGCAACGCGACAGCGGCCTCGGACCAGCGCAGTACGCCTAGACCGCTGCGCCGCAGACCATCGCGAACCGCCGCCTGAACCAGCAGCGGATCGGGCTTGGTCAGCGGTACGTCGGTGAGGACGATCGCGCCGAGTGTCTGCACCCGCCGCGTCACGATCCGCCCATCGTCCCAGCGGATCTGGTCGGCGACCGATATCAGCTCACCGCCGACCTCACGCGCCGTCGCCTCGTCGATCGGCGCCGCCAAACGGATCCGCGCATCAGCACGCCCCGGCGCCCGGTCGGCCACCGCGATCGCCAGCCAGGGCGTGGTCCGCAGCGGCGACTGCGGATCCAGCGCGGCGCCCGTCCCGCCCGACATCTGGTACGTCGCCGAGTCGGCGTCTCGCGCTCGCGCAATCCGATCGGGGTAAGCCAGCCCCACCACAATCCCAGCCGCCAAATCATCCGGTACGGCTCCCATCGCGGCACCGCCCGCCGATACCCGCGCCCCAGTTCCGGCAGCCGCTTGCCCAACCCGAGCAACCGACTCAGCCGACCCGACCCCCGCTGCGGCATCCACAACCCGCTCAGCCGACCCGACCCCTGCTGCGGGTCCCACCGCGCGACCAGTTGACCCGACTCCCACTGCGGCTTCTGCCGTCTGACCCGACGCCGCTCGCGCCGAGGCTTCAGCGCCGCGCCCCAGCCGCTTCGTCTCCTCCCGCCAGCGCGCCGTGGCACCACGATCGACGCCTCGCCGCAGCGCTCGCCACCGCGCCGGCAGGTCATCCCCAAAGTCCCGCCCGGACTCCTCCGACAACATCGCCACGATCTCCCGCGCCCGGTCAGCACCGACTCGCGGCGTACCGTCCAGCAGCGCCCGAGCCAGTCGCGGATGCGCCCCGATCGCCGCCATCTGCCGTCCCCGCTCGGTGATCCGGCCGGCGTCATCGATGGCATCCAGCCGGCGCAGCAACTCGATCGCCGCACCCATCGCCACCGTCGGCGGCGCCTCCAGCAAGCTCAGCCCTTCTCCGCCAGGCGCACCCCACACCGCAAGATCCAACGCGAAACCAGCCAGATCGGCAGTGGCGATCTCCGGAGCAGCATGATCGTCGAGATGTGAGTGATCGGTCGCCGACCAGCACCGGTACACCCGCCCAGGACCCTCTCGCCCGGCGCGACCCGCCCGCTGCTCGGCCGACGATTTCGACACCCGGCAGGTGACCAGCGTGCCCAGCCCACGGGACTGATCGGTCCGGGGTTCGCGCGCAAGACCCGAATCGACGACGACCCGAACGCCAGGCACCGTCAGCGAACTCTCCGCGACCGACGTGGTGACCACGATCCGGCGCGTGGCCCCCGGCGTCAGCGCCCGATCCTGCTCAGCCCGGGACTGCCGGCCGAACAACGGCAGCACGTTGTGCCGGGCCAACCGGCGCGCCACCGCATTGATCTCCGCCTCCCCCGGCACGAACACGAGCACGTCACCGGAATTCTCGCCCAGCGCCCGCTCGACCACGGCAGCGACGTGATCCAGCAGACGCTGGTCGACCCGTCCGCCGGGCAGTAGCGGCACCGGGACCGGCGGCGGCGCCCACTCGAGCTGCACAGGGAAGGTCGCCGCCGAAGCAGTCACCACCGGCGCAGGCCGATCAACGCCGAGTGCGCGGCTCAGCGTGACGGTGTCGGCGGTGGCCGAAGTCGCGACGATCGCGAGATCCTCGCGCAGGTTCGCGCGGATGTCTACGCAGAACGCGAGCAGCAGATCTGCATCGAGGTGACGCTCGTGGCACTCGTCGATCACGATCGCGGCGACACCCGGGAGTCCCGGGTCGCGCTGCAGGCGGCGTACGAGCAGGCCTGTCGTCACCACCTCGACCCGGAGATCGCGGCCACCGCTGCGTTCACCCCGCATCGCGTATCCGACTCGGCGCCCGAGAGGTTCTCCGATCAGCGTCGCCAACCGGGCCGCGGCGGCGCGGGTGGCCATCCGGCGAGGCTCAGCAACCACGACCGTGCCGCCGAGTGCGTCGGCGAGAGCGAGTGGCAGCAACGACGTCTTCCCGGAGCCGGGCGGCGCGACCAGGACCGCGGTGCCGTGACGGCGTACGGCGTCGACCGTGGCAGGCAGGACGGTCCGGACCGGCAGATCCGCCCCGGGGACGGACGGATCGGGCAACAGGCCAGGCAACGCGTCAGGCAACGGGTCAGGCGGATCGGGCAACGGCACGGAGCCGACGCTAACCGACCGCGGCCGCGGAAGCGCGACACAGGCATCACATGAGCCTCCTGCCGTGGATGGCCTAGGGTCGAACTCGTGCCTGAAGTCGATGCTTCGTTCCTAGACCTTCCCCGGTTCGAGTTGGCCGACGCCGCGTTGCAGCGAGCCGCCGATCTCGGGGCCACGTATGCCGAGTTCCGGCTCGAGCGAATCCGGTCGGAGGCGATCTCGCTGCGCGACGGCGTACTGGAGAGTGCCCGTGACGACGAGGATCTCGGGCTCGCCGTCCGGGTCGTCCACGACGGGACCTGGGGGTTCGCCGCCGGCGTCGCGCTGACGACCGACGAGGCGGTCCGGGTGGCCGAACAGGCCGTGCACCTGGCCCAGGTCTCCCGGCCGATCAACTCCGAGCGGATCGAGCTCGCCGACGAGCCGGTGTACGACGACGTCAGCTGGGTCTCGTCGTACGAGATCGACCCGCTGAGCCTGCCGCGCGCCGAGAAGGTCGCCCTGCTCACCGACTACAGCAACCGCCTGCTGCAGGCACCCGGCGTCGCGCACGTGACCGCGCGCGTTGCCTCGGTCAACGAGTGCAAGTTCTACGCGAACTCCGAGGGCACCTCGACCACCCAGCAGCGGGTCCGGATCGGCCCGTCCTTCCGGGCGACTGCGATCGACGCCGAGACCGGCCGCTTCGACACCATGGCGAGCTGCGCGCCACCCGCCGGCCGCGGCTGGGAGTACCTGACCGGCACCGGCTGGAACTGGGACGAGGAGCTCGCCCAGATCCCGGGCTGGCTGGCCGAGAAGATGAGCGCCCCGAGTGTCGAGGCCGGCCACTACGACCTGGTGATCGACCCGACCAACCTCTGGCTCACCATCCACGAGTCGATCGGCCACGCGACCGAGCTGGACCGTGCGCTGGGCTACGAGGCCAACTACGCCGGAACGAGCTTCGCCACCACCGACAAGCTCGGCAACCTCGCGTACGGCTCGCCCATCATGCACGTCACCGGCGACCGGACGGCGGTCAACGGACTGTCCACCGTCGGGTACGACGACGAGGGCGTGGCCGGCCAGCAGTGGGACCTGATCAAGGACGGCGTCCTGGTCGGCTACCAGGTCGACCGCCGGATGGCCAGGGTCAACCGCGAGCTGCTCGGCACCGACCGCTCCAACGGTTGCGCGTACGCCGACTCGTCCGGCCACATCCCGATCCAGCGGATGGCCAACGTCTCCCTGCAGCCCGCCGCGGACGGCCCTTCCACCGAGGAGCTGATCAGCAGGGTGCAGAACGGCATCTACATCGTCGGCGACAAGTCCTGGTCGATCGACATGCAGCGGTACAACTTCCAGTTCACCGGCCAGCGGTTCTACAAGATCACCGACGGCAAGCTCGACGGCCAGGTGCGCGACGTGGCCTACCAGGCGACCACGACGGAGTTCTGGGGCTCGATGGAGGCGGTCGGTGGTCCCCAGACCTACGTCCTCGGTGGTGCTCTCAACTGCGGCAAGGCCCAGCCCAGCCAGAGCGGCGCGGTCAGCCACGGCTGTCCGTCCGCGCTGTTCCGCGACGTCCGCATTCTCAACACCACGCAGGAGGCCGGCCGGTGACGACCGCCATTCAGCTCAACCCACAGGACACCATCGAACGCGGCCTCGAGCTGGCTGCGGCCGCCGGGGCGTCGGGTTGCGTCGTACTGGTCTCGGAAACGTCCAGCGCCAACCTGCGCTGGGCCAACAACACCCTGACCACCAACGGCGCCATGCGCGGTACCAAGGTCTCCGTGATCGCCACCGTCGGCGCAGGCGAGGGTACGGCGGCCGGCGTGGTCGGCCGCTCGTCCACGACCGACCGGAGCATCCAGGAGCTCGTCGAAGCCGCTGTGGCCGCTGCACGCGAGTCCAGTCCTGCCGAAGACGCCCAGTCGCTCGTAGAGGGCAGCGTCGGCGAAGACTGGGACCTGGAGCCGGACGAGACCTCAGTCACCGTGTACGCCGACTTCGCACCGGCACTCGGCGCAACGCTCACCCGGGCCGGCAAGGAGAACCGCTGGCTCTACGGCTTCGCCGACCACGAGGTCACCACCGTGTACGTCGGATCCTCCACCGGCCTGCGCTTGCGCCACAGCCTCCCCCGGGGCTTCGTCTCGGCGACCGGCAAGAGTGGCGACCTCAGCCAGTCGGCCTGGGTCGGCGCGGCCACCGCGGACTTCCGGGACATCGACCCGCTTGCCATCGACACCGAACTGGTACGCCGCCTCGGCTGGGCAACCCGCACGGTCTCGGTGGAGGCCGGTCGCCACGCCACCGTGCTCCCTCCCGCCGCAGTGGCCGACCTGACGACGTTCCTGTTCTGGGAGCTGGACGGCCGCGACGCCCACGAGGGGCGCAGCGTTTTCTCGAAACCCACCGGCGGCACTCGGATCGGTGAGGTGCTGACGCCGCATCCGGTCGGGCTGCGATCCGACCCGAACCTTTCGGGCCTGGAGACTCTCCCGTTCGCGGTGGCCAGGACTTCGAGCGGAAACTCCAGTGTCTTCGACAACGGCCTGTCCCTCAGCGCCACCGACTGGATCCGCGGCGGCAGACTCGAGCACCTGATGCAGAGCCGTTACACCGCGGGCCTCACCAACGCACCAGCAGTCACGCCTCTGGTCGACAACTACGTGCTCTCGGTGGACGGCGCCACCGGTACGACGGACGACCTGGTCGCCGGCCTGGAACACGGTTTGCTGCTTACCTGTCTGTGGTACATCCGCCCGGTGGACCAGCAGACGCTGCTGCTCACCGGCCTGACCCGCGACGGGGTCTACCAGGTGGAGAACGGCGAAGTGGTCGGTGCCGTCAACAACTTCCGCTTCAACGAGAGTCCGGTCGATCTGCTCGCCCGCTTCACCGCGGCCGGGGCGACGGTCCCGTCGTTCTCCCGCGAGTGGGGCGACGACTCCACCCGGACGGCGACTCCGCCGCTGCTGGTGCCCGACTTCAACATGTCCAGCGTGAGCCAGGCATCCTGAAACGCGAAGGCCCGGCATCCCGTCGTACGGGATGCCGGGCCTTGTTCACGGTGCCCCCACTGACCGGCGTCTCTCAACCAGGCTGGCGGGATCGCGTGGGATGAATCAGGCCTGCGGGGCCGGCGGGTAGCCCGGGTAGCCACCGGGACCGAAGCGCTCAGCGGCCTTCGGGTCCGGGCCGTACTGGTTGTCGCCGGCGTTGCCCTCCTGGGCCGCGAAGACGATGAAGACGATGAACCCGACACACGGCACCAGGTTGATCAGGACCCACCAGCCGGAGCGGCCGGTGTCGTGCATCCGGCGGATCGCAACGCCGATGGACGGCAGCAGGATCGCCAGGGTGTAGATGGTGCCGAGCACGCCGTTGGAGTCGTTGGCACCGTAGTTCAGACCCAGCAAACGGTCCACGATGCCGATGATGATCGAGATGATCGTGCTGAAGAGCACGAACATCCAGAACTCCTTGCGGCGGGCGCGGCCGCTGAACACGGCGTACTTCTTGATGACATCTGTAAACCACTGCATTGGTGTTTCTCCGTTGGTCGAAGGTGAGACGCGGACCGAGCCTGTCGGAACCGACGGGATGAGTCAATCCAACTATTCGCATTGGTGACCACACCGCAACCTGGCACGCCGTAGCTGGAGCCGGCTTCAGGTCTTTCGCGAGTTAGAGCCGGCTTCAGGTTGCCGGTGCCGGCTTCGCCTGGGTGACCCGCCACAAACTGTGGCCGTTCTCCTCGTACGCGTCGGCGGCACCGAGCTCCCAGCGGTCGGCCAGCTCGTGCACCAGGTCGAGATCGAAGAACCGGCCGGCGAAACCGTCCTTCGCGTACAGTCCGTCGCCGATGTCCTCACCTCGGCCGAAGCAACTGTCCTGGGTCGACCAGACGGTGTAGACGAAAAGCCCACCAGGCCGCAGGACCCGGCGGATCTCGTTGACCAGGGCCCGCAGTTCGGTCCGGGAGAAGGCCATGTTCAGCAACACGTTGGCGTAGACCGCGCCGACCGTCGCGTCGGCCGGCGGCAGCGGGTCGCGGACGTCGTGCAGCGCCGCGGTGACCCGGTCGTCCAGCCCCGCGCGCTGCGCTTCCAGCCGGAGCCGGTTCAGCGCGGACGTGCTGAAGTCGGTGGCGTGCACGCTGAATCCCTGCTTGGCAAGGTAGAACGCGTCCCGGCCCTGACCGGCACCCAGCTCCAGCACGTCATCGATGCCCGCGGCACCGAACAGCTTCGCGGTCCAGCGGGCGGCGGCCGACGGTGCCGTCCCGTGCAGATTCTGGTCCTGCTCGTAGGCGGTCTGCCACCGCTCCTGCTGAGCCCTCGCGAGCTCGACATACCCAGTCTTCATCTTGCTCCCCGTGTTCGCCTCGCCGGTCTGTTCGTACCAGCAGACCGCAGCAGCCTACGCGACGAATTGAGTAGACGTACTCAGGCGCCCACTCGTTCCGCCTGGCGATAGTGAGGCTGACCGTCGAGGAGGACGCCAGATGAACGCCGACCGTACTGACTTCCCGTGTCCTGTCTGTCACACGCCGCTGCGATTGGACGTCGCGCTGACCGTGCCGCCTCCCCGGGCGATGCCTGATCCCCGCCCGGCGCCTGCTTCCCGGCCGGCGCCTGCTCCGCGGGCGATGCCTGCGCCGCAGCCGATGCCTGCTCCACGGGCGATGCCTGCGCCCTGGCAGATTCCCGCGCCCCGGCAGATGCCTGCGCCCCGGCCGATGCCGATGCCGAGTGCTCCGTTGCCTGTGGCCCCGGCTTCGGCCGCGCCATCACGCGCCGTGCCGCCACCGCCACGGATCCATCCACCAGCCCGCGTTCCGGGTCCTCCGAAGATCAAGCGCCCCCGCCGCCAGTTGAGCCCGCAGGCAACACTTCTGAGCCTCGGTGTCCTGCTCCTGCTCGCCGCCGGCGTCACCTTCCTCGCCGTCACCTGGGACAGCCTCCCGGTCCCGATCCAGGCCGCCATCATCGCCACCCTCGCGACGATCTCCCTGATCAGTTCGATCCCCGCGGCCCGCCACAAGCTGACCGGCACGGCCGAGGCGCTCGCCATCCTCGGCACCGGCCTGCTCACCGTCGACCTGTACGGCGCCCGCGCCCTCGGCCTGATCTCCTCCGACACCGTCGACGGTCTCACCTACTTCGGCGTCGCCGCCGCGATAGTTGCCGCGACCAACCTCCTGATGTCACGCATCGCTCCCACGGTGATCACCTACGGTGTCGCCGCCGTCGTCATCGGCCAGCTCCCGTTGCCATTCCTGCTGGCCGACCGCTTGCCCCTCGCAGCTTTTCTGCTGGGCCTGCTCATCCAGGTCACGATCACGCTGCTCTGGTCGGTTAAGGGCACCAAGGCGGTCCGCCTCACCGGCGCCACCTGCGCCGCCCTGGTCTTCTGGGCGCTGATGTTCATCGGCTGCGTCCGCATCTTCCTCAGCCTGGTCGCTCACTACTCAATCCGAACCCGCCCGGCCATCAGCGACTTCCTGAACAACTCCCCGACAGCTCTCTTCCCCGTCCTCGCCACCACCGCGGTCCTCTGCCTCGCCGCCATCACCGGCATCGCGCTTCTCCGCAAGACCCCGCTCCCCCGCGCACTGCCGCCCACTTTCGCCGAATCCGCCTGTACGGCGGCCGCCGCTCTGGCCGTGGCAACTTGTCTGCCACAACTCCCCACAGCCGGCCGGTGGCTGGACACCGGCCTCGCCACCGCGCTTGCCCTCATCGTGCTGCTGATGGCCAAGCGGACCGGCGTACGGGGGGCGGCGGCTTGGACCGCGACCAGCGTCGTTGCCTTGGTCAACTTCATGTTCTGTGCAATGACCGAGGACCTCGTCCAGCTCGCCCTGATCTCAGCGATCGTCTCCGCTCTCGCCCTGATCGCCGTCTGGCGCAAACAACTGCAGCCGACCCCCGCCGCCCTGACCGCAAGCCTCACAGCCCAACTCGCCGCCGTCCTCGCCACCTACGACGGCCTCTTCACCCCAAGGACCGGCGCCATCGTCCTCGCCGTCATCGCCGCCCTGTCGATCGCCGCGGCCTGCCTCATCACCAACCCACCCCTCGAACGCACCCTGCTCAGCTGCGCCACCGCCGCAGCCGCCCTCGCCGAGTTCACCGCCCTGCTGGACAACACCGCCACCCTCACCGGCATCGTCCTCACCATCACCGCCGCCCCACTAGTTGCCTACGGCATGCGTCCCGAACGCCGCGAAGCACTCCTCTTCGCCGCCGCCCTGCTGATCACCGCCAACACAGCGTTCGCCCTGGGCACCGGCGCCACCACCATCGAATGGTTCACCCTCCCACCCGCCGCCGCCCTGCTGGCCATCGGCACCTACGGATGGCGCACCCACCCCAGCTGGGTCTACCTGGCCCCCGGCCTCCTCCTCGGCCTGGTCCCCTCAACACTGCTTGCTAACAGCAACGACGACCACCTCCGCACCACCTTCGTAGTAGCCGCCGCCCTCACCACAATCCTCCTAGGCACCCGCCTCTCCCTCCAGGCCCCCTTCCTCATCGGCGCCGCCGTCCTCCTCAAAATCGCCCTCTGGCAGTTCCTCGAAGTAGCCCCTCTGATCCCCCGCTGGACCACCCTCGCCACCGCCGGCCTGATCCTCCTGACCGTAGGCGCCACCTACGAACGCCGCCTGCAAAACGCCAAACAAGCCGCCCACTGGGTAGCAGCCCTGCGCTGAACCACCCGACTCCTCACCAGCTCCGTCGATACCGCTGCCGGCCGCCGCCACTCCGGGAGCGGCTGCACGAAATCGCCTCAGTGGCGATACTGAGGACGACTCGAACAGCACCGCCGGGGGGCGCATGGCCAACCGCGAAGAATTGGATTCGTCCGATGCCGTCGTGCTGACTCATGCGCTTGAAAAGCTCCGGGCGCGTGACGGCTTGGTCCTGGAACGACTACAGACCACCACCAGGAAAAGCGACGTAGCACCGCTCCTCAGGCTGCCCTTGGTCCAGAACTTCGCCGCCCTGCAGGACATCGACCCAGCCCTCGCCGCCCTGCAGGTGGTGGCCCAATGCGTCCGCGACACCACCGACGGAACCCACCAGATCGTCGCCGACGCGATCCTGGGCCTCGGGGTACTGGAGGATGCCTATTCCCTGTACGGCCTGGACAACCGCGTCACCCAGGCCCTGCGCGCCGACTCACTCGGACGCCGCCGATCCACTCTGCTGAGAAATTGGCGGACTTTGCACCTGGCGATGGGACTCCCGACCCACCACGCACCCAGCGACCGGACGCTGCGCGGAACCCTCGAAACCGAGGTACTACGTCAACTGGCCCGGCAACTCCTCAACCCCGGCGATCAACAGATCGTCGTGCCGACGATCGCGGACGCCGCGAAAACCTCGCGCAACGCACAACTCTCGCCGGCGGGGCGAGTGATCGTCATCGGCGGAGCAGTAATGGATGTCATCTTCCGAACCAATGTCATACCGCAGCACGAGACCTCCACCCGCGCAGACCAATGCCTTATGACTCCGGGCGGCAAGGGCGTGAGCCAGGCTGTTGCCGCCGCGAGGCTGGGACTGAGGGTCAGCCTCATCGCCGCTCTGGGCGACGACAGCTTCGGCCAGGAGATCGTCGAATATCTCCGCACCGAGAACGTCGACACGTCGTTACTGAAGATCGTCCGCGGTGCCCGTACGCCGGTCACCGGCGTTTTCGAACTACCACTCGGAGACAGCATTGCGGCCTTTTGGCGCAACGACAAAGTGATCAGCCTCGGCGTACGCGATGTCGACCTGCTCGGTCACCAGATCTCCGACTGCGACACTGTCCTGCTGAGTTTCGAGATTCCACGCGAGACCTTCCAACGGGCAGTCGATCTGGCTCATCCGGACTCGCAGCAAAGGCCCACGGTGATCGTCACACCGGGTCAGCCGTACTCCGACGGTCTCGTTTCGCGCCAGGCCTTGTCCCAGATCGACTTCCTGGTCGCACACACCTGGGAGATCGCTCGTTACGGTTCCCAGGGTCACGACCGATTCGATCCGCATCGCATCGGCGAGGATCTGCTCAGGCTCGGGGTGGGCACGGTCTGCCTGCTCGGCAACGGCGGCGGTCTGATCTACTCCAGGATCACCCCGGACATCCAGCGCCTGCCGACCGTTTCCTCGCCTTTCAAGGAATCGTCGATCACTCGCGACGCCTTCTGCGCGGCTTTGGCCGCCAAGTTGATCGACGAGGGTGAACTCAGTGAGAAGGTCGCCGCCTGGACCACCGCGGCGATGGCCTGCGCGGCCGAAGATCACAAACATTCGACCACGATGCCGGACCGCGAGCGCATCGAACGAAAACTGCGCAACCACAACACCCGCTGAGCTGCCATTTTGGCATCAGCGCGATGTGCGGCTTGCTCCCGCCTGCCAATTGGCAGCAAATCCTGCCATTCGGCAGATCGGCCGGTGCCAATAAACACGATTGACACCCAATTGCCTTGTTGTTCACTGAGATCAAAGCTAGTCACGGCGGTGCCGGATTTAATCTATCGCACACCGCCAAGAATGCAAGACCAGTTCGCCGGCCAGCCCTGGAAGTGAGTGATCACGATGACTGAGAACCAAGCTCTGGTACTGATTCTGATCGGAACCCTGGCCATCGTCCTCTACGGGTTCTGGAAGCAGATCCTCTTCCTTCTCCTGATGACTGTGATCGTCATCTTCGGCCTCGGCGTCTACAGCTTCACGGTCAGCTTCGCAAGCTGAGGCGGCGGTCAGGTCAACGACGGAGTCTTCGCTGCTCGTCGAGCGGCACAGACTCCGTCTCTCCCTTCAGCCTGCTGCAGAAGATTGCTGAGTCCAGCAACTTGACGCGACTCTGTTCGACGACGGCCCCGGAAAGCGCCCGCACCATACTTACGTTCGCAGTGTCGTAGTCCTCCCGCAGTTTGCGGGGACTGATGTACCGACGATCCAGGTAGATGTACGGCCGAGGGCTGATCGTCATCCAACGCTGCCAGTTCGCGGCCCGGTAGCTCGATCCGGTGAAGCCGAGATTCGGGTCGACCGCGGTGGTCAGTAATTCGGCATCAGGCTCGGCCTGATGCAGCGACTTCCGTACCTTGCCGAGTAGGTACGAGATGGCATTACCGGGTGCGACGTCGAACGAATAGACGCGCGACACGTCCCAGGCTCGATCGGCCGGTACTCCGAACTGCTTCGACAACTGCCTACCGACCCGGCCCCAGTCGAGCGGAGAAACGCTGCACAGGGTCACCGGCAGACCATGCCGAGGGTCCACCAACGCGTAGCTCCTCGAGCCTCGGCGAGCGCTTCGCAGGTAATGCAGACGCCCGAAGATCCGAGCCGCGCCGACATCGTCGTACGAGACGAATCGCAGGTCCTGCAGGGCGTAGCCGTCGAGCGGCAGAAGATCCTGAACCTCTGCATGATCCGCCCGCAGATCGACAGCGCAGTTGCGCAACTCCGCGTTGAGTTGCCGGAGAATGAGCTGCCCGTCCCGACCGGCGACGCGTGGCAGGTGCAGCAATGTCCGGACAGTCAGCGCGCGTCGGCCGACACCGTGCTTCTCCGCCGACCGGGCAACCAACTCAGCGAAAGCGGTATCGCCTGAGCGACAGGCTTCCAGCGAGAGCGGCGACCGCGTTCCGGTGTGCTGGTGGGCAGTTGGATCCGTGCTGACGGCAAGGGCGCACAAGCTCCCGCCTCCTGTCTCGCATTGGGCTCCAAGGGCCCATAGGTGATGGTACTCGCGGAGCCAAGGGATCGCTGTGGCCGCGCCGCATCACTCTTGTTGCTCAAGTTGTCCAACAGCAGGGCGAGCCGGCGCTGTACCGGGTCCTGCTTCAGTTCCTCTGGCGTCAGCCGCTTCTGGGCGACGTACTTGACGCGATTCTTGGCAGGCAGTTGCTTGTGCCATCCGTACAGCACCTGATGGTCTCGCAGGATCTCCGACTGGTCGCCGGTCAGATCCACGATCAATCGATGGCCGGCCTGGGTGATCTCGATTTCGATCCAGCAGTGCAGCGCCAGTGCGACCTTCTTGCGGAACCCCGTCGTGAAGACGTCGCCATAGCAATAAGTGACACCCTGAATGTTCCTGTCGATCAGAACACTTGCCAACCAGGCCGAACTGACTCCGCATTGACCTCGAGATCCCGGGGCGCTCTCACCGGGAGGAGTCCTGAAACTCTCATGGAGGGTGTCATCGGACCAAGCGTCTTCGAGACGCTGTCGATACTCTCCGAGCTGTTCGACCCATTCTGGGTAGTCCGGCCAACCCCGCCGCCAGCGAAGCCCTTCCATCAAGCGGGGGCTTATCAGTACCTCGGTCATCGACTGTTCTGGACGTCTCTCTGTGCGGTGGCGCCGAGATCGTCGGGCAGGAACAACCGCAGAGGCCGACGTCGCCGCCCGGCCTTGCCCCCCGTAAGAACATCCCCTGACAGCGCGACGATCGTCTGCAGACGGTAGATCATTGCGCCACTCGTTCCATCCCGCAACCGGCAACTAGCTGAAGATCTGTTGTCTCAGCTGGGCTGAGGCGCTGCGAGTAAGCGCTATAACTCATAGTGGCGCAGCTCATACGGACTGTAACGATCGATTCGGAGTCGGGTTACTCAGAATTTCGCGCCCTGGTGCTACTCGTATGACAAATCGAGTTGGGACAGGATGCATTACAGGGTCAGTTACCGTACGGCGTTCGCGTCAGGGTGAACGTGGCCAAGTCCAAGTGCTTGATTGTCTCGCCCTCGCGCACCACCCGCAGCTTCTCCCCCGCAAAATAGCCGTCGCGCCCGCGGTACACGTCAGGCCCGAGTGGGGTGAAGCGGGAGGTCATTGCGCCGGAGAGCAGGAGGGCGCCACCGGAGACCGACATCGTCAGTGGGGTGTTGCCCCAGTACCAATGCCCCAGCAGTTCCTCGCCCTGGGCGAGCTCGGGCTCGGGCTCCCACTCCACCGGAAGCGGTGGTTCGTACGA
The DNA here is from genome assembly GCF_027627575.1 of Kribbella sp. CA-293567. Taxonomy (NCBI): domain Bacteria; kingdom Bacillati; phylum Actinomycetota; class Actinomycetes; order Propionibacteriales; family Kribbellaceae; genus Kribbella; species Kribbella sp. CA-293567. The sequence continues at coordinate 4,392,231 of NZ_CP114065.1, forward strand.
CGCGAGGGTGCGCATCAGGTCCAGGGGGACGGAGGCGCATTTGCCGTACGTCGCATTGCCGAGGGTGACGGCGCCGATTCGGCGGGCGCGGTCGACGAAGAGGCCGGCCAGGAAGCCGGGCATGGAGCCGGTGTGGCCGATGAAGAGGTGGGGGTCGTCGGCGTGGAGGCGCAGGCCGAGCCCGTACGACGCGGCCAGGGCTTCGCGGGGGTCCGCGGCGGTGGGGGCGGCCATTTCGTCGACCGTGTCGCGGCTCAGGACCTCGTAGCCGGGGTCGATCCAGAACGCGGCGTACTTCGCGAGGTCCTCGATCGTGCTCCACAGCTGGCCGGCCGGTGCCATCGCGCCCGCGTCGTACGCCGGTTCCGGCGAGAGCCGGCCGCTGAACGGGTGCACCGAGAAGCCCTGGGCGGCGGGGCGCACCGGGAAGTACGTCGTACGGCGCATCTCCAGCGGGTCGAGGATGCGTGCGGCGACCAGTTCCATCCAGGCGGCGCCGCGCAGGCGGGACGCGATCTCGCCGAGGAGCGCGTAGCCGAGGTTGGAGTAGTGGTGCCGGCGGTCGGGTTTGCCGGCCGCCTGCGACTCGTCCATCGCCGCGGTCAGCGTCTCGAAGGATACCCCGGGATTGCGCTCCCACCAGGCGCCCGCGGGCTCGGCGTTCATGCCGCCAGAATGCGCCAGCAGCTGCCGGATCGTCAGGTCGCCGAACGCGACCCCTGGCAGGTGCTTGCCCACGGCATCGTTCAGTGAGAGCAACCCGTCGTCACGGCACTGCATGATCAGTACTGCGGTCAGCGTCTTGGTGATCGACCCGATCCGGTACTGCACGTCCGGACCGGGCGCCAGCCCTTGCCCATCAGCGATCCTGCCCCGCGACCCGGTCCACGCCAGCTTGCCGTCCTGCAGCACGCCGGCGTTGATCGAGGGCAACTTCCACTCACTCTGGGCCGCTGCAACGTCGGCGTACAACGCTGCAGCGGTGTCAGGCCGCAAGCTCACTCAAAGTCCTCCGGGGAAGGGCAGGAGCAGATCAGGTTGCGGTCGCCGTACGCGCCGTCGATCCGGCGGACCGGCGGCCAGTACTTCGTGGTGCGGTCGACCGACTGCGGGAACGCCGCCTCCTCGCGGGTGTAGGCGTGCTCCCACTTGTCGTTGATCACCGAGGACGCCGTGTGCGGCGCGTTGACCAGCGGGTTGTCGCCGGCCGGCCACTCCCCCGCCGCGACCCGGTCGATCTCGTGCTTGATCGCGATCATCGCGTCGCAGAAACGATCCAGTTCGCCGAGATCTTCGGATTCCGTCGGCTCCACCATCAGCGTCCCGGCGACCGGGAAGGACATCGTCGGCGCGTGGAAGCCGTAGTCGACCAGCCGCTTCGCGACGTCGTCGACGGTGATGCCGGTCTCCTTGGTCATCGGCCGCAGATCCAGGATGCACTCGTGCGCGACCAGCCCGTTCTCGCCGGTGTAGAGCACCGGGAAGGCGTTCTCGAGCCGCTTCGCCACGTAGTTCGCGGTCAGTACGGCGGCCTTGGTCGCCGACGTCAGTCCCTCGGCGCCCATCATCCGGATGTAGGCCCACGAGATCGCCAGTACGCCGGCCGAACCGAACGGCGCCGCGCTGATCGGACCGACCCCCGACTCCGGGCCGGCCTGGCCGAGCAGCGGGTGGTTCGGCAGGTACGGCGCCAGGTGCTCGGCAACGGCGACCGGGCCGACCCCCGGGCCTCCGCCGCCGTGCGGGATGCAGAAGGTCTTGTGCAGGTTCAGGTGGCTGACGTCGCCACCGAACTCGCCGGGCTTGGCCAGCCCGAGCAGCGCGTTCAGGTTGGCGCCGTCGACGTACACCTGACCGCCGTGGTCGTGGACGATCTGGCAGACCTCGGTCACGCTCTCCTCGTACACGCCGTGCGTGGACGGGTAGGTGATCATGATCGCGGCCAGCTTCTCCGAGTGCTCGGAGGCCTTGCTCCGCAGGTCTTCCAGGTCGATCGTGCCGTCGTCGTTGCCCTTGACGACGATTACCTTCATACCGGCCATCACCGCGGAGGCCGCGTTGGTACCGTGCGCGCTGGCCGGGATCAGGCAGACGTTGCGGCTTTCGTTGCCCTGGGCCCGGTGATAGCCGCGGATTGCCAGCAGACCGGCCAGCTCGCCCTGTGAACCGGCGTTCGGCTGGATCGAGACCTTCGCGTAGCCGGTCACCTCGGCCAGCCAGCGCTCCAGCTGACCGATCAGCTTCACGTAGCCGGCCGCGTCCTCGATCGGCGCCAGCGGGTGCATGTCGGCGAACTCGGGCCAGGTGACGGCTTCCATCTCGGTGGTCGCGTTCAGCTTCATCGTGCAGGAGCCGAGCGGGATCATGCCGCGGTCGAGCGCGTAGTCGTAGTCCGACAGCTTGCGCAGGTAGCGCAGCATCGCGGTCTCGGACCGGTGCGTGTTGAAGACCGGGTGGGTCAGGTACTCCGAGGTCCGGGTGACCGCCTCGGTCAGGTTGCGACCGGCCAGCGTCGCGTCGTACGTGACACCGAAGGAGCCGCAGACACCGACCAGCGCGGAGGCGTCGGTCTTCTCGTCGCAGGAGATGCCGACGTGGTCCGCGTCGACCTGACGCAGCCAGATGCCGTTTTGACGGGCGTTGTCCACCACGTCCGCCGCGCGGCCCGGGACGCGCGCGAGCACGGTGTCGAAGAACTGGTCGTGCACGACCTCGACGCCACCGGCGCGCAGCGAGGCGGCGAGGCTGTCGGCGTTGCGGTGCACGCGGTCGGCGATCGCCTTCAGCCCCTCGGGACCGTGGTAGACGGCGTACATCGAAGCGACGACGGCGAGCAGCACCTGCGCGGTACAGATGTTGGACGTCGCCTTCTCGCGACGGATGTGCTGCTCACGGGTCTGCAGCGCCAGCCGGTACGCCGGTGCGCCGTCCGCGTCGACCGAGACGCCCACCAGGCGGCCGGGCAGCGAGCGCTCCAGGCCGGCGCGGACCGACATGAAGCCCGCGTGCGGACCGCCGTAGAAGAGCGGGACGCCGAAGCGCTGCGAGGAGCCGATCACGATGTCGGCGCCGGCCTCGCCGGGCGCCTCGAGCAGCGTCAGGGCGAGCAGGTCGGAGGCGACCGCGACGAGAGTCTCGCGCTCGTGCGCCGCGGCGATCAGCGGCTTGAGGTCACGGACGGCGCCACCGGAGCCGGGGTACTGGACCAGGACGCCGAAGAAGTCTCCGTCCGGCAGACCGGCGGTGGTGTCGGCGACCACGACCTCGATGCCGAGCGCCTCCGCGCGGGTCTCGACGACGGCGATCGTCTGGGCGAAGGTGTCGGCGTCGATCAGGAAGCGGTTGCTCTTGCTCTTGCGGTTCGAGCGCAGTGCCAGCGTCATCGCCTCGGCCGCGGCCGTGCCCTCGTCGAGCAGCGACGCGTTCGCGGTCGGCAGCCCGGTCAGGTCGGAGACGACGGTCTGGAAGTTCAGCAGCGCTTCGAGCCGGCCCTGGGAGATCTCCGGCTGGTACGGCGTGTAGGCGGTGTACCAGGCCGGGTTCTCGACCAGGCGGCGGACGATCACCGACGGGGTGAACGTGCCGTAGTAGCCCTGACCGATCATCGAGGTGGCGACGTTGTTGCGGGCGGCGAGCTGCCGCAGCTCGGTCAGCGCGTCGACCTCGGAGGCCGGCTCGGGCAGCCGGAGCGGCTCGGCCGACCGGATCGACGCGGGCACGGCGGCGTCCACCAGCGCGTCGACGTCGGCGTACCCGAGGGTCTCGACCATCCGGGCGATCTCGTCCGGGCGGGGCCCGATGTGGCGATCGGCGAACACGGCCGACACCTGGGGGGTGTGATCAGTCATTGAAGAGGCTCCGTTGCTGACTATTGCCGGTGGCCTCCCCCTCTGTCACGCACGCACGCTTCAGAGTCGCCTAAGGCACTCGGTCCATGGGCCTGAGAGGTTCCGGGGAGGAATTGCCCCTTCGGCGCCCGACCAAACAGCGGGACGAGACTCTCCCGAGTGCTGTGTGCGGCTGGGAAAAGACTACCTCAGCCGGTCATCCTGGCCCGGCGGCGGGCAGCGAGCTCGTCGTTGGCATGTGAGCCGGACTCGTCGTCGTGGCCGTCGAGACGCTCGGTCGGCAGCTCGGACAGCGATCCCTCGACCTCGCGCCAGACGCCGCCGAGGGCGATCCCGAAGACGCCCTGGCCGCCGGCCAGCAGATCGATCACCTCGTCCGGCGAGGTGCACATGTAGACCGAGGCGCCGTCGCTCATCAGCGTGATCTGGGTCAGGTCATCGATTCCACGTTGGCTGAGGTGGGCGATGGCGCTGCGGATCTGCTGCAGCGAGATGCCCGCGTCGAGCAGCCGCTTGATCACTTTCAGCAACAGCACGTCGCGGAAGCCGTACAGCCGCTGGGTGCCGGAGCCGGTGGCCGGGCGCACGGACGGCGAGACCAGTCCGGTGCGGGCCCAGTAGTCGAGCTGACGGTAGGTGATGCCGGCCGCGGCGCACGCGGTCGGGCCGCGGAAACCGACGTCGTCGGGCATCGGCGACAGGTCGTCGTCGAAGAGCAGACCCTGAACGCCGGCGCTGGCGGCCGCCTCGGCGTGTGCTTCGGACGTCGACTGCGCCGTCAGATCAGTGTCGCCGGTGCGTGTCACGCCTGAGCCTCCCTGGGTACCGACTGGAACGGATCACATCCGTGGAGTTACAAGGCCCCACGACTCCTTCAAGGTAAGCCGCCGCTCAGGCCGGGTCAACGACTGCCGCCCCGAGCACGATGCGTGTCGCGGTTCCGTGACGAATCGTTACCTGTCCGCCCTTGTACCAGCACCGCCCAAACCGGTCGTCCGGGCCGCCGGTCAGCTTTTGTCGAAATCCTCGGGGGTGACCTGGTCGAGGAACTCGCGGAAGCGCTCGACCTCTTCCTCCTCGACCACCTCGTCGTCCTCGTTCTCGCTGTCGGGGACCGGGATGCCGGCCTCGGCCAGGATCTCCTCGGTGCAGAACACCGGCGTACCGGTGCGCAGGGCCAGCGCGATCGAGTCCGACGGGCGGGCGGAGATCTCGGTCTTGTCGTCGAAGACCAGGATCGCCTCGAAGACACCGTCGGTCAGGTTCACGATCCGGACCTGGCTGAGGGTGTGGCCGAGCACCCGGATGGTCTCCGCGAACAGGTCGTGGGTCAGTGGACGAGGTGGTTCCATCCCCTGCTGGGCGAACGCGATCGCGCTCGCCTCGGCCGCACCGATCCAGATCGGCAGGTACCGCTCGCCGCCGACCTCCCGGAGCAGCACGATCGGCTGACTCGAGGGCATCTCAACCCGGACTCCGACCACGTCGACTTCGCGCACGGCTTCAGCCTACTCTGCGGGCCGGACCGGGGCTGCCCCGGCGGGGTCGCCCCCGCCCGGCGACGGCCCCTTGGTTACGCGGCGGCGGACCGGAGTACCGGTCAGCGACCGAGCCGGGAGCGAACCAGTGCCGCATGCAACCGGACCGCCAGCGCGGCCAGCTCCAGCGTCTTGTCGTCCCGCCGCGGCTGCACGACCTGCTCGATCAGCCCGACCTCGCGATCGGCGGCCGCCCGGAACGGCCGCAGGTGCCGCGGCTCGATCCCGTACTGCGCGAACTCCGCCGCCGCCTTGGCGATCAGGATCGCGTCGCCGTCGTAGTGCTTGCCGCGGGCCACGACCAGGTTGTGGCTCTCCAGTTGCTCGAGCAGCTCCGGCGCGATCCCGGCCGCCTCGCACAGCTCGCCCCGGGTCAGCTTCAGCTCGGTCCCGTACGTCGAGAAGTCCTCGGCGTCCGGCAGACCGGCCGGCTGGGGCAACCGGTCGGGCGCGGCGGGACGGCCACCCGGCGCGGGCGGACGCAACCCGCGGTCCATCGCGCCGAGATGGTCCTTGATCACCTTGAGCGGCAGGTACTGGTCCCGCTGGGCGGTCAGGACGTAGCGGAGCCGCTCGATGTCGCCGGCACTGAACTTCCGGTACCCCGACGCGGTCCTGGCCGGCGTCACCAGCCCCTCCGCCTCGAGGAAGCGGATCTTGGAGATGGTGACGTCGGCGAACTCGGCCTGCAGGAGCTGCAGCACCTCACCGATGCTGCTGCCCCCAACCGGAGTCGCTTCGTCCCCCGCCGCGGCACCCCGGTCGGGGTCTCCGACCGCTGGGTCAGGCCTGACCACTGGCGTAGTAGACCAGTCGGTACTTGCCGATCTGGACCTCGTCGCCGTTCGACAGCTGCAGCTCGTCGATCCGGTCACGGTTGACGTACGTACCGTTCAGGCTGCCGACGTCGCGGACCTTGACGCCCTGCGGGTCGCGGCGGAACTCCGCGTGCCGGCGGGAGACGGTGACGTCGTCCAGGAAGATGTCGCTGTCCGGGTGCCGGCCGGCCGTGACGACGTCCACGTCGAGCAGGAACCTGCTGCCCGCGTTCGGGCCACGCTGCACGATCAGCAGCGCCGATCCGGTCGGTAGCGCGCCGACGGCGGCCTCGTCCTCGGCGGACAGCTGATCACCGGAGTCGAAACGCTCGGTCTCGGGCTCGATGCTGATCGGTGCGAGCATCGCGGTGTCGGTCACGCCGGGGGCGGTCACCGGACGGTCCGCGCCAGGGAGCATCGTTCCGCACTGCGAGCAGAACCTGCTGCCCTCGGAGTTCTCGTGCCCGCACTGGTTGCAGAACGGCATGCTGTGATCCTCCCGATCGCCGGTGGTCCGGCGACGTTCTCGTTGACCCCGTGATGACAGTGTGGACTGTGGCCCCAACCCTCGACCGGCGGTTGAGGTCCGACAGAACCTACCAGGTAGTGCGCCGTGTCAGAAGTTGCGTCGGCGCACTAGCTCGGGTCGAGCTGACCCTTGTACGTGTCGGCGTCCATCAACGCCTCGATCTCCTCGTCGTCCTCGACCTCGATGTCGAGCAGCCAGCCCTCGCCGTACGGGTCGGTGTTGACCAGGTCGGGCTGGTCGGCCAGCGCCTCGTTGACGGCCCGGACGGTGCCGTTGAGCGGCGCGAACAGGTCGCTGACGCTCTTGGTGGACTCCAGCTCACCACAGGAGTCGCCGGCCCGGACCGCGGTCCCGACCTCCGGCAGCTGCACGTACACGATGTCGCCGAGCGCGTCCTGCGCGAAGTCGGTGATACCGACCCGCGCCGAACCCTCGCCGGCCTTCACCCACTCGTGCTCGGCCGTGTACTTCAGGTCTTCGGGGTACACCTCGGTCCCTCCATCATTTCTAGGACACTGCATTGTCGGAAACTGCGGAAAGTTACTTGGTCGGGCTGGGCGCCGGGCGAGCGTAGCGATGCTCCTCCGGCGCGTGCAAGGCGGTGATCTGAACCACCGACAACTCGGTCACCTCGGCGGTGCCGCCGATCTGTGGCCCGGTCACCTCGCTGATCAGACCACCGGGGAAGTTGGCCGCCTCGGCCAGGTTGTGCGACTCGCCGATCGCCTCGATCACGTACGGCGACTGCACCTTCTCGCCGTCGATCTTGACCCCGGGAGCGTCGTCGACCAGGTCGGTACTGGCCACCACCCGGACCTGGCCGTTGATCTGGATCGCCTCGGCGCCCGCGTCCCGCAGCTCCTCGATCGCGTCCAGCAGGTTGCTGGACTGCATCTTGGCGTCCGGGTCGTTCAGGGTGATCCGTACGCCGGGGCCCTGGGCGGGCAGCGTGCCGGCCAGGATGCCGAGCACGCGCACCTGCTGCTCGGCCTGCTGCCGCGCGGTCTGCGCCTTGTCCGCACTGGAGGCCAACGTGTTCTTGCGCGCCTCCAGCTCGGTGATCTCGGTCTCCAGCCGGCGGGTGTTCTGTCCCAGGCCGTCCAGGATCGCGATCAGGTCCTCGCGGCGGGCGTTCTGGTAGCCGTCGTCGGCCCGGTTCACCCGGACCTGGACGACCGCCATACAGGCGACCAGCGCCAGTACGACGGCCACGATCGCCTGGCCACGCGACGGCTTGAAGCCGGCCTTCAGCCGCCGCAGGGCCAGGTTCGGCGTCTTCGGTTTGGGCATCGGGGTCGGCTCGGCGGGGTGCTCGGGCTCCGGCGTCACCGGGTCGTCTGGTGCTGCCATCTCAGGCCCTGAAGACGTGGCGGCGGATCGCGGCCATGTTGGTGAAGATCCGGATGCCGAGCACGACCACCACGCCGGTGGACAGCTGCGAGCCGACCCCGAGCTGGTCGCCGAGATAGACGATCAGGGCCGCGATCAGCACGTTCGAGACGAACGAGACCACGAACACCTTGTCGTCGAAGATGCCGTCCAGGAACGCGCGCAGGGCGCCGAAGACGGCGTCCAGCGCCGCGACCACCGCGATCGGCAGGTACGGCTGGGCCCAGTCGGGCACGTCGGGCGCGACCAGCAGACCGACGACGACGCCGATCACCAGGCCGAGGACGGCGATCATCTCGGGCCCACCTTCGCGTACCGCAGCGCGATGGTGGCATCGGCTGGCACCAGCAAGGAATCCTCCGTCGTGATCGTCATCCGGACCTGGAAGTTGGAGACCAGGTACTGCACCCACTGGCCGCCCGAGCTCTGCGCGAACCGGGCCGGCATGGTCGCGGTGTCCCCGATCGCCAGCACCGTGTACGGCGGGGTCAGCGAACTGTAGTCGACCGTGATGGCACTGCCCGCACCCCGGATCGCGGTCAGCGTGGTGAGCCGGTGGCCGTTCACCGAGATGGCCTCGGCGCCGGCCGTCCACAGACCGTTGACCAGCTGCTGCAGATCGACGTCGAGCAACCGGCCCTGTTTGTCGTCGGAGTCCTTGGCGTCGTCGACGACCGCCTTCAGCCCCTGGCCGGTGACCGCGACGGCACCGACTTCCAGTTCCAGGTCGTCCAGCTTCTGCTGCAGCGCGGCGCCGTCACTGGTGTTGCTCAGCCCGCTGGCCTGCAGGCCGCGGACTTCGCCGGCGAGCTTGATCTGGTTGCCGCGCAGGTCGTTCAGCCGGTCGTCGGCCTGGTTGATCCGGGTGATCAGCTCTTTGCGCTGCTTTTCGGCCTCGGGGGCGCTGCGGTAGTTCTGCGATGCGGCCACGGCGAGCAGGAAACCCAGCAGGAGCAGCGCGATCACGAGGATGATCCGGTGCCGCGACTTGTTGGGTTTGTCACCCTGCGGCGGCCGGGACCGGGCCGCGACGGCGTACCCCTCGTCCAGGGGGTGCGCCATCAGGTTGTTCAGCAGTGACATCGAGGCGTCGACGCGCCGCTGCCCGGGTGGCGCCTGGCCGGCTGGGGACTGGCCGGGTGAAGACTGGGTCACGAGTTACCCCGCCGGGTCGCTGATCGGCTTCACGGTCTGGATCAGGTGGCGCAGCTGGACGAAGTACAGAGCGCCGGCCCAGTAGTACAGAGCAGTGCCCCAGATCGCGAAGGCCCAGCCGAAGACGCGGGCCAGCAGGTTGAGCGTGCTGTCGCCGTCACCGAGCAGCAGCAGCGGGAACGCGTACAGCAGGCAGAAGGTCGCGGACTTGCCGAGGAAGTGCACCGGCAGCGCGTTGAAGCCGCGCCGGTGCAGCGCGGGCAGCGTGAAGGTGAGCAGCAGGTCCCGCAACGGCAGCGCGATCGCCAGCCACCACGGGATGATGTCGCGCAACGCCAGGCCGAGCACGGTGGCGAAGATGTAGAGCCGGTCGGCGACCGGGTCGAGCATCTGGCCGAGCCGGGTGGTCTGGTTCATCCGGCGGGCGATCTGGCCGTCGGCCCAGTCGGTGAAGCCGGAGATCATCAGCACCAGGATGGCCCAGCCGTCCTCCTGCGGGCCGAGGATCAGCCAGAGGAAGAGCGGAACGCCGAGCAGCCGGACGAAACTGAGGGCGTTCGGGATCGTCAGCACCCGGTCGGACACTTCCAGTTCCGGCACGCGATCCTCCCCCAGCTCTGCGAATTGGGCGACCGTCGACGGCGCCCCTGTCCCGGTCGTTACTGTACTTGGGCACCCCACCAGGTTTCGCCCGGGCCACACCGGGGCAGCCCTGGTTCTTCCCTGATCAGGTGAACGCATTCACAACGGCAGGGCTACGTCCTTTGCGGACCGGTGACCCGAAGGTGACCTGATCGAGATCACCGGCCGCGCACCCTGCCGGTTCTAGGCTGGCCGGAGTTCCGTCGAGGGGAGACGCCGTGAAGTTCCTGGTGCTGATCTATGCCAATCCCGAGTCCCGGAAAGTGTGGGACGGGCTGTCGGCCGAACAGAAGTCCGAGTCGATGACCGGCTACACCGCACTGAACGACGCGCTCGAGGCCAGTGGCGAACTCGTCGCTTCGGAGTCGCTCGGCGATCCGGGGAGCACCAAACAGGTGGTGTTCCGCGACGGCCGGCCGATGACGACGGACGGTCCGTTCGCCGAGGTGAAGGAACAGCTGGCCGGCTTCTACCTGCTGGACTGCGACAGCATGGACCGCGCGCTCGAGATCGTGCCGCAGATCCCGGAGGCGCCGTTCAGCATCGTCGAGGTGCGGCCGGTCCGGGATCTGAGCTCCTTCAGCTGATGCCATCGGTCGAGCAACTGCTGCGTGAGTTGGCGCCGCAACTCGTCGGCCCGCTCGTACGCCGGTACGGCGGGTTCGACGCCTGCGAGGACGCAGTACAGGAAGCCTTGCTGGCCGCCTCGCAGCAGTGGCCGGCCGACGGCGTACCGGACAACCCGCGTGGCTGGCTGATCACCGTCGCGTCCCGGCGGCGCATCGAGATGCTGCGCAACGAGGCATCCCGGCAGCGACGCGAAGAGGCAGTCGCCGGCCTTGAACCGGCGGAGGCCGCGCCGCTTGCGGTGGACGACTCGCTGACGTTGTTGTTCCTGTGCTGCCACCCCGCCCTCACTCCCCCGTCGCAGACCGCGTTGACGTTGCGGGCGGTCGGCGGGCTGACGACCAGCGAGATCGCCCGGGCGTTCCTGGTGCCGGAGTCGACGATCGGTCAACGGATCAGCCGGGCCAAAGCGGCGATCAAGGCGAGCGGCGCGGAGTTCCGGATGCCGCCGCCCGCCGAGCTGCCGGAGCGGCTGACCGCGGTACTGCAGGTGCTCTACCTGATCTTCAACGAGGGCTACACCGCGAGTTCGGGCGAGAGTCTGCACCGGGTCGAGTTGAGCGCCGAGGCGATCCGGCTGACCCGGCAACTGTCCGGGCAGCTGCCGGGCGAGGGTGAGGTCGCCGGGCTGCTCGCTCTCATGCTGCTGACCGACGCCCGCCGCCCCGCCCGGACCTCCCCGGACGGCGCGCTGATCCCGCTGCCCGAGCAGGACCGGTCGCGCTGGCTCGCACCGTTCATTGCCGAGGGCACCGAACTCGTCACGACAACGTTGCGCACGGCACCGATCGGCCCGTACCAGCTCCAGGCCGCGATCGCCGCGGTGCATGCGGAGGCGGCCCGCTCCGAGGACACCGACTGGCGCCAGATCCTCGTCCTCTACGAACTCCTGGAGACGCTCACTCCGGGCCCGATGGTGAGTCTCAACCGCATCGTCGCGCTCGCGATGGTGCACGGCCCGGAGTACGGGCTCCAGCGCCTGGCCGCCGCGGAGCTCGCGCTGAAGGGTCATCACCGCGTGGAGGCCGTCCGCGCGCACCTCTTGGAGCTCTCCGGCGACCTCGCCGCCGCCCGTGAGTCCTATCGGCTGGCGGCCCGCCGGACTCTCAGTCTGCCCGAACAGCGCTACCTGACCTCACGGGCCGACGAACTACTTTGAGCGGTCGATCTACGGCCAGGTCTTCGCGCGCCCGGCGAAGTACTCAGGCGTGGTGTGGACGGGGATCACGCAGACCAGATGCCCACCCGGCGCCCGCAATGTGTGACCCCCCTGCCAGCTCGACACTTCGACGGCGCCGAGCGCTTCCAGCCGCGCGACCTCGGCCGCGACGTCGTCCGTTTCGATGTCGAAGTGGTACCGCGGCTGGTCGTCGACCGCCTGGATCGCGGTGACGAACCCCGGCAACGCATCCTTCAGCACCGTGTACTGCGGCTGCCCGTCCTCGGCCTCCGTCTCGACCCCCAGCGCGGCCGACCAGAACGCCACCGACTCCCCCGCCTGCTCCGTCGGCACATCGATCAGAAAAGTAGACACCCGGCTCCTGTGCATGCCTGGCAGGTACCCAGCCCGCGGCCACCGATTCCCGGCGTTTCGCCGGCTGAAAGGAGTTCCGGCATGAGGAACATCTTCGTCGTCGTCCACCCGGAGGCGAGCCACCACACGGACGGACTCGTCGGAGGCTGGTTCGATTCCGGCCTGACCGAACTCGGCACTCGGCAGGCCGGCGCCATCGCGCGGGCTCTGGCCGACCGCCTGGACGGGAGGAAGCCCGAGATCTTCTCCTCGGACCTCTCCCGCGCACGGCGTACCGCGGAGGTCGTCGCGGCCCGCGCGAACACCAGCATCACGACCGACCCGGACTTGCGTGAGAAATCGTTCGGGGAGGCCGAGGGCAAGCCGAAGGAGTGGCTCAGGGCGCGCAGCGTTCCACTTCCCGACGTGGGTGAGCGTCTTCGCCATGACGAGGGAATCCCCGGTGCGGAGACGCGGATGCAGCTTGCTGAGCGTTGCTATCGCGCGCTGGCGCGGATCCTGGAGTCGCCGGTGGAGGACCAGATCGTCGTCACCCACGGCGGTCCGGTGACGCTGCTGATCGCTGCGTGGATCGGAATGCCGATCGAGGCGGCGGGCCGGGTCCAGTTCCCGTGCGCGTCCGGCAGCATCACCACCCTGCGCAAGGATCCACGAAACTTCAGCCACCAACTGGTGCAGCTCAACGACGTCGGTCACTTGCTTCAGGCCTGAGTTCCTGCAGTGACGTCAGAGCTTGGTGGAGGCGGTGGATGCCTTCGGTCAGGTGGGTGGTGCCGGGGGTGCTGACGTAGCTCAGGCGGAGGTAGGGGGCCGGCGCTTCGGCGGTGAAGTACGGCGTACCGGAGGAGACGGCGACGCCGTGGCGCAAGGCGTTGGCAGCGATGGCTCGTTCGTTCGATCCGTCGGGCAGCCGTAGCCAGAGGTGGTAGCCGCCTCGGGGCGTGGTAGCCGGAAGCAGGTCGGGCAGGGTTTGGCTCAGGGCTTTCAGCAGCGTCGTACGGCGGTCGCGCAGCGCGTCGGCGAGGTTGCGGAGGTGGCGGGTCCAGGCTGGAGAGCCGACCAACTCAAGTGCTGTTTCCTGCAACGGCCTGGGCACGAAGAGGCTGTCGACGGCCTGTATCGCGCGTAGCCGCTCGAAGGCAGGACCCCGAGCGGTCAAGGCTCCGATGCGAAGGCTGGGAGAAGCCGCCTTGGTCAGCGACCGCACATGGACCACAACACCGTCCGGGTCGTCTGCCGCAAGCGCCTGCGGCAGTGGCGGCGTGTCCGAGTGAACCAGCCGACGAGCGAAGTCGTCTTCGATGACGAAGGCCCCCGCTGCTCTGGCGATGTCCCGCACCTCAGTACGCCGCTGCGGCGACAGCACCGTCGCTGTCGGGTTGTGGAAGAGCGGCTGGCAGACGAAGACTCGTGCACGAGTGGCGGCGAAGGCGTCCTCCAGCAGGTCTGTCCGTACGCCGTCAGCGTCCACCGGCACTGGGACAGGCCGCAGCCCGGCGGCACGAGCGACAGCGAGCATGCCGGGGTAGGTGGGCGACTCCACGAGTACTGGCGACCCAGGCGCAGCCAGGGCACGCAGTGCTGTAGTCAAGGCGCTCTGGGCCCCCGCAGTGATCAGTACGTCGGACGCGTCCAGCGAACCGGACAGTCCGCCGATGTCGCGTGCGAACCACTCCCGCAGCTCAGTGACTCCCTCAACCGGCGGCCGCGACCAGGTGCCGGGCCTGCGACCGGCCCTGGCCAGCGCAGCGGCAAGAGCGCGCTCTGGTTGGAGTACTACGTTGAGGTAGCCGCCATTGAGGTCGATCACCTCCGGTGGCGGGGAGGTGAGGGTGGCGAGCACTCCGGCCGCGTCCGCAGTACGGGGACCGACATCTAGCGCGGAGTGAGGTGGGTCGGCGCTCAAGGCGACCTCTTGCCAGGAGACATCGCCAGCAGCGGCTCTGCGGCGTACAGCTGCCTTGAAGACGCCGGCGCCCGGCTGAGAGCTGACCAGCCCTTCGGCAGCGAGTGCAGCGATCGCCCGAGAGACCGTCACCGGGCTGACCTGGTACTGCGTGATGAGCGCCCTGCTCGACGGAATCTTCTCCCCTTCCGAGTAGCGGTCCAGCTCGTCGCGCAACGCCGCGACCAGACGCGCCACACTGCTACTGTCGTTCATGACAGCACAAGATAGCGCTACTCTCCCGACCGCGATAACAGTGCGCACCGGCACGCTGCTCGCTACGCTCGGAGTCGTCGCCTTCTCGCTCAGCTTCCCGGCGACTGTCTGGGCGTTGGACGGATTCGGGCCGTGGACGTCGACCGGCGTACGGGGGTCGCTTGCTGGGCTTCTCGCCGCGATCTGTCTGTTCGTGGCTCGGGTGCCGGTGCCTGGGCGCGAGCACTGGCCAGGTCTGCTCACAGTGGCCGGCGGCTGCGTAATCGGCTTCCCGCTGCTGACCACACTCGCACTGCAGACCTCCTCGACCGCGCACTCAGCCGTAGTGATCGGCATCCTGCCGCTGGCGACTGCTGTCTGCTCTGCGTTCTTGACCGGCCGACGGCCATCCCCTGTCTTCTGGGCAGCCGCCTGCGCCGGGGCGGCAGCCGTCGCCGCCTTCACCTTGCTACAGAGCCACGGCCTGCCGACTCTCGGCGACGCCTATCTTTTCGGCGCACTACTACTCTGCGCGGCCGGCTACGCCCAAGGCGGCCGCCTTGCCTCCCACATCCCCGGCTGGCAGGTCATCGCCTGGGGCGTAGTCGCCGCACTCCCGGTATCCGCCGCCGTCGCCGCCCTGGCTCTCCCCCACGAACCGGTGCACCTGACGAGCAAGGCAGTAGCCGGTATGGCGTACATCGCCGCCATCTCCCAATTCGGCGGCTTCATGGCGTGGTACCGCGGCATGGCCCTCATCGGCGTCCCCAAAGCCAGCCAACTCCAACTGGCCCAACCCCTCATGACCCTGGCCTGGGCAGTCCTCCTGATGGGCGAGCACCTCTCGCCGCTCGCACTGGTCACCGCTCTCGTCGTACTCGCTTGCATCGCCACCACCCAACGCAGCCGCGCGTAGCCTCTCCCAGATGATCGCCGTACCCGAGGTGTTCGCCCGCTCGACAGTCGGACTGGTGGAGGTGCTCACGGAGTAGCCGTCGACCCCGCGTCGGCGTCCGGGTAGGTGATCGGTCGGAGGACCTTGGCCGGGGCGCCCGCGGCGACGGAGTACGGCGGGATGTCCTGGGTGACGACGCTGTTGGCGCCGATCACGCACCTCTCGCCGATCGTCACGCCGCTGGTGACGACCACGTTCGCGCCCAGCCAGACGTTGTCGCCGATCCGGGTCGGGCCCTTGGAATCGAACCCCTGCCAAGGCACCGGGCGGTTCGGGTCGTCGAACCGGTGGTTGGCGTCCGTCACGAAACAGCCGTTGGCCAGCATGCAGTGCGATCCGATCTCGACCAGCTCGAACGCCGCGACCATCACCGCGACGTTGAGAAAGGTCCCCGGCCCGATCCGCACCCGGGCCTCGTCGCCCATCGTGATCCACACGTTCGGCTCGAACATCACCTCGGCCCCGACCTCGAGCCGCCCGTCCCGCAAGGCCTCCAGGACGTTCCCGTGCAGCGGCCACCGAGCGAACGCCCCGCGACGCATCAGTTCCCAGTGGATCCGCCCGCGGTTCCACGGCAGCTCGTTCCGCTGGTACCAACGCCACTTCCGCAGCCACACCACCAACTGCTCCCGAAGCTCCGCCACACCCGCCAGGCTACGCGGCCCTCTTCGACCCGCGTTGTGCTTTACTGCGTACCGGTGAGATTCCAAGGTGTGACGGCGGGGAGCGATCCCCGGCCCATCAGCTCCGTAGCTGTGACGGAGTAATCCGGCAACCGCCGGAGCCACGCGGTGATACTCCGCTCCTGCTCGGATCCGGCTGGGTCCCTGGTTGATCTCGTCACCAGAGGTAGCAAACGCATGTTCACAGGAAGAATCGAGCACTCCGCCACCGTTTCCGAGGTCGGCGAGGACTTCGTCCGGGTCAGGATCGATCCCGGCATCCGGCTGGCCGTCGGCGGGGCCGTCTGTCTGGACGGCGTCCGGCTGACGATGCAGTCGGCGCAGCGCGGTGAGCTGGTGGCGACCGTCACCGACGAGACCCGCCGCCGGACCACCCTGGACCGGATCACCGCCGGCAGTTCGGTCCACTTCGAGTTGCCGCTCGCGACCGGTGACCGGATCGACGGGCACCTGGTCCAGGGACACGTCGACGGGGTCGGCAAGGTGCTCCGGATCGATGACGAACCGGCCGGCCGGCGGGTCTGGATCAAACCGGGTGAGCGGCTGCTGGCGCGGCTGGTCGCGAAATCCTCGGTGGCGCTGAACGGGGTCAGCCTGACCGTGGCCGAGGTGCTCAAGGACCGGTTCTCGCTGGTACTGGTTCCGCATACGCTGCAGCGGACCAACCTGGCCACCCTGGCTGCCGGCGACCGGGTCAACCTGGAGAGCGATCTCTTGACCCGGATGGCTCGTGACGGTCAGGGCCCCGCCCTGCTGAAGGCGATCGCCAAGCTGCCCTGGGCGGGGCACCTGAGCGGACCGGCCGGAGTACAGAAGGTGGTCGCCCAACTGGCCGACGGCGGTGGAGTGGTCGTGTGGGATCCCACCTTGGAAGGCGAAGGAGATGTCGTTTTCGCGGCCGAGAGGTTCCGGCCTCAGTCGATGACCTTCCTGCTCACTCAGGTGTTCGGTCACACGACGGTTCCGTGTGCTCCGGAGGTGCTGGATCGCTTGGAGATTCCTCGGATGCCCGGCGCCGGAGACCGGCAGGGGACGCTGATGCATGTTCCGGTGGATCTGGCTTCGTCGCCCGGAACCGGGGTGAGTGCCGCGGATCGCGCCGCGACGATTCGCCGGCTGGCCGCGAGCGACGCCGTACCGGGTGACTTTCTGCGTCCCGGCCATGTGTTCCCACTGGCTGCCCGGCCGGGACTGCTGAGCGAGCGGAAAGGTCATACCGAGGCAACCGTCGCCCTGTGTACGGCGGCCGGCCTCGCCCCGGTCGGGGTTTGCTGCGAGGTGATGCGGCCCGACGGGGCGATGGCCGACGCGGTCGACCTGGAGCAGTTCGCACTGCGCTGGGAACTGCCGATGATCGACGTCGACGACCTGGCCCGGTGGCTGTGATGAAAGGCGCCGACCTGTACGACGATCCCGACTTCCTGGCCGGCTACCAGCGGCTGAGGAGGGAGGGACTCGGGCTGAACGACGAGCT
Organism: Kribbella sp. CA-293567; assembly: GCF_027627575.1. Classification (NCBI taxonomy): domain Bacteria; kingdom Bacillati; phylum Actinomycetota; class Actinomycetes; order Propionibacteriales; family Kribbellaceae; genus Kribbella; species Kribbella sp. CA-293567. The sequence continues at coordinate 4,409,563 of NZ_CP114065.1, forward strand.
GGAGATTCCGGCGATGGCCGCGCTGCTCCCGCCGGCCGCCGGGTTGCGGGTGCTCGATCTTGGATGTGGTGAGGGCGGACTCGCCCAACGGCTGGCGGTCGGTGGCGCTGTCGGCGTTCTGGCCGTGGACGCCTCGGCGGCGATGCTGGCCACCGCGGTGCGGCATCCGCGGATTCGTTACCGGCAGTCGGACCTGGCCACGCTGGAGCTCACGCCGGAGTCGTTCGATCTCGCGGTGAGCAGTCTGGTGCTGCACTATCTGGAGGATTTCGACGGACTGGTCGGCCGGATCAGCCGGTGGCTGGCCCCTGGTGGGCGCTTCGTGTTCTCGGTCGAGCACCCGGTGGTCACGGCGCCGCTGGAGGCCGCTGACGGCCGGCTGGACGACTACGCGGATGAGGGCCCACGGCAACGAAAGTGGTTCGTCGACGAGGTGACGAAGTACCACCGGACCGTTTCGTCGATGGTGGGGACGCTGCGGCGGCACCGTTTTCAGCTGGCCGCGGTCGAGGAGCCGCAGCCGTCGGAGGAACAGGTGCGGAGAAAGCCGCACCTGTCGATCCACCGCCGCCGGCCACCGCTCTTGCTGATCTCGGCCGGCCTTCAGTCCTGATCGGACTGGCGAACGTCCTCTCCCTGGAAGGCGGTCGGCCGACTACCGAATGAGTTCCTCGGCCACCCACTTGGCGACGCCGAAGGGATAAGGCGCCGGCAGACTGAGGACGACATGCCGGAAACCGGCATCGGTCGCGTTGGCGATCGCCTCCCGGGTGGCCGCGGGAGCGTCGTACGAGACCGGCAGGTGAATCGAGCGGATGATCGCCGCCGGGTCTCGGCCGATCTCGGCGCAGTACCGGTCGAGGAGGGCGCTGCGATCGATGGCGTCGCCCAGGTTCTCGCCCGTGTGGTTCCAGATGTCGGCATGTTCGGCGACCACCCGCAGCGTCGAGGCCGCCCGGCCGCCGATCATGATCGGCGGGGAGGGCTTCTGGACGGGCTTCGGGTTGCAGAAGGCGCCAGTGACGCTGACCTGGTTGCCCTGGAAGTCGAACGGCTCCGTCTCGGTCCACAACCGCCGGATGACCAGACAAGCCTCGCTCAGCCGCTCCACCGCCTGGGCAGCGTCGAGGTACGGCAGACCGTGCGCGTCGTACTCGCGGCGGGCCATTGGAACGCTGGGCCTCGACCCCGCCCCGATCCCGAAGTCCAGCCGCCCGCCGGAGACGATGTCGACAGTGGCAGCGATCTTGGCCAGCAACGCCGGCGGCCGGATGCGGTTGCTCGTGACCAGCAACCCGAGTCGCAGGCGCCGGGTCTGGGCGGCCAGTGCCGACAGCAGCGTCCAGCCTTCGAGGATCGGGCCGTCCGGATCACCGCCGATCGGCATCAGATGATCGAACAACCACGCGTGCTCGATCTCGGGGATCTCGTCCGCCTCGCGCCAGACCCGCAGTACGTCGTCGTACGCGACCTGCTGCGGCGCGGTCAGGATGCCGAAACTTGCGGTCCGGGACATAAAACTCCTCTCAGCGACGCCGGCGCAGTGCCGGGTCGAGCAGGGCCGGCGGTACGTCGAACTTCTCCTGCGGAGCGAGGTCGGTGCCAGGGGCAACGATCTCGTCGATGGCGTCGAGCAGGTCGGCCGGCAGAACGGTGTCGGCGGCAGCGAGCTGCGACTGCAGGTGGTCCAGCGTGCGCGGGCCGATGATGGCGCTGGTGACGGCGGGGTGCGCGGTGACGAATCCGAGCGCGAGCTGGATCAGCGTCAGGCCGGCCTGGTCGGCCAGCTTCGCCAGCCGCTCCACCGCGTCGAGCCGCGCCCGGTTGGACGGGATAGTCAGGTCGAAACGCTCCGGCAGCACCCCGGAGCGATTGGTAGCGATCTCCCGGCCCTCGCGAACCGCGCCCGACAGCCAGCCTGAAGCCAGCGGGCTCCAAGCCAGTACGCCGAGTCCGTACTCCTCGGTCACGGGCAGGACGTGCGTCTCGACTCCACGCTGCAGGATCGAGTAGCTGGGCTGCTCGGTGACGTAGCGGCTCAAGCGGTGCTCTCGGGCGGCCCACTCGGCCTGCACGATCCGGTACGCCGGGAACGTCGAGCTTCCGAAGTACCGGATCTTCCCGGCGCGCTGCAGGTCGGTCAGCGCCGAGAGCGTCTCCTCGTCGCTGGTCGTCGGGTCCCAGCGGTGGATCTGGTAGAGATCGACGTGGTCGACGCCGAGCCGGCGCAGGCTGTTGTCGAGTTCGGTGACCAGCCAGCGGCGCGAACTGCCCCGATGGTTGCGCTCGTCCCCCATCGGCATGGTCGCCTTGGTGGCCAGCACGAGATCGTCGCGGCGGCCGGCGATCGCCTTGCCGACGAACTCCTCGGACTGCCCCTGGCTGTACATGTCGGCCGTGTCGATCAGGTTGATACCGCCTTCCAGCGCGGCGTCGACGATGGCCGTCGCCTCGTCCTGGGTGGTGCGGCCGATCTGGCCGAAGTTCATCGCGCCGAGTACGAGCGTGCTGACCTGTACACCGGTGCGACCGAGAGTGCGGTACTGCATGACTGTTCCTCCGTCGTCGGGGTTGGTTCCGGTACGCCTGATCTGGCATCATCGGAGAGAAGCGGAACCTCGTTCCGCTAACCAACATACGGAACGGTGTTCCGTTTGCCAAGTGGAGCGATGGAGGAATCGAGGCTGTGGCCGATCAGGACCGCGAATCAGGCACGCCCTCGCCGCGAAAACGGGCCGATGCCCGGCGCAACGAGGAGACGTTGCTGAGCGCGGCCGCCGCGACCTTCGTCACCTCGGGCGTCGACGCACCCATGCGGGACATCGCGGCGAAGGCCGGCGTCGGAGTGGGCACGATCTACCGGCACTTCCCCACCCGGGCCGACCTCATCGTCGCTGTCTACCGGCATCAGGTCGAAGCGTGCGCCGAGGCCGGGCCGGCTCTCTTGGCCGACTCCGCTACGCCGCACGCTGCTCTGGCAAGCTGGATCGATCTCTTCGTCGACTTCCTGGTCACCAAACACGGCCTCGCCGGCGCACTGCAGTCCGACGACACCGCCTTCCAGACGCTGCACGCGTATTTCGTCGAGCGACTCGTCCCGGTCTGCAGCGACCTGCTCGACGCCGCCGTCGCGGCGGACGAGATCCGCTCCGACATCAACGCCCTGGAACTGATGCGTGCCGTCGGCAACCTGTGCATCGGCGCCGAAACCTCCCCGTTCTACGACGCGCGGCGCATGGTCGCGCTGCTTGTCGCGGGGTTGAGAGTTCGGTAGCTGCTAGACGTCACACGAGCAGCAACTGCTGTTCGCGTCGCCGAATCTGTTGCTGCCGGTTTGCTGCAGTCCCTTGCGGGGCGGCCGCTCGTCGCGGCACCAGCAACTCGTCGGTGCACGCTGCACAAGCAGGAACTGCTAGCCGAGCTAGCCACCTGAGCGGTTCCCTGCAGTACGGCAGGTAACTGGTCGCGGCGGAAGCTGGACGCGTGCATATTGGCCCAAGCTGCAACTCGCCGCAGCAGAAGCTGATTGCGTACATGTGTAGCAGTTGCCCGCCGTACGGCAGCAACTGGTCGCGGCAGAACCGAACGCGTGCATGTTGCCCGAGCAGCAGCTCGCCGCAGTAGAAGCTGGATGCGTGCATGCACAGCAGTTGCCCGTCGTACCGCAGTACCTAGTCGCGTCGAAACTAGACGCGTGCACGTTGACTCAAGCTGCAAACTCGCCGCAGTAGAAGCCGGGGTGCGTACGAGGCAGCAGTTGCCGCCGTACGGCAGCACCTGGTCGCGGCGGAAGCTGGACGCGTGCACGTCACCCAAGCAGCAGCTCGCAGCAGGAGCTGGTTGCGTGCATGTGCAGCGGTTGCCCGCCGTACGGCGGCACGGCAACTGGTCGCGCCAGAGGCTGGATGCGTGCATGTTGCCCAAGCTGCAACTCACCCAGCAGAAGCTGGATGCGTTCATGTGCAGCAGTTGCCTGTTGCAGGTGCTGGTCGCGTTGACGTTGTAGCACCGACAGCACGCTGCCGCGGGAGCTGGACGCGACATGTTGTACACACAGACGCTCGGCGTGGCGGAAGCTGGCGGACGAGGACCGTGCGTGGAAGCAGAGGTAGTGGGAGGTCACCCTGGCGCCGACCACGTTGCTGCGGACTGGCCCGAACCGGGTCGAGAACGGGATGACGATCACCCTGGTCCGCGCCGAGCAACTGCTTGCTGATCGGCATGGACAAGCGGGTGCGTCGGCTCGACATCAAGACCCAGGCAGGTGGCCGAGAACTTGGAGAGGCTCGTCGGCCAACCTGCTCACCTACCTGTCCACAACGCGCAGACTTGTCGCACGCTGGTGCCGCCGACCGGCTGAGGCTGGCCGGCGGCACTGCGTTGTCGTCGCTCGGTGGCGCAGTGGCAGGCAGCCAGCAGGTGGCGCCTTGCGCATGAGACGTGCCGTTGAGCGGACAGATGATGCCGCTGACGGTGGGCCGCGAGCAGGTGCCAGCGGGCGCACGACAGGTGGCGTTGGACCGGAAGTTGCCGCCGTTGCCGGCGGGCAGTGCGCAGCCGTCGATGGAAAGCACGGCTGGACAAGCCGCAAGCACCGGTCGTCCGGCGCGCGCCGGACAGATTGCGGGCGCCGCTCAGGGAGCGGGCGCCGGCCAGGTGACGCACTCCAAACAGGTGGCGAATACCGGCTAGGTGGCGGACACCAGACAAGCGGCGGACGCGAGACAGGTAACGGGCACCGGCCAGGTGACGCACTCCAAACAGGTGGCGAGTACCGGCTAGGTGGCGAGCACCAGGCAAGCGGCGTGCACCCGACAGGTAACGGGCGCCGAACAGGTGACTGGCACCGGTCAGGGAGCGGGCACCAGGCAGATGGCGTGCGCCGGCTAGGTGATGCGCGCCGAACAAGGTTCGCGTACCGGACAAGAGCCGAGCGCTGCTCAGCCGGCGGGCGCTGCTCAACTGGCGGGCGGCCAAGAGTCTGCACTGGGTGGCAGGTGGTAGCGGTTGGTCAGTCATAGCCGGCCTCTGTCCACCATTGGTTGTTGCGGACGGCGAAGAGCCAGGCTCGGCCGTCGGCGCCGACCAACTGGAAGCGGGCCAGGCGGGTTTCGGTGTCGGTGTCCCACCAGCGTTCGTCCACCGGCCAGGGGCCGGCCCAGGCGGTGATCGGGTACAGCTTGTTGCTGTTGGCAACTTGTGGGGAGGGTTCGAAGCGGAAGGCCGCGGGGGGGCCGGACAGGACGCCGCGGGCGCTCACCGAAACTTGGCGGCCGTCTGACGAGAGCACCGTGGCCGGCTTCGGTGTCGGGTAGATCGAGCTGGGTGCCGGTGTCGGCCAGCGGCTTCCGGTGCCGGTGATCGCGCCCGGCCACGGGAGCTCCGGTGCATTGGCCGGCACCGGCCGATCCCCCCAGGGGACCAGAGTCTGCCGCTCTCGAAAGCCTCGGCCGCCGCCGACCACTGCGGAGACGACTCCGCCGTGACCGAGCATGCTCTGCACCCGGGACAGCGCGCGGTGGATCCGCTCGTCGGGGCCACCTCCCCAGAGGCCGTCGACGTGGGCGCCGACGGGATCGACCTGCTCGGGGATCAGCCGGATCCGCACCACCGGCGAGGTCAGCTCACTCGTTGCCGTCCCGCTGCCCTGCAGTTGCCAGCGAACCCGGTCGACGAGATCGGCGGGGCCGAACCAGCGGGGATGCAGCCACTCCCGGTCGTACACCTGGCCCGACTCCGTGCCGACCTCGACGCGCAGGGTGGTGCAGACCAGGCCGAGCTTGGTCAGCTTCTCGATCAGCTCGTCCGCGACCGCCCGGACGGCGAACGCCACCTGGTCCACGCGATCCACCGGTGGCTCGAAGTCGAGCTTGCGGGTCAGCTCGGGCGGCGCCTGCCGAGCGACCACTGGCCGGTCGTCGTCCCCTCTCGCCAGCCGGTGTGCGAAGGCGCCGTCCGGTCCGAACCTGGTCAGCACCTCGGTCGGCGACAACCGCGCGAAGGCACCGAGCGACCGGAGCCCGAGTCGCCGGAGCAGGTCGGTGAGGGCCGGCCGCTCCAACGTGTCGACCGTGAGCGGCGCGAGGAACTCCGCCGATCCACCGCTCGGGATCACCAGCACCCGCGTCCGCTCCGAACTCCCCCGGGCTGCCTGCTCAGCAGCGAACGGCCCGTCGGCGATCCCGACCCGCCCACCCGGTACGTCGAACGTCTCGAGCCGATCGAGCAGCTTCTCCGCGGCCCTCGACTCGCTCCCGTAGAACCGGCTCGGGCCACGGGCCTTCAGCGCGCACATCCCCGGCCGGATCACCTGGAGCCCCGGTGTGAGCGCCTCCAGGCAACTGATCACCGGATCGAAGGCGCGGGTGTCGATCACCGGGTCGTACTTCAGCACCAGCAACTCCGGACACCGCGACTGCGCATCGCGGGCCCGCAAACCTCGCCGAACCCCCTCGGCCCGGGCAGCCGCCGAACTGGCCAGCACCCGTCCCTTCGCCAGCACCGCGACCGGAGCCTCCGGCGAACAGCCGGCAGCTCCGGCAGCAGCCGTCACCGGCCAGTCCGGTATCCACACCACCATCGTCCGGGTCGGCGAGCTCGGCTGAGTCATGGCGCCCATCAGCCCACCGCCTCCCACCGGTAAGGAGCTTCGAACGCACGGGTCGCCTCGGCCGGATCGGTCGGGCGGACGGTGCCGTCAGGAGCCGGGAGCCAGAGGTGGTGCTGTTGAGACCGGACGCCGGCGCCTCGACCGGTCACGGCGACAGTGGCCTGGCGGGCGGTCAAGTAGCCTTCCCCCTCGCCGAGACCGAGCCAGGTGGTGGACTGAACCTCCAGACGAGCTTCACTGCCCGGCCAGGAGCCGACCGCGATGAGCATCGCGCCCCGGGTGCGCAGGCGCGCCGACAGCCGGGACGCCTCCCCTGGTGTCACCTCTCCGGGTGGGCGGACCACCACGACCGTCAGGGCGTCGACCAGGGCCGCGACCACACTCAGCCAGTCGCGCTCCGGATCGGGAACGAGCACCAGGCGATCGAGGTCGACGCCGAGACCGCGAGCCGCCTCCACGCCGAACGACGGCATCCCGACCACCCCGCACCAGGCCCCCTCGGCCGACGGGCCGGCCATCATCGCCATCACCAGCGAGGTGGAGCCGCGCACGGAGTACACCGAGCCACCGCGCAGTACGGCGCCGGACAGCAGGCCGGAGATGGCCGGCAGAGTTGGCAACCCCCGGTCGACGGTGGCAGTATCCAGCGCTTGCTGGACCCGCGTCTCACTCGTCCGCGGCGCCAGCACGGTCGGCGCCACCAGCTCCTCCGACGCCTCCTGAAGCCGGGCAGCCTTTTGCTCCTTGGCCCGGGCGAGCAGGGTGCGCGCCTGATCCAGCGCGGTCACCCGGCCCCGATCAGCCGGACGCGTAGGCAGCTCAGTCGCAGAAGTCCCCGTCACTCCCCCATGTTCGAACACCTGTTCGACTCCTGTCAATCGCCACGCCGGAGCTGTGGACAACCCGTCCGGACGACACCGCTCCGGACCTAGACTCGGCCGCTCGAAGGGCCGCCTGGAGAAGCTGGACCCGGTGGCCGGCTCCGGTGAAAGGATCAGACGTGCAGGAACTTCTGGCGGAGGTCGAGCGGCATCACGAGGACCTCGCTCGCTGGCTGGGCAGCGAGGCCGAGCCGGCTCTGCTCGAGGCGCTCCGGCAGGCGCACCGGCCGGAGTTCACACTGATCGCGCTCGACGGCAGCAAACTCGGGTTGCCGGCGCTGATGGAGGCGCTGCGTGGCGCGCGGAACGCCGTACCGCGGCTGAAGATCGGGATCGACGACTTCGAGGTGGTGGCCAGGACCGCCGAGGTCGCCGTCTGCCGGTTCCTCGAACTGCACTCGGCCGGGTCACCCCGGCGCACCACCGCGGTACTGGTCGCCGAGGCCGGTGCGCGGCACGGGGTCCGGTGGCTCAGCGTGCAGGAGACCGCGGTGCTTTGATCTGAGAAGGTGGGGGCATGCCGAGATCGATTGCCACCAATACCCAGGTCGACACCGACGCGCTGCTGGAGTTCGTACGGCCGCGTCATCACATGCTGCTGATCACCCGCCGGGCCGACGGTACGCCGCAGGCCTCGCCGGTGTCGGGTGGCGTCGACGCCGAGGGACAAATCGTCATCTCGTCGTACCCGGAGCGGGCCAAGAGCAACAACGTGAAGCGGGACCGGCAGACCAGCGTGGTGGTGCTCTCCGACGACTGGGACGGCCCGTGGGTCCAGGTCGACGGGAGCGGCGAAGTGATCGAGTTGCCGGCGGCGGTCGAGCCGCTGGTCGACTACTTCCGGTCGATCTCCGGTGAGCACCCGGACTGGGACGAGTACCGCGAAGCGATGCGGAAGCAGGGCAAGTGCCTGATCCGCATCACCCCCGAGCGCTGGGGCCCGGTCGCCACCGGCGGCTTCCCCGCCCATCTGGCCGACTGATCCTCGGTGGTGCGCCGGCGACAGGTGGCTGCGGGTCGGGCCGGTTGCTGCTTCACCTGATCCAAGAAACTGCTCGGCATGCCGGTCACACGGACATTCTTCGGGAGCAGCTCGACGGAGCCGTCGGTCGCTGAGCGAGGTCGCTCCGGCTCCGCGGCGGGCGTAAGGTCAGTCCTTGGTGTAGCGGCGAGCCATGGTCTCGGTGATGCGCTGCATGGCGCCTTCCAGGTGTTCGCGGAGTGCCGCTTCGGCGCCTGGTTCGTCGTGGGCGAGGCAGGCGTCGAGAATCGCCTGGTGCTCGCGGCGGGTCTGCTCGATCCGGGCTTTGGTCTGGCGGGAGCCGAAGCGGTAACGCTCGCTGTTCTGCCAGACCGGCTCGATCGCGCGCGGCAGCCAGCGGGAGCCACCGGCTCGGTAGATGGCGAAGTGGAACTCGGTGTGTGCCTGCCGGGAGGCGATGATGTCGCCGGCCTTCGAGAGGCGGACGTGCTCGGCCAGGGCCGCGCGGGCGAGGTCGGCGTCGGCATCGCTGAAGCGGCTCGCCGCAGCCCGTACGGCGAGGGTCTCCAGCGCGAGCCGGGTCTCGTGGGTGTCGCGCAGGTCCTCCATCGAGAGTTCCCGGACCCACGCGCCCTTGTGCGGCACGATCTCGACCAGCCCGAGCGCCTGCATCCGGCGTAACCCCTCGCGGATCGGCATCTGGCTCATGTCGAGGCGCTTGGCCAGCTCCTCCAGCCGCAGCGCGGTACCGCTCGGAAGCTCACCGGACAGGATCAGCTCGTGCAGCTCGGCAGCCGCTTCCTCCGCCAAGGTACGCCGGCCGCTCGGCCCCCCGGGCGTGAGCTCGAGTCGTCGGGTCATGGGGTGTTGGCTGCCTCTCTCCATCACTGCATGCGCATCTGGGAGGCAACCGTAACCGGCCGTGGGCGATCTTTGGCACATCTGTCCAGATTGCCCGCGGCCGCGTCATCGCCACCGTGTCCTCAGAACCTCCCGAGATCGAGCAGCACCCGCCGGTCCGCGGGCCCGGCGGCCAGCAGATCCAGCGCGTCCTCCACGAACGGCGCCGCGACGATCTCCAGCTCCGGCCGCACCCCCGACGGCGCGATGTCGGCCAGTACCTGGCTGACCGTCCCCGGCTCGATCGTCGTCCGCTGCATGTTCACCGGCAGCACCCGCAGGTCCCGGCCGATCAGCTGGTGCAGGTCCAGCGTGGCGAACTCCCCGGCCGTGTAGCCGAGCGCCACCAGCCGTCCGCCCGGCGTGATGTGACTCATCACCCCACTGGTCACCGGTCCCCCGACCGTGTCGATCGCCGCGTTGCACCACGGCAGTTCGCGGCCGACCTGGCCCAGTTCGTCGACGCGGACGATCTGGTCCACCAGCCCGTTCAGCTGCTCGACCGACTCGTCACTGCGCGCCAGGCCGATCACCTTCATCGCCCCGGCTGCCCGGGCCACCGCCACACACAGCCGCCCGACCAAACCGGTGGCGCCGGTGACGACCACCGTCTCGTTCTCGACGATCTGCCCGACCCGGCGTACTGCGGTGTGCGCGGTCAGCGCGGGCGCCAGCATCGCCACGGCAGCAGCCGCATCCAGCCCAGCAGGCAGCAGATGCACCGACCCGTTCGGTACGACGGCCAGCTGACCCCACGTGCCCGGCCTGGACACCCCGACTCCCCCACCACGGATCACCACCGGCGTACCGGGCTGGTAGAGCTCCGAGCTGACCACCACCCCGGCCCCCTCGGATCCCGGCACGAACGGCGGCTGCACCTGCTGTGCCAGCTTGCCTGCCAGTACCGTTCGGTCGAGCTGGGTGACGGCGGCGTACTGCATCTCCACCAGCGTCTCGCCCACCCCGGCGACCAGCTCCACCTCCTCGACCTTCAGCTGCTGGCCGGGTCCGTAGCAGCGCAACGCCAATGCCTGTCGCGAGCTCATCCAGCCACCCCCCTCGTCCACGGTCCGGTGCCCCGGATTTGATATCTGATCACATCGAGGTCCTGCAGAAAAGGCCTGTTCACGCGGAAACGGCCCCCTTCTTCAACGGCCGGGTGAGCTGCTCGCACACCGTTGATCGAGCTGCCGCCCGGCCTGCGTCCACCAGATCGCTGCCCATCGGGAACGGCCAGTCACTGCCGGCCAGCACCCGATCGGTCCCGAACGTCGCCCCCAGCAACGCCAGTACTTCGTCGTCGTGCACCAGGTCGTCCACGTAGAACCGCCGCAGGGCCTCGGCCACCGACAGCGAGAGTGGCGCCACCCCTGGCCGGGCCGTGTCGATCCCCCGCTGCCAGCGCCCGGCGAGAGCCGCCGTCACGCCGCCACCGTGGCACAGGCAGAACCTGATGCCCGGGAAACGACCGACCACATCCCCGAAGACCAGTTCGGCCACGGCGAGCCCTGTCTCATAAGGGTTCCCCAGCAGGTTCGACAGGTAGTACCTGCCGAGCCGCTCGTCGTGGCTGTGGCTCGGGTGAATCAAGGTGAAGGCCTCCAGTTCGTGGAGCACCTTCCAGACATCGTCCAGTCCCGCGTAGCCCGCAGTACCGAGGGCGAAGCCGCTGAAGACGCCCTCAGCGGCCAGCGCGGAAGCAACCGAAGCAGCGGCCGGGTCCCCCAGCGGCAACTGCCCGAGCACCCGCAACTGAGGTGTGGCCAGCTCTCGGAGTCCCTGGTTGACCAGCGCGGCCCACTCGACGCCCTGGTCGTAGCGGAACAGCGCCGGCGGTACAGAGACCACGGCGCCGTCCAACGACTGCTCATCGATCCACCGCAGCAGTGCTGCAGGGTCACCCAGCCGCTTCATCGGCAGTCGTTCGCCATCGACCAGCAGGAAGCCGTCCTCGACAGCAAGCCCGAAGGCTCCTTCGGAGGCCGCCGCAAGCACAGTCGGCGGTATCAGGTGCGTGTGGATGTCCCAGCCGGCCATGTCAGCGGGCATCCTCGTCGTTGTCGTAGAACGACGGCCGCACCGGGTAGTGCGGCCCGTCGTAGACCTCCAGCAGGACAGAGGTCTCCTCTGCCATCGTCGGCCCGTGCACGACGCCCTTGGGGTTCCAGTAGAAGCTGCCCTTGGTCAGCGTCGTCCCGGTCGGCAGGTACACGTACCGCCCCGACAGGCAGAACATGAACTGGTTCGACGCGTGCTGATGTGCCTCCGGGATCCCGGAGCCCTGCTCGAAGCGGACCAGCGCGATCGAAGCCTCGGTGACCTCGTCCCGCCAGAGCATCTTGTGCGACAGCCCGGCCAGCGACTTCTCGACCCACTCCAGGTCGTCGGTCTGCAGCAGCACTTCGCTCAGTTGCTCGTCGAAAGACCCCATCAGAGCCCCTCCCTCGGGACGGGCCGGCCGGTGATCCGGGTGTAGAGCTCGTCGGCCACGCCATCGGCCATCGGAGCCACTGCGGCGATATGCCCGTCAGGCCGCACCAGCACGACACTCTCAGCCGGTACGCCGTACCGGCTGGTCGCGATACTGCCGGGATCGAACAGCGAGCGGTCGCGAAGCCCGGAGTCGTGCGGAGCGTCCCACCGGGACACCGCGTAGTGCTTCAGCGCAGGCGAGTCGTTGACGGGTACCGACGGGCGACGCCGTACGTCGGTGAAGTACAGCGCGACGAACGACTCCCTGCACAACCCGTGGATCGTCGTCCGACCACGCGGACCCTGCAGCGCCAGGTCGGGCGCCCTGTCGCCGGCCCGGACAGCAGGCGGCTCCGCACTGGTCATCACCATCGACCAGTCGCCCTCCCCGTCCACATCCAGCCGTACGCCGAGCAACGTGCGCGTGTACGCCGTCGCCCAGTCGCTGCCGGCAGCCGTGACGGCACCACGCTGGTGGGACATGTACTTGCGGGCCGCCTCGGCCATTTCGCCCGAGCCGTTGATCGCCACCGGCCGCTGCTCCTGCTCGTAGCCGTCAAGCAGCGACGGCTCGGCCCAGCCACGCAGTACCCAGGCAAGTCGCCAGGGCAGGTTCGAGGCGTCCAGCGCGCCCGTGTTGAGGCCCAGCGCCCACATCGGGGTGATCAGGTGAGCGGCGTCGCCCATCAGGAACACCTTCCGCTCGGCGGACCAGCGGTCGGCCACCCGGTGGTGCACGTTGTAGACGACCGAGCCGATCAGCTCGATCCGGTCCACCTCGCCGATGAACTGTTTGACCTTCACCAGCATGTCCTCCTCACCCGGCTGGTCCGCACCGGCGGCCAGCGGGAAGAGGAAACGCCAGTTGTCCGGCTGCCGGATCAGCACCATCCACTCGGACCGGTCGGCGAAGTAGGCGAGGTACGGGTAGTCGCGGGCGTTGGAGACGTCGAGGTCGACCACCACGTCGATCAGCATGTACCGCTCCGGCAGGGTCTCCCCCGACACCGTCGCGCCGAGCGCGTCCCGCACCTTGCTCTTGCCGCCGTCGCAGGCCAGCAGGTGCGACGCCTCGAGCTGTCGCACGCCGTCCGGGGTGTCGACCGTCAGCACCACCCGGTCGTCGAGCACCTCGAAGGAGTCGAGCCGGTGCTGCTTGAGCAGCGTGCCACCGGACAGCGCCGCCTCGAGGATCGGCTCCATGTGCTGCTGCGGCAGGTTGATCACGAACGGGAACTGGGTGTCGTTGACCAGCTCGGCCAGCTGCACCGAGGCGCGCGGCGTGTTGGTGGCCCGGTCGATGTCACCGATCTCGTCGATCCGCAGCGCGGCCGCCAGGATGCCCTCCACCGCGCCGTACCGGTCCCAGATCTCCAGTGTCCGGCTCAGCGTGGTGCCCGCCTTGGTGTCCGAGGAGAGCACCGCGTCCTCCTCGAGCAGCACGAACGGTACGCCGTAGTGCGCCAGGCCGAGGGCCGTCGTCAGGCCGATCGGACCGGCCCCGACGATCGCGACGGGCAGCTGCTGGTCAGACACTCAGGACTCCTTGAAGGTCTCTAGCCGGGCGAAGACGCGCTCGCGGGTGAGCTGTGAGCCGGTCATCGCGGCCGCGTCGGACAACAGGAAGAGCAACGGGCCGACCACATCCTCGGGATCGCCGATCCCAGTCGTGTCACGCCAGTGCTCCAGATCGGCACCGATGTTGGCAGAGCGGAACTGCTCGGTGTCGATCACCCCCGGCGCGACCACGTTCACCCGGACCCGGTGCTCGGCCACCTCGGCGGCCAGCGTCCGGGCGAAGGCGGCCAGCGCGGCCTTGCTCGACGCGTACGCCGCCGCGCCGGGGAACCCGGTCGACGCGATCCCCGAGGTGAAGACGATCACCGATCCGCTGCGCTGCTCGACCATCCGCGGGACCACCGCCTGACAGGCCCAGACGACACCGTCCAGGTTCACCTTGAGTGTGCGGGTCCAGTCCTCCGGGTCGATGTCGACCACCGCCGCGCGCGGTTGTACCGCGGCACCGGCGACCAGCCCGTCGATCCGGCCGTGCCGCTCGATGACTCCGCTGACGGCCTTGAGCACGGCTTCACGGTTCGAGACGTCCACCTCGACGTACTCGATTCCTGCGGCCTCGATGCCGAGGGAGATGTCGAAGACGACCGCAGTACCGCCGCAGCCGGCCACTGCAGCCGCCAAAGCCGCACCGATGCCGTGTGCGCCACCTGTGATGACCACGACCTCTCCGGTCGCGTCGAAGCTCGCCCTCATGACGTCTCCTCGCGCTGTGCCTGCTTGGACGTCATCGTCTCGGTGATCCGCTGTACTGCGCCCGCCAGGTGCTTGCGGAGCGCCTGCTCGGCAGCGTCGGCATCACGGGCGACACAGGCATCCAGAATCGCCTGGTGCTCCTGCCGGTTCCGCTCGATCTGGAACGCCGTCTGCCGACTACCGAACCGGTAGCGCTCACTGTTCTGCCAGACCGGCTCGATAGCCCGGGCCAGCCACTGCGACCCGCCGGCCCGATACAGGGCGAAGTGGAAGTCCGCGTGGGCCTGCCGAGCGCCGATCGAGTCCTCCGACCGTGACAGCTGCAGCAGCTCGGCCAGCGCAGTACGGGCCTTCTGCGCGTCCGCGTCGCTGAAATGCTCCGCCGCAGCCCGTACTGCGAGACTCTCCAGCGCCAGCCGAGTCTCGTGGGTGTCGTGCAGGTCCGCCACCGAAAGCTCCCGCACCCAGGCGCCCTTGTGCGGGATGATGTCGACCAGCCCGAGCGCCTCCAGCCTGCGCAGCCCTTCGCGGACCGGCATCTGGCTCATGTCCAGCCGGTTGGCCAACTCGACCAGGCGGAGCGGAGTACCGCTTGGCAGCTCGCCGGACAGGATCAGTTGGTGCAACTCGGCTGCGGCCGTCTCGGCCAACGTACGGCGCCCGCCACGGCCTCCGCCGGGCAGCAACTCCAGCCGGCCGCCGCTCATGAGAGGTCCCGGTAGACCAGGGTGTTGCGCAGCTCGCCGATCTTGTCGGCGCGGGTCACCACCTCGTCGCCCTCGGCAAGGAACACCTGCGGCTCGCGAGCGTTGCCGATCCCGGCCGGCGTCCCGGTCAGCAGCAGGTCGCCGGGGCGCAACGTCATCCCGAACGACAACTCGCTGATCAGCGTCGCCACGTCGTAGGCCATCTGCCTGGTCGAGGCGTCCTGCATCACGACGCCGTTCAGCAGGCACTGCAGGTGCACGTCCTGTGGGTCGCCGAACTCGTCGGCCGTCACGATCCACGGGCCGAGCGGCATGGTCTGGTCGATGCTCTTGCCCTTGAGCCACTGCCCGCCGTGCTGACGCTGCAGATCGCGTTGCGACACGTCGTTGGCCAGCGTGTAACCCCAGACGTGGTCGAGCGCCTCGGCGACCGGGATGCTCCGCCCGGCCTTGCCGATCACCAGGGCGAGCTCCGCCTCGTAGTCCCACTTGGCCGAGATGGCCGGGTCGTAGGCGATCTCGGCGTACGGGCCGATCACCACGTCAGGGCCCTTGGTGAAGAAGGTCGGATGGTCGGGCCGGTCGACGTCCTGGCCCTCGCGCTTGCCCTTGCTCTCCTCGAAGTGGTCCCAGTAGTTCCAGCCGGTGCACAGCACGTCCCGGCGGAACCGCCGCAGCGGGGCCCGCAGCGAGACGGAGGCCAGCGGCAACCTCTCACCGGTCGCCATTTCGTTGCGAACGGCAACCAGCGCGGCCGGGCCGGCCTCGATCACCGAGACCAGGTCGGCCGCCCGCAGCAGGACGACGTCCTCGCCGTCCACCACCCCGGGCCACTCACGCCCGGCGTGCTCGATCGTCACGAACTTCATCTCAGGTCCACTCGACGCCGCGCACTCGGATCACCCGCCTCCGGCTGCGTCCGCCACTCATGGGATCACCGCGATGGCGCTGATCTCGATCAGGTAGTCGGGATGGGCCAGCTTGCTGACCTCGACCATCGTCGAGGCGGGCAGCGGCTCGTGGAAGTACTGTGCCCGGATCTCGTGGATCTTGGCGAAGTCCTCCATGTTGCGGACGTACACGTCCACCCGGCAGACGTCGTCCAGGGTGCCGCCGGCCTCCTGCACCGCGGCCTGCACGTTCTCACAGACCTGCCGGGTCTGCTCCCGCACGTCGCCGACCCCGGCGATGCTGCCGTCCGGGCGGCGTGCCGTCATCCCGGACACGAACACCAGCCGGCCGGTCGCCTCGATCGTGGTCGCCTGCGAGAAGACCCCGTTCGGGCTCCGCAGCGCCGTACTGGTCAGTTGTTTCTTCGCCATCAGTTCAGCACCCCTCCGGTCGGTACGACGGCACCGACTGCTCGCGCAGCCTGCAACAGTCCGTCGAGCCCCGACCTCTCGATCAGTACGCCGTTACGCCGCTGCTCGGCAGCACGCTCGGCCTCGATCTCCCCCGGCACGTAGAGCCGGTCCACTCCCGGAGCCGCCGCGCTGCCACGCACCCGCTCCGCCAGAGCCGACGACCGCTGCCGGAACCCGTCGAGTCCACCCAGCAACTCCGGGTCGATCGCCAGGAACAGGTGAGCGCAGTCGTTCGGCCGATCCGGTTCGCGGTACAGCGGGCGAACCTGGTCGCCCCAGCCGCCACCACTCAGTACGCCGGTCAGCACGTCGATCATCAACGCCAGCCCGAATCCCTTGTGCCCGGCGGCCGGCAGCAGCATCCCCAGCACGGCGGCCTCCGCGTCCGTCGTCGGTACGCCGGCCTGGTCCGTCGCCCAGCCGTCCGGGATCGACCGGCCGGCCGACGCCGCCAGCCGGATCTTGCCCAGGGCAACGGCCGACAACGCCATGTCCAGCACGATCTCCGGGCCACCCTCGGTCGGTACCGCGATCGCCAGCGGGTTGTTGCCGACGATCCGCTCGGCGCCACCGGGCGCCGGCATCAGCGGGGTCGTGTTCGACATCGCGATCCCCAGGCAGCCGGCCTGCGCGGCCTGCACGGCCCAGCGACTGGCCGCACCGAAGTGGTGAGCGTTGCGGACCGAGACCAGGCCGATGCCGTACCTGCCGGCCCGCTCGATCGCGTGCCCCATCGCCTGCGGGCTGGAGAGCTGACCCATCCCGCCACGCGCGTCGACCACCACTGCCGCGCCGGCGTCGTGCAGCAGGTCGAGCTCGTGTTCCCGGGTGACACCGCCCGAGTTCAGCCGTTCGACGTACATCGGGACGAGCATCACGCCGTGCGAGCTGACACCGCGCAGATCGGCCTCGACCAGCGCGACGGCGATCCTGGTCGCGTCGGTCGGCTCGAAGCCCAGCGCGCTGAAGACGGCCGAGACGGTGGCTTCCAGCCACGCGGGCCGGACGAGCACCTGGCGGTCGGCGTCGGAGGCCTGGGTGGTCATCGGGACTCCCGTGCCCAGGGCAGCAGCATGTGCTCCAGCAGTACGAGCCCGTAGAACAAGACGATGGCGACGATGCTGAGCAACGTCATCGCGGCGAAGGCCAGCGCGGTGTCGGCGTTGGCGCCGGAGTTGGTGATCACGTAGCCCAGGCCGGAGGTGGCGCCGACGAACTCGGCGATCACCGACCCGATCACGGCCAGCGAGATCGCCACCTTCAGCCCGGTGAAGATCTGCGGCAGCGCGTACTTGAGCCGCAGCTTGAAGAACTCCTGCGTCTTGCTCGCGTTCAGCGACCGGAGCAGCTCGACCAGCTCGGCCGGGGTCGACTTCATCCCGCTGGCGGTCGAGATCACGATCGGGAAGAAGCAGACCAGCAGCACCATCAGGACCTTCGGCCACTGGCCGAACCCGAACCAGACCACCAGCAGCGGCGCGATCGCGATCTTCGGGATCGCGTTCACGGCCAGCAGCAGCGGGTAGAGCAGCCGCTCGACGATCACCGAGCGGACGATCGCCAGCGCGACCGGTACGCCGACCAGGATCGACAGCGCGAATCCCTCGACGGTCTCCACCAGGGAGACCCAGGTGTGCTCCATCAGGTAGGCGGGCTGAAGCTTGAAGGCGGTGATCACGTCGCCGGGGTCGGGCAGCAGGTAGGAGTCGATCGAGAACACGATGGTGGCCAGCCACCACAGCGCGATGGCCAGCACCAGACCGACGAACGGCAGCAGCACCGCCGCGGTCCGGGAGTCGGCCAGCCAGGAACGTTTGGTCATCGCAGGGCCTCGGGCAGGTCGGCCGGTCGCTCCTGCTCGGACAGCAGGCTGTGCAGCCGGGCGCTGATCTGCGCCACCTCGGTCAGGTGCGCGTTCTGGCCCAGGCTGCGGGGCCGGGGAATCCCGATCTCGACGATCTCGCGCAGCCGGCCGGGCCGCGGCGTCAGCACGACCACCCGGTCGGCCAGTACGACGGCCTCCTCGATCGAGTGGGTGACGAAGACGATCGTGGTGGCCAGTTCCATCTGGATCCGCTGCAGCTCCGCCGACAGTTCGGTCCGGGTCAGCGCGTCGAGCGCCGAGAACGGCTCGTCCATCAGCATCACCTTGGGGCTGCGGATCAGCGACCGGCACAACGACACCCGCTGCTGCATTCCGCCGGACAGCTCGTGCGGGAGCCGGTTCTCGAACCCCTTGAGCCCGACCAGCTCCAGCAACTCGTGTGCCCGGTCCTTGTACTGCGTCTTGTCGCGCTGCTCGTCGCCGCCGGAGATCTCCACCGGCAGCATCACGTTCGACACCACCGACCGCCACGGCAGCAGGGCCGGTCGCTGGAACATGAAGGAGACGTCCCGGCGGGGACCGGTGACGGCCTCACCCGCCACCTCGACCCCGCCGGACGTCGGTGCCAGCAGTCCCGCGATCAGCCGGAGCAGTGTGGACTTGCCACAACCGGACCGGCCGATCAGCGTGACGAACTCGTTCTCCTGGACGTGCAGGTCGATTCCCTCGAGTGCCCGGACCTCTCCCCCGCGGCCTTCGAAGACCTGTCCCACGCCGTCCAGCCGGATCATGTCAGCCTCTGGGAGCCAGGTCGGCGTTCACGACGTCGGCCGGCGTGATCGACTTGGCCGGGATCACCTCGTACTTGGTCAGGTCGTCGATGACCCGCTGGACCCGGTCGGAGTCGACCTCGCCCAGAGCACCCTTGAACTCGTCGGGCTTGGCGTACTTCTTCATCAGCTCGAGCTCCTTGGCGGCCACCGTGACGTTGGTGTCCGGCACGTACTTCTGCAGGATCTTCGCCGCGGCTGCCGGGTCGGCCAGCGCGTCGGTCAGACCCTTGAGCAGCGCCTCGGTGAACTTCTTCACCTGGGTGCCGTTGTCCTTGACCAGGTCGTCCCGCGCGATGATCGCGTTGCCGTAGAGGTCCTGCACCTTGTCGCCGTACGGCAGTACGACGGCCTTGCGCTTCTTCTCCTTGTCGGCCGCCTCGACCAGCGGCAGGCCGACCACGAACTGGCCGATGCCGTCGACCTTGTTGTTGGCGAGCAGCGCCGGCAGGCCCGGCGGCGGTGACGGCACGAACTCGACCGAGTTCTTGTCGATCCCCACCTGCTGCGCGTACAGCGGGAAGGTCACCTGGTTGGTCGAACCGGGCTGGTCGCCGATCCGGGTCTTCTCGCCGTTGGCCTTGACCAGCGACTTCGGGTCGCGATCCTTGATCTGCCCGCCGTCGAGAGCGACGATCGCCGCCATCGAGCGCTGGTGGATCATCCCGACCGTGGTGACCGGAAGCTTCTGCTTGGCCAGCGTGATCATCACCGCGGTGAAGTCACCGATGCCGTAGTCGGCCTGACCGCCGGCGACGATCTTCATCACGTCGACGGTGCCCTTGCCCGGCGTGATCGTCACGTCCAGCCCGGCATCCTTGAAGTAGCCCTTCTCCAGGGCGACATACGCGTAGGCCTCGCGGCCGAAAGTGCCGAAAGAGGTCAGATAGCTGACCTTCTCCAGTTTCGCGTCCCCGTTCGCGCCCGTCGAGCTGTCGTCGTTGCACGCGCTCACTCCGGTAGCGAGTGCAAGTACCGCCACCAGGGCGACGGCCGAACGTCTGAACCTCATGCAGGACCTCTCCTCTCCGATATTTGATCAAACATCAAATATGGAAGGGTGGTCAATCGGCCCTCGGGGACTTCACAGTGTCTTTACGTAACGCTTCTGACACTGTCCGGGTCCCCTCAGAACCCGACTGCCGCCCGTCCTGGAGCCGTTTCCCCATGCCCCTCCGTCACCGGAAGGGCACCCCGCCCCGACCACAGACCGTACCCGTCCGGACAGCAGATCGCGACGCCCGTACGGACCGAACGTGGCGGGCGCGGGACAAATTTGTGTAAACCCGGCCGCACTGTGACCTCTGTCATGCAAACGCTCTCTTGAGCTGGGAACAGACATCGGTCCGCGAACGTTCGAGCGGAGCCGGCAGGTCGTCCCCAGTCGCCCCGCCGTCCGTCGCTCCGCCGTCCGTCGCTCCGGCGAGGGATCCGCTTCCCCCGGGCGAGGGAGCCGATCGCGGAAGCGGACTGGGAGGATGGGTTCGTGGCCAACGTCCTGGTGCGAGGGTCGACCTACCTGCGCTGGGTCTATCTGCTGCTCGGCGCAGCCCTGGTGCTTGCCTTCATTTTGGTCGACAGCGCGCTGGTGGCGCTGATCGACGGTCTGGCGCTGCCCAAGGTGCTGAGCGTCATCCTGGTCGTGCTGGTCGCGGCGACGCCGCCCCTCGTGCTGGGCATGCTGCCGGCAGTCCGCGAGGTGGAGGGCATCGCGGTCGAGTCGCTGCTCGGCGTCCGCTTCGAGGAGCGCCCACTCGGCCCGTCCCGGACCTGGCCGCAGCGCCGCCGGACGGCTGCCTGGTTCTGCCTGCACCTGGCCGCGGGCGGTTTCGTCGGCGTCCTCAGCACGATCGTCTTCGGCCTCGGCGGGGTGTTGCTGGCGGCCCCCTTCCGCTCCCCCGGCAGCCACGAACTGATGCCCAGCCTGGACTACCGGGTGACCGGCCGCTGGACCGACTTCTGGATGCCGGCAGCAACGATCGCGGCGATCGTCGCGCTCATCCTGCTCTCGGCCGGCATCGGCGCCCTGCTCGCGGCGGCGGCTCCCCGATTGCTCGGCCCGACCCCGGCCGAGCGGATCGAGCTGCTGGAACGCCGTACCGCGACCCTTGCCGAGCGCAACCGGCTGGCTCGTGAGCTGCACGACAGCGTCGGCCACACCCTCAGCCTGGTCACCATCCAGGCCGCCGCGGCGCGCCGGGTGCTGGCCACGGATCCAGCCTTCGCCGAGACCGCGCTGGCCGCGATGGAGACCTCCGCCCGGGCTGCCCTCGCCGATCTCGATCACGTTCTCGGGTTGCTGCGCGACGACCGCCGGCCAGGCGCCGCGACCGCTCCGCAGGCGACCCTGGGGAACCTCGACCGGCTGGTGGAGGCGACTCGGGCGGGTGGCATCGCGGTCGGCGTCCGGCGTACGGGAGATCTTGAGCAGTTGCCTGCGGCGGTCTCGCGGGAGGCGTACCGGATCGTCCAGGAAGGACTGACCAACGCGATCCGGCACGCGGGCCGCCCGGCGGACGAGGTCAGCGTCGAGGTGCTGATCAGTCTGGACAAGTCCGGTCTGCTGCTGGAGCTGGCCAACCCGGTCACCGTGGGCACGGCCGACCACTCTGGCGGCGGCCGAGGGCTGGCCGGTATCCGTGAAAGAGTCGCCGTACTTCGCGGCACCGTCGAAGCCGGTCCGGTCGCGGATCACTGGCGGCTCGCCGTCACCTTGCCGGTCGCTGTCACGACCAAGACCTGACCAGCGCGGTGGGTGAAGCAGAGATGGAGAACACAGTGCAGATATCGGTGGTCGTGGTGGACGACGAGCCGCTGATCCGCAGCGGGCTGCGCGCCATCATCGACGCGGAGCCCGACCTGACCGTCGTCGGTGAGGCCGGCGACGGCGCCGAGGTGCTGCCCGTGGTCCGGCGAGCCCGGCCGGACGTCGTCCTGATGGACGTCCGAATGCCGGCCGTCGACGGCATCCAGGCGACCCGCCTGCTGCTCGACGGACTGGACCCGGCGCCGCGCGTGCTGGTGGTGACCACCTTCGAGAACGACGACTACGTGTACGACGCGCTACGGGCGGGCGCCTCCGGGTTCCTGCTCAAGCGCACTCCCCCGGACGACATCATCGCGGCGATCCGCACGGTCGCGGGCAGCGAGTCACTGCTGTTCCCGGAGGCCATCCGGGCGCTCGCCCTCGCGCATGTCGGGCAGGCCCAGCAGGCGAGCGGCCTCGACGAGTACCAGCTGACTGAGCGCGAGCAGGAGGTACTGCGGCTGATGGCCCGCGGCCTGTCGAACGCGGAGATCGCCAAGGAGCTGATCCTGGGCGTTCAAACGATCAAGACCCATGTCGCCAATCTGCTGGCCAAACTGGGCGCCCGGGACCGGACCCAAGCCGTCATCCAGGCCTACGAGTCCGGTTTCGTCCCGCTCCGCTGATCCTCGACGCCGATCCGTCGACGCGGATCTGCTCTGCGCGGACCCTCTCACTGAGCGCCTCGCTCCAGACCAGCCTGCCGGGACCGGTGGTGCTGATCCCCTTGCCGCTGATCCCCTAGCGCTGATGCCCCAGCGCTGATTCAGGCTGCGCCGGTCCCGGCGCCGATCAGGTGTCGGCTGGGTCGACGCCTTCTTCGACCAGGCTGCAGGCGTTGTGCAGCGGGTCGATCCGGTCCGCCTGCACGGCGATCCGCTGGAGCAGCATCCGGAAGACCATCCGCTCACCGTCGTCCAGGCCGCCCATCACGGCGTCCTCGCTGGCCGCGAGCCGGCGCTCCAGATCGCAGAGCACCTCTCGCCCCTGATCGGTCGGCGCGATCAGCCGAGCGCGACGGTCGGCCGGATCGGCCTGCCGCTGAACCAGGCCGGCCTTCTCCAGGTCGTCCAGCAGGTACGTCATCACCGTGCGATCGACCCCGAGTTGCGCAGCCAGCTCGAGCTGGCGCTTCGGCCCCTCACCGATGCTCGTCGCGAGCACCTGGTATCCCCGGGGACCACCCGGGACGTCTTTCAAGGCGTCGGTCGCCGCCTTCGCGTACCGCCGGAAGACAACCCCGAGCGCCCAGCCGAGATCCGCCTCGACCGAGGTACCGCGAGCTGCCCGAGCTGCTGTTTCGGGCGACGGACTGGTCATGAGTTCCATCGTACGGGGTCCAAACGCCAGGAATACGATCTAACTTGAATATGTTCTGTTCTACAGACTATCTTGAGAACAGCTCAGCTCGAGCTCTACCAGTTCTGTTTTGAGAGAGGAACGACATGACCACCCTCCTTCGCGTCGACGCCAGCATCCGGGTCGACGGTTCCGTCAGCCGAGCGCTGGCCGACAGTGCCGAGGCAGCCTGGCGCGCGGAACACCCGGACGGCGTCGTGGTTCGGCGCGACCTCGGTCGCCACCCGCTCCCGTCGAATGCCTGGCCTGCCGCGGTGACCGGCAAAATGGGTCTGGACGCCGGTGCGGACGCCGACCGTGCGGACGTCGCCGAGGCGACGGCGCTGGCCGCCGATCTGGCCGCGGAGCTGAAGAGCGCCGACGCGGTGCTGCTCGCCGTACCGCTGTACAACTACGGCCTTTCCCAGCACATCAAGACCTGGATCGACCTGCTGCTGATCGACAACGAGCTGGTGAGCGGACCTGGGCCGGTTCAGGGCAAGCCGATCATCTTCACGCTGGCCCGCGGCGGTGGCTACGGCGCCGGTACTCCGCGCGAGGGCTGGGACCACGCGACGCCGTACCTGGAGCGCGTCTTCGGTGACATGTTCGGTATGAGGGTCCGGCAGGCCGTCGCCGAGCTGACGCTCGCATCGGTCACCCCGGCGATGGCCGAACTGATTCCTGCCTCCAAGATCGCGGAGGAAGAGGCGCACGTCAGCGCGAAGGAGCACGGCGTCGCCGTCGCCAAGGAGCTCACGGCCGCCGCTGTCTGATCGGCCCCGTCATAGGCCGAAGTCTCTGGCCTGACTCTTCGGCCGAACTCTCTGCTGGTGCCGTGCTCGAGCCGGCACCCGTCAGATGGTTCGCCAAGTGGAGAGCGTCACCGACAAAGTGACCTCCGCCGGATCAGCCAGTACTGCGATCCGCTCCGCCAGCTCGGCCTTAGCCGTGTGCCGCGCGCTCGGCGTCATCGCCACCAGCCGCTCGACCGCCGCATGGTCGAGACGCATCGTCACCTCGACGCTTTCGCTCCCGGTCCGCCGGAACGAACCGGACAACGACTCGGTGAGCCGACGTTCCTTCTCCTCGTCCACCTTCACCAGCCCCAGCACTCCGATCAGCTCGGTCAGGTGAGCCTGGTTGGGCGTGACCACCAGCAGGACTCCCCCGGCCGCAAGAATCCGCGCCATCTCGGTGGCGTTGCGGGGCGCGAAGACGTTGAGCACCACTCGCGCCGCGCCGTCGAGCACTGGCAGCTCTCGCCACGCGTCGCTGACCACAGCTCCGATCCGCTCCGGATCGACCTTCGCTGCCCGCCGCGCCGCGTATCGCGAGACGTCCAGCGCCAACCCACGCACCCCTGGCCGAACACCGACGACGCCTTCGAGGTAGTAGCCGGTTCCGGCCCCCACCTCGACCACCAGCTCCTCCGCGCTGCTCTTCTCCAGCGCCTCCGCGCTTGCGGTCGCCAGCGCCTCGCGGATCGGCAGGTAGAACCCGCCCGCGAGGAACGCCTCGCGCGCCTCGACCATCTCCGCCGAGTCGCCCTCGATCCCGGTAGAGGCCGAGGGCAACAGGTTGAGGTAGCCCTGCTTGGCGAGGTCGAACGCGTGCCGCTGGGGACAGTTCGCCGTACGGCCGGCCAAGGTCAGTGCGTCGCGGCAGACCGGGCAACGCAGTACGGAGACCAGGTCGGGATGCACAACGGCGAGACTAAGGCATTTTCAACGCGGGCCGGAGTCGCGGTGTCTGCCGGCGACTCAGCTCGGGCCTAGCCGTTGATGTCGCGACTGGTCAAGCGGGCCCAAGCTGCCGCATAGAAGACGGTCAGGTAGCCGGCTTGGAGCAGCAGGTTGCGGACGATCGCATCCCAGTACGGCGGATCGCGGAGCAGGTCGGCGAAGGAGGGCCAGCCGTACATCATCAGCCAGGGATGGATCTCGTCGATCTGCGGGATCGCCCCGAGGATCCCGAACACGATGAACGCACCGAAGGTCGCTGCCATCGCGGCGAGCGGCGTCGAGGTCAGGGACGACACGAACAGGCCGACTCCGGCGAGCCCAAGCAGCGACAACGCGACCAGGAGCGCGATCCCGAGGGCCCGCAGCAGTCCGTCGGCCAGCGACACCGTCGTCCCCGAGAGCAGCACGACGTCGCCGACCGGGAACAGTGCGAGGCCGGCGATCAGCCCGGCGAGCCAGATCGTCAGGGTGGCCACCAGGCAGAAGACGATCAACGCGACCAGCTTCGCTGCGAGCAACCGAGATCGCCCGGCCGGCGCCGTCAGCATGTTGCGCAAGGTGCCGAGACTGGCCTCGCCGGCCAGCGACTCCCCTGCCACCACCGTCACGGCGGTAGGCAGGAAGAACGGCAGCGACAGGCCGAGACTCGCGACGATGAGGAAGAACCCGTTGCCGGCGACCTGACCGATGAATCCCTCACCGCCCTCCGACCCGGACAGCTTGATCGCGACCCCGACCAGGACGGGTACGCCGGCCAGCACTGCCAGCGTCACCCAGGT
This sequence comes from Kribbella sp. CA-293567, assembly GCF_027627575.1. Classification (NCBI taxonomy): domain Bacteria; kingdom Bacillati; phylum Actinomycetota; class Actinomycetes; order Propionibacteriales; family Kribbellaceae; genus Kribbella; species Kribbella sp. CA-293567. Next base: position 4,435,073 of record NZ_CP114065.1, read on the forward strand.
CCGGGCGCGCCCGAAGACCAGGTGCAACTCGGAGGCGAAGAGCGCGATCGTGTGCCGGCCCGCGGTGGGCCTGCGGGAGTTGTGCTCGCTCACTCTGCCGAGATCACGGCGGTCGGCGGTTTCACTCAGCGACATCGAAGCCCTCCCCGGTCAACGCGACGAAGGCATCCTCGAGGCTCGGATGTTCGAGACCGAACCCGTGGATCCGGACGTCCGCCGCGACCAGCGCGGCGGCCAGCTTGTCGATCGGCAGCTCGCCGGGATCGCCGTCGACGAACGCCTCCAGCCGCCGTACGTCGGTCAACCCCAGCCCGGCCAGCGTGGTCGCGGCCTGCTCGAGGTCAGGCGTCCGGACCACCAGGCGCGGGCGCAGCTCCGAGCGCAACTCGGCCATCGTGGACTGCCGAACGATCCGGCCGCGACTCATCACGGCGGCGTGCGTGCACACCTGCTCCACCTCGGCGAGCAGGTGGGTGGAGGTGAAGATCGTGGTCCCGTCGTCGGCCAGTTCGCGGATCAGCGAACGGACCTCGCGGGTGCCCTGCGGATCGAGCCCGTTGGTCGGCTCGTCCAGCACGAGGAGGTCGCGGCGCTGCATCAACGCGACGGCAATCGCCAGGCGCTGACGCATGCCCAGTGAGTAGGCGCGCACCTTCTTTCCCGCGGCGTTCGACAGCCCGACCCGCTCCAGCGCCAGTCCGGCCCGCTGCTTGCGCGTGCGGGGGTCGGCGGTCCGGTCTGCGGCGTCGAAGCGGAGCAGGTTCGCGGTCCCGGTCCAGAACGGGTAGAACGCCGGTCCCTCGACCAGAGCGCCGACTCGTGGCAGCACGGAGAGCTGAGCCTTGGGCATCGGCTCTCCCAGTAACTCGACCGAGCCGGACGACGGCGCGATCAGCCCGAGCAGCATCCGGATGGTCGTGGTCTTGCCCGACCCGTTCGGCCCGAGAAACCCGAAGATGCTGCCGGCCGGAACCACCAGGTCGATCCCGTCGACCGCGATCTGCCCACCCCGGAACCGCTTGGTCAGCCCCCGGGTGACGATCGGCGCATCGCTCTCGCCCAAAGCTGAATCGGCGGGGCGAGACGAAGCCGACCCACCGGCGCGCGACGAAGCCGACGTGCCTGCGTTAGAAGAACCAGACCCGGCGGTGCCAGACGAACCCGATGCGCCCGAGTCCGGCACAGCCGACGCGGCGGCACTGAACGAAGTCGACGCGCCCGCCGAAGCCATCCCGGCGGCGCCGGATGAGGCTGACCTGCTGGTGGATGCGGGATCGGCAGGAACGGACGACTTGGTGCTCGACCGTGTTGCTTCGCCCCCGGACCGAGCACTCGCCAGCGCGGGTGCCGGGGCTGGCGATTCGGCGATGGCCGGTGGCGGTGTTGTTGCTTCATCCCCAGACCAAGCACCCGCCGAAGCGGCTGCTGAGGCTGCAGACTCGGCGGCGGTCGACGGCGGTGCTTCATCCCCGGACCCAGCACGCGCCAGGGCGGGTGCTGGGACTGCAGACTCGGCGGCGGTTGACGGTGTTGCTTCGTCGCCGGACCGAGCGCTCGCCACAGCGGGTGCTGGGGACTCCGCGGTGGGCGCCGGGTGATCGCCTGGTGTTGGGCTTGGTGCTGCTGGCTTGTCTGCGGCTGGGCGTGCTGGCCCGCCGGGGGAAGGGGACATCGGTGGCACCGGATCGCTGGTGTGGTCGGTCAGCGGGGGGCCTTGGCGGCGGCGGCTTGGAGGGCATCTGGGGTGACCAGGCCGGTGAAGATACGGCCGTCGGTGGTGATCAGGGCGTTGACCATCTTGGTCGACAGGATCTTGCCGGTGCCCCAGCTGCCCTGGACCGTCGGCGCCTTGGCGAGAAGCTGGTCGAGGGCCGGGTTGCCGGCGGTCGGGTTGCCCCGGAGTACGGCGACCGCGTTCCAGCCTTCACCGACGACGGTCGGACGGTCGGACGGTACCGACGGCTTCGTCGGCGTGCCAGGCTTGCCGGACTTCGGCGTGATCGGCGGAGTCTGCTTGCCGAGAGCCTTCGCCGGAAGCTTCTTCTCCGTCACCTTGACGCCCTTCGGCGGGGTGAAGGCGAAGGTGCTCGCAGCCGGTACGTCGAAGGACACCGCCGAGAAGCCGAGCTGCACGGCCGGGTCCTTGCCTGTGCGGGGCAGCACTGTGACCTGCAGCGGCACCCAGGTCTTGGAGTCGACCGCGAGGGTGACCGAACCGACCGTGGTCTGGTCGGTCTTCGGCACCAGGCGCAGCTTGTAGGCATCGCGGCCGGCGACCTTCTCCGTGCCGCTGACCTCGACCTTGGTGGACGGGTCGATGGCGGCGAGGAACTGCTTGGCCACTGCCTGCGGGTCGTACGCCTGCTTCTCCGGCGCGACCTTGGGTGCCTTCTCCGGCTTGGCCGGGTGCGCGGGCAGCGCCAGCTTGGTCGCTTCGCGCTTGGCCGAGTCGTAGACCCAGGCGGTCTTGCCGTCCGTGGTCAGCACCCGCTCGGCCATGTGGTCGAGCACCGAGACGCGGGCCTTGTCCGGGCCGGCGAAGGCGACCCGGGCGGTGTGGTCACCGGTCAGCAGGTCGAGGAACTGGTTGGCGTCCTCGCCGCCCATCCCGGGCAGCGCCGGCAGACCGAGATCGGTCGAGGACGTGACCGTCCCCGACAGACCGTCGACCTTGGCCGTTTGCACGCGGGCGAGCAACTCCTGCGCGGTGATCCTGGGCAGGTCCGGAGACGCGTCCGCGACCATCGGCCCGAACGCTCCCACCCCTGCGACCATCGCGACTGCCGTGACCGGCACCAACCACCGTCGACTGCGCTTCGCTGCTCCCATGTCATCAAGACTCGCACTCCGCACCCGCCGAACCAAGCCGCTCAGGGTCCGTTCACCCAAAAGAGTGAACGGACCCCGCCGAGGAGTAGCCGAAAGTCAGCGGCTCTGCAGCGCGTCGAGCGCGACGGTCATCGCGGCGGCGACGCGGAAGTCGAGCCGCGAGTCCGGCACGGAGATCCGGTAGCGGTCACGCACCGACACCTTGCGCTCGACCGACAGCACCGGCTGACCGGTGGCGCGGTCCTTGAAGTCGAAGTGGAAGATGAACGGCAACGGGATCTCCCCGACGAACGGGACGAACTGCCAGATCCGCCGGACCGCCGCGATGGTCGGGTTCCGCTCGGTGCCGTCGGTCTCCAGGCCCGGGCTGCTCAGCTGCCAGCTGGACCGCAGCAGGCTCTTGCCGAAGTCCTTCTTGAACCAGCCGATCGCCTGGCCGTTGGCGTCGAACACGTCGTAGCCGGAGCCGAGGTCCAGCCGCTTGCGGGCCTTGAACGAGAAGACTGCCTGCGACTTGGAGTCGTCGGCGTAGAAGGTGACCTGTTCCTTGAAGGCCATCCGCTTCTGCTGCGCGAACGCCAGCATCGGTCCGTCGGTGCCGTCGGGGTTGGTGGAGATCAGTTCGTACCTGTTCGCCATCAGGGTGATCCGCTGCTTCATGGAGAAGGCGGGAACGTACATAGGCGCAGGGCCTTGAGGTGGGACCGTCATGCGGAGGAGTCTGTCACCTTCAGCGGCTCATCCGTCCCAGCTCCACAGGCCAGGGCCCCCAGCCGCACTCCACGTGCCAGCCCGGCCGCCACGGCCGAGTCCGACATCAGCTCCAACTGAAACGCTCCGACCCCCTGCAGTACAAGGTCCCGAGCCACTTCCACGCCCAGCTCGACGGCCTCGTCCACTGTCCGAGCCGGCCGCCACAACACTCCGAAGTCCGCCCGAGGCTTCTCCCCACCAACCTGTACGACGAGCGCCTCCGCCCGCTCCAGGTACGCAGGGGCCGCGTCATCAGCCACGATCAGCCGGACCACCTGCGTCCCAGCAGCCTGTACTGCGCCGGCAGCCGCCGTAGCGTCGTCAGCGATCACCGCACTGGGCTCTACTCCCGGTAGACCTCGTTGCCCCCACGCCTCTTGATGCACGGCCCAGGACAGCGGCCGGCGAGCTGCCCAGCCGCTCCTGACCAGCTCGGGCGCCGCAGCGAACGCCTCGACATGTCCGACACACAGATAGCCGACCAGTTCGACGTGCGCCGGCAATCCCAGGACCGCAGCGACCTCGCCCGGCTCGAAGAACGACACCCACCCGACCCCGAGCCCTTCGGCCCGCGCTGCGAGCCACAGGTTCTGCACTGCGATCGCCGCTGAGAACCAGGTCGTCCGTGGGTCCGCGTGCCGGCCCAGCACGTGCCTTCCGCCGCGTCCGGGATCGCAGGTGACCGCGATGTTCAGCGGGGTCTCCAGGATCGCCTCGATCTTCAGCCCGTCGAAGGCGCTCCGTCGATCGGCCGGTAGGGAAGCCGCGAAAGCATCCCGCTGCGCGGCGGCAAGGTCGCGGACCGTCCGCCGAGTGGCGACGTCTTTGATCAGCACGAAGTCCCAGGGCTGACTCAACCCCACACTGGGGGCCCGGTGCGCCGACTCCAGCACCCGAGTCAGTACGTCGTCCGCGATCGGCCGGTCGACGAACCCGCGTCGCACATCACGCCGCTCCGCCAACACTCGATGTACTACGTCCCGCTCCCCCACCGCATAGCCAGGAGCAGCCGGCACCTCCGGCAACCGCCCCACCGCCACAGTGGCCCGTGCTGACGCCTGCTTCGGTACTACGACCTCAGCCCCGCTGAGCATCACAGCCGCCTCAGCGACACTCGCAGTACCGGCCAGGCGCTCGACCGTGTCGCTCGGAGTGGGTACTGCGTGTTGCGACAGCTCCAGCTTGGAGGCAGTGAGCAGCTGGGCTCCCAGCGAAGCCACCAGCCGCTGCAAACCCGGCTCTGACTCTCTGCCGTCGACAGTGACGACTTGGCTTACCTCTGCCGCGTCCATCCCGGCAAGCGCCGAGTCCACCAGGTCCCGCAGCTCCCGGTACGACGTACCGGAGCGCAGGCCGACCCCCAGGACGAGGCTCACTTCTCCAGCCCTGCATGGACACGGGCAGCGGCCACGAACCTGGCCGGGACGTCAGGGGTGGCGGTCCAGTGCAGGTGAAGGTAGGACGCGTGGATCTGCGCGCGGGCGAATCCCTCCCGCTGACCGCCCGGCAAGTACCAAGCAGCCGGTACGTCGTCGTCGAACTCCACCGTCGTGCGGTGGAACTCATGCCCCCGAACGCGCCGCCCTTCGTCGAAGAAGGACGTCGTGGAAGCAGCAATCGCCGTGCGGTAGCCGAGCGTCAGGCGACTGGTCATCTGCGCCTTGGCAGGCAGTACGCCGGTGAGCTGGTGGCCGTCGAGTTCACGGCACAGGTAGAGCAGCCCGGCGCACTCGGCTACGACCGGCAGACCGCCCGCGACCTCTGCGGCGACCTGCTCACGCAGTGCGACGTTGCCGGAGAGCGCTTCCGCGTGGAGTTCGGGGAAACCGCCGCCGAGGTACAGCGCGGAGGTTGCTTCGGGCAACGAATCGTGCAGCGGGTCGAAGCTGATCACGTCCGCGCCGGCCGCGGTCAGCAGTTCGGCGGTCTCGGCGTAGCGGAAGGAGAAGACAGGTCCACCGGCCATCGCGATCACCGGGCGCCCCTCCTCGGCCGGAGTCACCTCTGCCGCCGGATCCCACGGAGTCACGGCGAGCGGAACGGCTGCCCGGGCGGCGACGACGAAGGCCTCCAGGTCCACGCCCTGACGAACCAGCTCGGCGGCCGCGTCCACCGCGGTCGAGGCCTGCTCACGTTGTTCGTCCGCCGGGACGAGACCGAGGTGGCGACTCGGAACGGTCAGGCGGGTGTCACGACGCAGTACGCCCAGAACCGGTACGCCGGTCGGCGCGACCCCGGCGCGTACCTCGGCCTCGTGGCGATCCGAGCCGACCTTGTTCAGGATCACTCCGACGATCCGCACCTCGGGGTCGTAGGCAACGAAACCCTGGACGACCGCACCGACGCTGCGGCCGGCCGCGGAGGCGTCCACCACCAGCACGATCGGTGCCTGCAGCAACTTCGAGACGTGCGCGGTCGAGGAGTAGCCCTCGGTGCCGAGCGCGCCGTCGTACAGGCCCATCACGCCTTCGACGACCGCGATGTCCGCGCCCGCGCAGCCGTGTGCGAACAGCGGCGCGACCCGCTCCTCACCGGACAGCATCGGGTCGAGGTTGCGCCCAGGCCGGCCGGTCGCGACCGCATGGAAGCCCGGATCGATGTAGTCCGGCCCGACCTTGAAGCCGGCCACCACATGCCCGGCGCGCCGCAGCGCGGCCATCAGCCCGACCGCGACGGTGGTCTTGCCCGCGCCGGAGGACGGCGCGGCGACGACCAGCCGCGGGATCACGCCGTCACCCGGATCCGGCGCGCGCTCACCACTCGATCCCCCGCTGGCCCTTCTGGCCGGCGTCCATCGGGTGTTTGAGCTTGGTCATCTCGGTGACCAGGTCGGCCGCGTCGAGCAGCCGCTGGTCGGCGTTGCGGCCGGTGATCACGACGTACTGGTGACCGGGCCGCGACGTCAGCGTCTCGACCACCTCGTCGACGTCGACCCAGCCCCACTTCATCGGGTAGGTGAACTCGTCCAGCACATAGAGATCGTGGCTCTCGGCGGCGATCCGGCGCTGGATCTCCCGCCAGCCTTCGAGCGCGTCGGCGGCGTGGTCCTCCTCGCTGCCGGCCTTGCGCGACCAGCTCCAGCCCTCACCCATCTTGTGCCACTCGACCGGGCCACCCTGACCCGTTGCCTCATGCAACTGACCGAGCGCCTTGAACGCGCTCTCTTCGCCGACCTTCCACTTCGCGCTCTTGACGAACTGGAAGACGCCGATGTTCCAGCCCTGGTTCCAGCCGCGCAGCGCCATCCCGAACGCGGCGGTCGACTTCCCCTTCATCTCCCCGGTGTGCACCATCAGCAGTGGCCGGTTCCGGCGCTGCCGGGTGGTCAGGCCGTCCTTCGGTACGACGCTCGGTTGTCCCTGCGGCATCAGGCGGCGCTCCGATCGGTGACCGCGCGAACAAGATTGCCCGCGGCAACTTCTCCCAGGTCCAGGTACTCCGCGCCCAGGTCTGCGGCCAGCTCGGCCGCCAGTCCGAGGCGCACCCCGCGGCGCGGTTCGCAGTCGACCACGACCGACGCGATCCCCTGCTGAGCCAGCCATCCGGCGGCCTGCTTGGCCTTGAGGAACGCCTTGTCGCCGGAGGTCGCCCGGCCATCCGTCACGAGCACCAGCAAGGGACGCCGGCGCGGATCGCGGATCGCGGCGATCCGCAGTACGTCGGCGGCTTTGAGCAGGCCCTCGGCGAGCGGAGTGCGGCCGCCGGTCGGCAGGGACTCCAGCCGGCGTACCGCGGTCTCGACGCTGCCGGTCGGCGGAAGGGCGACGGTCGCCTCGGCACCCGAGAAGGTGACCAGGCCGACGGTGTCGCGGCGCTGGTAGGCGTCGAGCAGGAGCGAGACGATCGCGGTCTTGACCTCGCTCATCCGCCGCTTGGTGCCCATCGAGCCGGAGGCGTCGACGCAGAACAGGACCAGGTTGCCTTCGCGGCCCTCGCGCACGCCGAGGCGTACGTCGGAGGCGCGGACAGCGAGGCCTGGTCCGGTGCGGCCGCGGGCGTGCTGATGGGGTGCTGCGGTGCGGATGGTGGCGAGGAGATGGGGACGGCCGGATTCGCGGCCCACGCGCGCGCGGTCGCCGACCACGCGGCCGACCTCGGTGAGCGCTCTCGAGCGGCGTCCGGCGACGCCTGCACCGGCGGACTGGACGCTCAGGAGACGAGCCTTGTAGGGCTCGGAACTGGCGGCGACCTGGCCGGTCGGCGCGGGGCCGGAGAGAGCGCTCCCTGGGTTGCCCGGTTTGGCGGGGTCGGCGTCGGGGTGCGGGCCGGTGGCGTCGTCGGTGCTGTTTTCGCTCGCCGGGTCGTTGCCGTCGGAGCCGTTGTCGCGGGGGCCGTCGTCCTGGGTGCCGTTGTCCGGGCCACCACCGTTGTCGGAGCCGCCACCGTCCGGGCCGTCGGGGTTGCCGTCCGGTCCGTCCGGGTCGTCGTCAGGTGGGGTGCTGTTCTGGATCGCCTGCTCGAGTTGCTCGTCGTCCAGGCCCGGCGCGTCGAAGGGATTGCGGCGCTTGCGGTGCGGCAGGGCGAGCTTGGCGGCGGCGCGGACGTCCTCGACCTCGACCACCGTCCGGCCGGACCAGGCGGCGTGGGCGACCGCGGTGCGGGCGGTGACCAGGTCGGCGCGCATGCCGTCGACGTCGAAGGACGCGCAGATCTCGGCGATCTGGCGAAGCGCCGCGTCGGTGAGGATCACGTCGGCAAGGCGGGACCGGGCCTTGACGATGCGCTCGGAGAGCTCGGCCTGCGCACCGGCGTACCTGGTGACGAAGGCGGCCGGGTCGGCCTCGTAGGTGAGGCGGGCGCGCATCACCTCGACCCGTACGGCGGGGTCGCGGCTGGCGACGACGTCGACGGTGAGGCCGAAGCGGTCCAGCAGCTGCGGGCGGAGTTCGCCCTCTTCGGGGTTCATGGTGCCGACCAGGACGAAGCGCGCCGGGTGGGTGATCGAAACCCCGTCACGCTCGACGGTCGCGCGTCCCATCGCGGCGGCGTCGAGCAGTACGTCGACCAGGTGGTCGTGCAGCAGGTTGACCTCGTCGACGTACAGCAGCCCGCGGTGCGCCGCGGCCAGCAGACCGGGCTCGTAGACCGTCACACCTTCGGAGAGCGCTCGCTCGAGATGGAGAGAACCCAGTACGCGGTCCTCGGTGGCGCCTACGGGAAGTTCGACCAGCCGCGCTGGGCGGGAGATTGCCGCGGGGATAGACACCGAGGCGGAGTCAGGCGCAGAAGCCGCGTTGGCGGTGGAAGCCGCAGAAGCCGCCTCGGCGCCGTGAGCGGCACGAGTCGCGTCGGCGGTGGGAACGACGGGAGTCGCGGCGACGATGCGAGCGGCGGGAATTGCGTCGACGGTGGAAGCCGTAGGAACCGCGTCGGTGGTGGGAGCCGCAGGAGTTGCGTCGGCGGTGTGAGCGGCAGTCGCCTCTGCGGTGGGAACGGCAAGAGTTGCGTCACGGGTGTGAGCGGCAGGAGTTGCCTCGACGGTGGAAGCCGTAGGAGCCGCCTCGACGCCGTGAGCCGCGGAAGTCGCCCCGCCGAGGGAAGCCGCGGGAGCCGCGTTGGCATAGGAAACGGCGGGGGATGCGGTGGGTGGGTGGTGCGGGGCGTCGGGGCAGGTTGGGTCGGGGGCGGCGGGGTCGCAGGAGAAGCGGCAGGCTGCTACGACCTCGACGGGCGGGAGGATCTCGGTGAGCGCGCGGACCGCGGTGGACTTCGCTGTTCCCTTTTCGCCGCGGATCAGGACGCCGCCGATCGCCGGGGAGATCGCGGCAAGGATCAGGGCGAGTTGGAGATCGTCCATCCCGACCACCGCGGTGAAGGGGAAACCGGTCGGGGCCGGCTGGTGGTTCGAACTGGTCGGGGCAGAGCCCATGGCGGTGCTTCCCTTCGTCCCGCGGGTGTCCACGCCCGCCTTGGCACTTGGCACGCCGGGCGCGCGGAAGCGCTCCCTGGCGGACGATCGCGGATGTCCTGGCTTCCGGGCCTGAGCCCGGTCACAGTGGCGGGACCGCCCCGGAATCCAGCCCCGACAGGGCTGTCACCGGTGTTCCTCCACGCGCGTCCCGGCGATCATTCCACATCGTCTGCCGGCCACTCGGTGGGGAGTCCGTAGAGCGCCGCCGGGAACCGGGCAGACAGCCGAAGGGCACACCGCCATCCCCGTACCAGCCAACGCCGTCCTGGGCAGGCGCGCGATGGAGCAAGTCAACGATGTAGCGAGTCGACGATGTGCCCCAGCCCGACACCGACCGCGGCGAGCATCACCGAGATGCTCGCCAGCAGTTCCAGCACGAACGACGACAGGACCCCGTCTCGTGCTGGCCGACGCCGTCCTGGGGAAGCGCGCGACGAAGCAGCTTGGCGATGTGCTCCGGCTCGTGCCAGCCGTCGCCGTCCTGGGCAGACTCGCGACGCAGCAGGCCGCGGTGCTACTCCGCAGCGCTAGTTGGTGAAGACCGTTGACAGGTGTGCCGCGGCGGAGTTGCCGGGGAGTTCGCCGACGCCGGTGATCGGGGTGACCGTGATGTATCCCGCGAGCAGCAGTGCCTCGTCGGTGTCGGTGTCGCCGGGGGCCTCGTGCAGCGTCAGGCCGACCACTGGATCGCCTGTCGGCGACTTCTCCAGCACCAGGCGGGACCGGTCGTACGCGACCAGGCGGGCCCAGCGTGCACCCTTGAGTTCGCTGACCGGGACGTCGGGCACGTTGATGTTGATGACCGTTCCGGCCGGCTGCTCCAGCAGCCAGGAGAGCGCTTCCGCTGCTACCAGGCCGGCCGTTTCGACGTACTGCGGCTGCTCGGAATCGATGCTGATCGCGAGTCCGGACAACCCCTGGCTCGAGGCGGTCAGCGCGGCCGCCACTGTGCCGGAGTGCAGGATCGGGCCGATGTTGTGCCCGTTGTTGATCCCGGAGACCACGATGTCGGGGGACGGACCGTACGCGCCGAGCCGGGCCAGGGTCACTGCCAGCGCGGGCGTTCCATCGATGCCGATGAAGCCGTTCTCGCCGACCTTCGACCGGACCGCGCGGCCGATCATCCCGGCGCGCGAAGTACCGACGCCGCTCTGGTCGTCCCACGGCGCCACCACCTGGACCGAGTGGCCGGCCTTCTCGAGGGCCGCCGCGAGTGCCTGGATGCCCAGGGACTCGTAGCCGTCGTCGTTGGTGACCAGGACTCGGAGCTGTTCGGACGCCATGTGTCCACCCAATCACACCCCGGGCGGCGCCGCGCCGGTCCGATCAGCCGCGATCCTCGATGTCCCCCTCGGTTTCCAGTACGGCGGTCCGCAGCGTCTCGAGAGCTTCCGCGCTCGGCTCGGACCACAGTCCGCGCTGGGCCGCTTCGAGCAGCCGCTCGGCGATCCCGTGCCGCGCCCAGGGGTTCGACTTGCGGAAGAACTCGGCGATCTCCGGGTTGGCGACGTACTCGGTGGTGAGCGTCTCGTACATCCAGTCGTCGACCACCCCGGCCGTGGCGTCGTACCCGAACAGGTAGTCCACCGTGGCCGCCATCTCGAAGGCGCCCTTGTACCCGTGGCGCTGCATCGCCGCCATCCAGCGCGGGTTCACCACCCGCGCCCGGAAGACGCGCTTGGTCTCCTCCTCCAGGGTCCGGGTCTTCACCTGGGCCGGTACGGCGGAGTCGCCGATGTAGGCCTTCGGGTTGGAACCGGTCAGGTGCCGCACCATCGCGACCATGCCGCCGTGGTACTGGAAGTAGTCGTCGGAGTCCATGATGTCGTGCTCACGGGTGTCCGCGTTCTTGGCCGCGACCTGGATGCGGGCGTAGGCGCGTTCCATCGACGGCCGGGCCTCGGCGCCGTCGAGGTCCTTGCCGTAGGCATAGCCGCCCCAGACCGCGTAGACCTCGGCCAGTTCGGCGTCGGTGCGCCAGTTCCGCGCGTCGACGAGCGGCAGCAGACCGGCGCCGTAGGAGCCCGGCTTGGAGCCGAAGACGCGGGCGGTGGACGATCGCAAATCATTGCCCGCAGCAACATCGGCGTCGACGTGCGCGCGCAGGTAGTTGCTGTCGGCATCTTCATCCAGGGCGGCCACCGTACGGACCGCCTCGTCCAGCAGGGCGACGACGTGCGGGAAGGCGTCGCGGAAGAAGCCGGAGATCCGGATCGTCACGTCGACCCGCGGCCGGCCGAGCTCGGTCAGCGGGACGACCTCGAAACCGGTGACGCGGCGGGAAGCCTCGTCCCAGACCGGGCGGCAGCCCAGCAGCCAGAGCACCTCGGCGAGGTCGTCGCCCTGGGTGCGCATCGCGGACGTACCCCAGACGGTCAGGCCGACCGAGCGCGGCCACTCCCCCGTCTCGGCCTTGTGCCTGGCCAGCAGCGAATCCGCCAGCGCGACGCCGACGTCCCACGCGTTGCGGCTCGGGATCGCCTTCGGGTCGACGGCGTAGAAGTTGCGGCCGGTGGGCAGCACGTTGACCAGACCGCGGGTCGGTGAGCCCGACGGGCCCGCCTCGACGAAGCGGCCGGCCAGCGCGCGCAGTACGTTCGTCAGTTCGTCGCCGGTCCGCCCCAGCCGCGGCACGACCTCGTCGGCGGCGAACTGCAGCGACCGCTCGACTTCGGGTGCCGTCCGGCCGAGCACCTCTTCGATGACGACCGGGACCTTGGCCGCGTCCCAGGAGAGGGTCTCCATGCTGACGACCAGTTTGCGCGCGACGGCCTCCAGCAGATCGACGCCGTCGGCACCGCTCACTGCCGGAAGATCGGCGAGCGTCGCGAGGTCGGCCAGTTCCGGTACGGCGACGCCCGGGTTCTCCAGCATCGCGGCCTCGTCGACGCCGAAGGTCTGGCCGAGCGCGGCCCGCAGACCAGGCACCGCGCCGGAGACGCCGCCCCACATCTGCTGCGCGCGCAGGACGGCGAGGACCAGATTGATCCGGGCCTCACCCTCCGGCCCGCCACCGAGGATGTGCAGGCCGTCGCGGATCTGCACGTCCTTGATCTCGCACAGATAGCCGTCGAGGTGCAGCACGAACTCGTCGAACTCCTCGTCCTCCGGCTTCTCCGAGGTGTGCAGGTCGTGATGCAGCTGCGCCGCCTGGATCAAGGTCCAGATCTGCGCGCGCAGGGTCGGCACCTTGTCCGGATCGAGCGCCGTGACGGTGGCGTACTCGTCGAGCAGGTACTCGAGCTTGGCCATGTCGCCGTAGGTCTCGGCCCGCGCCATCGGCGGCACCAGGTGGTCGACGATCACGGCGTGGCCGCGGCGCTTGGCCTGCGTGCCCTCGCCCGGGTCGTTGACGATGAACGGGTAGACGAGCGGCAGGTTGCCCAGTACCGCGTCGGGAGCGCAGTCGGCGGCCATGCCGATGCCCTTGCCCGGCAGCCATTCGAGCGTGCCGTGCTTGCCGAGGTGGACGACCGCGTGGGCGCCGAAACCACCCTCCGACTCGGGCGCCTCCAGCCAGCGGTACGCCGCCAGATAGTGGTGCGAGGGAGCCATGTCCGGGTCGTGGTAGATCGCGACCGGGTTCTCGCCGAAGCCGCGGGGCGGCTGGATCATCAGGACCACGTTGCCGAACCGCAGGGCCGCGAGCGCGATCGCGGGCTCAGCGCCCGACAGGTCGACGTACAGCGAGCCGGGTGCTTCACCCCAGGCCTCGATCATTGCCGACTGCAACGACTCCGGCGTCCGGCCGAACCACTGCGCGTACGTCGAGAGCGGGATCTTGGCGACCGCGCTGGACAGCTGCTCGTCGGTCAGCCAGTCGACGTCGTGACCGCCGGCCGCGATCAGGCGGTGGATCAGGCCGTCGGCGCCGTCGGCCCCTTGCAGCTCGTCGAGGTTGAGGTCGGGACCGAGGTCGTAGCCCGCGTCCTTCAACTGGCCGAGCAGGACGACGGCCGAGGCAGGGGTGTCGAGGCCGACCGCGTTGCCGATCCGCGCGTGCTTGGTCGGGTACGACGAGAGGACCAGCGCAAGCTTCTTCTCGGCCGGCAGGACGTGGCGGAGCCTGGCCTGGGCGACCGCGATGCCGGCCAGCCGGGCGCAACGCTCCTCGTCGGGCGCGTAGCTGGCGACACCTTCGGCGTCGTACGCCTTGAAGGAGAACGGGATGGTGATCAGGCGGCCGTCGAACTCGGGGATCGCGACCTGGGTCGCGGCGTCGAGCGGGCTGATCGCGGCGTCGCTCTCCAGCCACTGCTCACGGGTGGAGGTCAGCGCGAGGCCCTGGATGAGCGGGATGTCGAGGGCGGCGAGTGCGCCGGCGTCCCACGAGTCGTCGCCGCCCGCTGTCGCATTGGAGGCGACAGTGCCGCCTGCTGCGAGCAGGGTGGTGACGAGGACGTCGCATTCGCGCAGCATCTCGAACAGCTGGGCGTTGTCGTCATGACTGGGGTCGAGGCCGCGCAGCGTTCCGCAGTACACGGGGAGGGCCTGGGCGCCCGCGGTCTCGATCGCGTCGGCGAGGGAGTCGACGAAGGCGGTGTTGCCGGAGATCTCATGGGCGCGGTAGTAGACGACGCCGACCACCGGCCGGTCGTCCTTGGTGAACGTCCTGCCTGCCCTGAGCCCGTACGTCGGGAGCGTGCGCGGCGGGTCGAACGTGTCGCCGCTGAGCAGGAGGGTGTCCCTGAGGAAGCCGGCCAGGTTGCCCAGGTTCTCGGAACCGCCCTCGCGAAGGTAGGCCAGCGCCTCGGTGACGGCGCCTGCCGGCACTGTGGACATCGACATCAGCTCGGCATCCGGGGCGGCCTCACCGCTCAGCACCACTGTCGGGATACCCGCGGCAATGACGGCGTCCAGGCCCTCTTCCCAGGCTCGGCGGCCGCCGAGCAGGCGAACCACCACGACCTCGATCCCGTCCAGCAGAGCGGGGAGGCCGGCAAGCTCGACCCGGGCGGGGTTGGCGACCCGCCAGCCGGCTTGGGCCTGCGAGGCAGCAAGCAGATCGGTGTCGGCAGTGGAGAGCAGCAGCAGATTCGCGGGCACGCGCGGCCGGTCCTTCCTCGGGGTGTCCACGCCCCAGGTGGCAGGTACGACAGCGGCAGTTCCTGACTCCCACGCAAGCGTGGTCACAGTGGCGGGACCGTCCCGGACTCACACCGGGTTCCTGCACAAGCCGTCGATGACGTGGGTGACTCTAGTCGACTGCTTCTCCGGCGCGCTCCCCCGCGGGTCCCCGGACATGACTGGGGGTGACCGGGCCGTCGGTTAAGTTGCCCGGGTGATCCGGATCGTGATGCCCGAGTGGCTGGTGGCCGTTCTCGGGCTGCAGGTGGGATTGGGCATCTTTCTGGGCTGCATCGCGCTGGTCGGGAAGGTGATCTTGACCGTGGGCGGTCCGTCACTGGCCAGATCCGAGGCCCGGCTGGCGCGAAACCAGTCCGGTGGCGAGCAGCACGGCTGGCACCCCGGCCAGGACACCGGCGGGTTGCTCACCGCCGCGGGTCGCTGGTGCTTCGATCACGCGGGCAGTGTGCGCCGCGTCCTGGTCGGGCAGTTCGAAGGGCGCCGGATCCGGATGGCGGAGTTCCTCCACACCGATGGGTCGAGGCTCCCGACGGCCTCGGTGAACAACCTGATCGCGATCGAGTTGCCGACCCGGTTGCCGCACCTCGTGGTCCACCGGGGACCGCTGACCGACCTCGGCCTGCTCAGCTTCCAGGAACTCGAGCTGCAGCTGTTCGAGGGGGAAAGCGGAACGTTCAACCGCGCGTACACGGTCGGCAGCCCGGATCCGCGGTACTCCTCGGCCGTCCTGCACCCCCGGATGATGGAGTGGCTGCTGGCCCACCGCGAGGTGAACTTCCGGATCCACGCCAACCTGATCGTTGCCTACGCCCCCGAACCTTGGACCGTCCCGCAGGCCCTCGCGACTCTGCCCGTCCTCAGCGGTGTCGTCGACCTCCTCCCGTTCTTCGTCCTCGACGACTTCGGCCAGCCTCTGCCCAGCGGATCCTGAGGCTCAGAAGCCGGGGATGAACAAGCAGAACAGGTGGCCGTGCGGGTCGCGCATGACCCGCACCCCGTCGGGTTGCGGCTGGTGCCCTTCGACGGTCGCGCCGAGCCGTACGGCGCGCGCGACGCCCGCGTCGAGGTCGTCCACCTGAATGTCCAGGTGAGCCTGCATCTGCTGACTTTCCGGCTGCTGCGGCCAGACCGGCTGGACGTGATCCGCCTCGTACTGGAAACTGAGCCCCGGCCGCTCACTGTCCGGGTGCCGAAGCCGCACCCAGTGCGGTTCCCGGCTGACCTCGACCCAGTCGAGCAACTCGCGGTAGAAGTCGGCCAGCACCGGCGGGTCCGGCGTACCGAGCACTGTCGCGGCAAGATTCGCACTCATGCCGCGCCGGTACCCAGCCGGCCGAACACCGACGCGACCAGCGCCCGCTAGCGACCGGCAACCACCGGGTTCGCGTGGGCGGCGTACCAGGGGATGACGTTGGGCCAGAAGTAGAAGGCCTTGTCGCCGTTGGAAACGAGGGTCTGCTCGACGGTGACCCGGGTCCCACCCTTGGAGGGGGCGAAGCGGATCTCGGTCTCCGTGTCGTCCACGGAGCTGCGGTAGGCGAAGCGAGCGCCGGGCTCCCAGGCGGTGATCTGGCCGATCTCGAGGACGTCCTCGGCGACGGTGGCGACCTCGACTGTTGCTGAAGCTGATTGTTCGGTCATGGCTTCTCCTTCTGCTCGACATGCTTCTTGAAGGCGCCGAGTTGTTCCTGCCAGTGCGCCTGGAGCTGATCCAGCCACGCCTGTACTGCGACGACCGGCTCGGGGCGCAGGCGGAAGACCCGCAACCGGGCATCGTCGGGGACCCGCTCGTCGGTGATCAGGTCGGCCGCGAGCAGGATCCGGAGGTGGCGGCTCATGGCCGGAGCCGATGAACCGGTGGCCGCCGCGAGCTCGCCGGCGCGCTGGGGGCCCTCCCCTAGCAACCGCACGACGTGCCGGCGCGTCGGATCGGCCAGCACTTCGAAGAAACGGTCGACCTCATCTACCATGCGTTAATAGTTGCATTCCCCGTTAACTATTGGCAAGCGGTGGTTGTCCGGACGACGCACTAAAGTGAGCGGGCCAGTTGCCCGACGGGCCGAAAGGAATTCTGTGGTTCAGCACACCCGGAGAGTGCGGGTTCTCGACGTTCTCGGCGCCGACCGACCCTGGCAGGTGCCGGACGAGTGGCTGGTCGGCGTCCGCGACCGGCTGCGAGCCTGGGGTGAGGACCCGAAGGCGTTGCGCCCGGGGGTCTTTCCGGACTTCGTCGAGGAGACGCCCGCCGCGGTCTGGTTCGCTCATCAGGTCGCGCCGCTGCTGGCCGGCTGGATTCCGGTGCTGCACGGCGACTACGCCGATCTCTCCCCCGCGCTGACCCGGGACTTCCACCGGCCGACCGCCCGTTTCGGTGGCGACGGCCATCGAGTGCAGGTGGCCGCGACGGACTGGCCGCTGCTCGTGGTCTCCGGCGCGCGGAGTTTCGACACAGCGGGGCGGCTGCAAGCGCTGCAGCTGTCTCGTGACGTCGCAAGTCTGTTCGTCGACGCTCCTCCTCTGGCAGCGCGGGCCAAGGCACTGCTGGCCGGCTACAACCGGGTGCTGGCGGACCGCGAGGCAACCCGGATGCACGTCGAGGCCGACTACGACACGATCGTCCAGTTCTGGCGTACGACGGTGCTTAGCGAGGCTGAGCGCGCAGTACTGCCTGAACTGGCCGGGCCCGCAGCGGCCCTGCGGTACTCGCTCGACACCCTGCGCGACGCGCACGGCAAGTTGTCGGCGGTGGTCGCGGACAATCCTGCGCTCGACTTCTCGCAGTTGCTCGCGCGGCTGATCCGGGCCGCTGGGCTCAGTGGCCAGCCGCCGGCCGTGGGGCAGATCCTCGGGGTTGCCGGCTGGGATGTCGAGCACGCGCTGGCCGACCTGCGGCGTGGTTTCGATCCGCAGGTGTGGTCCAGCAGCAACGTCGCCTGGCTGGAGCGTGCGATCGAGCAGGATCAGGAGCTGCTCGCGCGGTCCTGGGCGGCCGCGGCGACCCGGGTGACGGTCCACTTGTCCGGCGTACTGGAGAGCGGGCCTTGGCCGGACCCCGAGGTACCGGATCTCGGCGCGATCTTCCGGCTTCTCGATCGGTCGCAAGAGGCGGTGACGGACGAGGCCGCCGACGCGGAGGCGATCGTGCTGACCCCGCCGACGGGTCCGCTGACCCATACCTGGGGTTCGAACGCTGCTCCCCCGCCGCCGGTGGCCGAGGTCGAGGCGGCGGCGCCGACTGCCGCCGTACCGGCTCCGCTCGAGGTCACCACGGTCTCGCCCCCGCCCGCCGCGACCGAGGCGGATGACTTCGTGGCTCCCGAGCCGATGGCCGGCGACGACGCGCTCGCCGAGCTTGAGGCGCTGATCGGGCTGGAGTCGATCAAGGAGGCCGTCCGCAAGATGGTGGCCGAGATCCAGACCAACCAGCGCCGCAAGGAGTTCGGGCTGCCGATCCAGGAGCGCGCCCGGCACATGGTGTTCGTGGGCAAGCCCGGTACGGCGAAGACCACGATCGCGCGGCTGCTGGCCAAGGTCTACAAGCAGCTCGGCGTACTGGAGACCGGGCACGTGGTCGAGGTCGACCGGTCCGACCTGGTCGGTTCCGGCGTCGGCACCACCGCCCCGATGACGGCGGCCAAGTTCCGCGAGGCGCTCGGCGGCGTGCTGTTCGTCGACGAGGCCTACACGCTGGTCCCGGACAGCAACCCCGGCGACTACGGCCTGGAAGCGGTCGCGACGCTGCTGAAGATGATGGAGGACCACCGCGACGAGTGCGTCGTCATCGTGGCCGGCTACCACCGCGAGATGCAGCGGTTCCTGGACTCCAACCCAGGCCTGGCGTCGCGGTTCCCGAAGCTGCTGTCGTTCAGCGAGTACAGCACCGATCAGCTGATCGCCATCTTCGCGCTGCAGGCCAGGCAGAAGGGCATGATCCACAACGACGAGGTGCTGGCCGCCGTACGCCGCAACATCCCGGCCGCGCCACGCGGCCACAACTTCGGCAACGGCCGCTTCATCCGCAACCTGCTCGAAGAGGCGATCTCCAACCAGGCCACCCGGCTCAGCCGCCGCGACCCCGCGACCCTGACCGAGCGCGATCTGCGCGAGATCCTGCCCGAGGACGTGAAGTCGGCCGGGTCGATGCGCGCCGAGGACTACCTGCTGCAGAAGCCGGGCACCTGATCCGGCTCGGCCACCACGTGCGGCGAGGTCAGCGGCGGGGCTGGACGCGAAGGAAAACCAGTAGACAGCCGAGTGTGCTCTTCAGCAGGCTGCTGGAGATGACCAGCAGCGAAGTGTGGGACGAGGACACAGCGGCGCGGTACGACGAGTCGTCGGCCGGGATGTTCGCGCCGGAGGTGATCGAACCGACGGTCGACTTCCTGGCCGGGCTCGCCGGGACAGGGCGGGCGCTGGAGTTCGCGATCGGGACCGGGCGGGTGGCCGTTCCGCTTCTCGCGCGCGGCGTTCCGGTGACCGGGATCGAGCTGTCCGACCCGATGGTGGCTCAGTTGCGGCAGAAGGTCGACGAGGCCACACTGCCCGTGGCGCTGGGCGACATGGCGACGACGGAGGTGGCCGGCGAGTTCGACTTGGTCTATCTCGTCTTCAACAGCATCTCCAACCTCCGCACGCAGGCCGAGCAGGTCGAGTGTTTCCGCAACGCGGCCCGGCATCTGCGACCTGGTGGGCGATTCGTGATCGAGCTCTGGGTCCCGGCGATCCGGCGGATGCCTCCCGGGCAGACGGCGGTGCCGATGACGCTCGGAGACAGCGGGCATCTGATCTTCGACACGTACGACCTGGCTACGCAGGCTTGTATGTCGCATCACTATTTCCATGACGCTGACGGGACCACGCGGTACGGGTCCGGGAGCTTCCGGTACATCTGGCCCGCCGAGTGCGATCTGATGGCCCAACTGGCCGGGATGGAACTGGAGGGCCGGTACGCCGATTGGCAGCGGGGCGCGTTCACGTCGGAGAGCGAGAGCCACGTCTCGGTCTGGCGAAAGGCCTAGGAGCAGTCTCAATGAGCGGCGTAGTGCGCGGCCAGTAGGTCGGTCCCCCAGTCGTTGCGAAGGTCTCGCCAGACCGAGTGGATGTGGTTGGCGTTGTCCTGGGTGTTGTCGTACTCCGCCAGGAACGTGGGCCCGGCGATCGAGTAGTAGTGGCCGTCGCCGGGCTCCTGGGCGCCTGCCCAGGCGAAGGTGAGGCGTTCGATGCCGTGCTCGGTGATGTCCTGCCAGGTCTGCAGTCCGATCGGGCCGGCGGCTCGGCCGATGTACTGACCGATGAGCAGGCTGAAGAGCTGGCGTTGCTCGGGCGTCAGTTCGCCGTACGGCAGACCGCGCAGCAGCACCGCGGGGTCAGCGACAGGGTCGAAGCGCGTGAGGATGTCGCTGGGCGCCTCGTCCGACACGACGGCGAGTGAGCGCTGCCCGGGCTCCAGCGAATGCAGCAGCGCGAAGCCCAGGTCCTGCTCGTCGGCCAGCGTCCGCAGTCCGCTGTGCGGTCCGGACAGCACCATCGCCGGCTCGGCACCGAAGAACTGCGGCGTGAACCCGACGGCGCCGGCAACGAACGTCACATGCAGAGCGAGGTGGTGGCCGTTGATCCGCCAGGCCCACGGCTCGAAGCCGGCCGGGTCACCCAGCACGCGCAAAAAGTACCGCTGGTCGGACGCTACGTCGACCGATGACCCCGGCATGGCCTGCGGAAGCCCGCGCCGGATCGCCTCGGTCAGCAGCACCGCCCGCGCGTCAGCAAGCCCGCGCTCGCTCAGAGCGATCTCCAGCAACCGGAACGCCAGCAGCCGTTGCTCGACCGACAACTCCCCCAGCGTCAGCCCGGGCCGGTCACCCGGCAGATACGTCCAGACCTGGTGATCAGGCGTGTCGAACGGCGCGCCGATCTTCGCTCGCTGCCCGTCGTCCAGGCTCGCCAACAGCTCGATCGCCGCGGCGCGGGACTGTTCTACCACCATGCGGAGCGCTCCCGTTCGGTCGGTGCGTGCTGGGTCCATTGCTCGAACGGACGATCCAGTTTGTAGCGGAAATCCGGCTGGCGCAGCAACACGCGGGTCTCGGCGTTGTCCGGGTTGCGCAGCGTCTCGAAGAACTTCACCGACCAGTGGAACCATCGCATGCAGAACAACCGCATCGTCAGCCCGTGCGAGACCAGCAGCACGTTCCGCGGCGAGTCCGGCGTTTCGAAGTCCCGGTGCATCGTCTCCAGGAAACTCGACACCCGGTCGTACACGTCGGACCCGGACTCACCGTGGGTGAACCGGTAGAAGAAATGCCCGTAGGAGTCCCGCAGCGCTTCCTGCCGGACGATGTCCTCGGTGTCCTGGAAGTTCGCCCAGTCCTGTTCACGCAGCCGCGGTTCCTCGCGGGCCAGCCCGATCAGATCGTCCAGCCCGAGCGAGTCGAGCGTCTGCAGGGCCCGTAGGTACGGCGAGACGTAGACCCGCACCGGCTCGCCCTCGAAGAGCTCCCGCAGGTTCTTGCCCGCCTCGGCCGCCTGCTCGTGCCCGCGCGCGGTGAGCGGGACGGCGTGGTCCGGCACCGTCTCGTAGATCTTCTTGTCCACGTTCGCCGCGGACTCGCCGTGCCTGATCAGCGCGATCCGCATCGGCCGCCGGCTCAGTTGCATGCCCGCTCCTCTCGCCGCGCCCAGGCCGGGCGCAACGCCAGGACTGCCGCAGTCACGGCCGCGGCGTACGAGACGCGCCGGGCAAGTGACGCCGTACGCCGGATGTCGCTCACCGAGGGCGGCAGCCCGTCGCCCAGCGTGCCCCGGTCCTCGACCTCGGCGCCGTACACGTTGGTGCCACCCAGCCGCAGGTCCAGCGCACCGGCGAACGCCGCCTCGACCGGCCCCGCGTTCGGGCTCGGATGTCCGGGCGCGTCCCGACGCCAGATCCGCCACGTCTCGTCCGGCCGACCCGACACCAGCCCGGTCAGTACTGCGCAAGCGCGCGCGGGCGCGAGGTTGACGAGATCGTCCAGCCGCGCCGAGGCCCACCCGAAATTCCGGTACCTCGCCGACTTGTAGCCGACCATCGCGTCCAGCGTGTTGGCCGCGCGATAGCCGATCAGCCCGGGAATCCCCAGCAGGCCACCCCAGAACAGCGGAGCAACGGTCGCGTCCGAAGTGTTCTCGGCGACCGACTCCACGGTGGCGCGGGCCAACTCGTCCGCGGACAGGTCGGTCGCGTCGCGGCTGCAGAGATAGCTGAGCCGCCCACGCGCCGCCTCCAGCTCCTTGGCCTCCAGGAATCCGGCCATCACCTCGGCTTCGCGCTCGAGACTCCGCCCACCGAGCACCGCCCACGTAGCAGCGGCCGTCAGCAGGGTCCGGGCAACCGGCCGGCCGCTCGTGAGCCGCTCGGCGACCACACCACCGGCGACCATCGAACCCACCAGCACCCCCGCGTATGCCGTACCGGCCGCGCGCGAGTCGGAGTACACCTTCGTCTCGAGCTTGCCGGCCAGCTGGCCGAAACCGGCGACCGGGTGGAACCGCCGGGGGTCGCCAAGCCAGCGGTCGGCGGCGAAACCCATCAGGAGACCTAGTGCTCTGGACACGCCGGGAAGTCTGCCAGGCCCGGCAAGTTCAAGGACGGTCGCAGTGTGGAAGGGTGACGGGCATGGGAATCGCAGACCTTCTCGAAGGGGTCGCCGGGCGCGGCGAGTTCGGTGTCTGGCTGGGGCGGCTCGACGGCATCGCGGTTCTCCGTCACGACGCGGAGCGGACGCACTACGCCGCGAGCACGATGAAGCTGCCGGTCGCGATCGCGATGATGCGCAAGGTCGAGGCGGGCGAGCTCAGGCTCGATCAGCCGGTCACCGTGCACAACGACTTCGCCTCCGCGGCGGGCGGCCGGTTCGGCGTGAACCCGGCCGAGGACGAGGCGCCGGCAACCTGGACGAAGCTGGGTGAGCCGGTCGAGCTCGGCTGGCTGGCGACGGAGATGATCACCAACTCGAGCAACCTGGCCACCGACCTGGTGCTGGAACAGACCGGGGTGGAGGCAGCGAACGCAGTACTGGCCGAGCACGGGTCCGGTGCCAGCGTCGTCCGCCGCGGCATCGACGACGCGGCCGCGCAGGCCGCCGGTATCAGCAACCTGATGGGCCCGGCCGACTTCGCCGCCGTCTTGGTTGCAGTGGGCAACGACAAGAGCCCGGCCGGCGACCACGTCCGGGAGCTGCTCGCCGGCAACACCTGGAACGGCGAACTCCCCGCGCTGTTGCCGGCCGGGACCCGGGTCGAGCACAAGAACGGCTGGGACTCCCGGATCCGCCACGACGGCGGCATCATCCGGCCCGCTGACGCGGAGCCGTTCGTGGTGGTGGTCTGCACCACGTCCGACCTGCCCGATCCCGAGGCGCAGCAGCTGATCGCCGAGATCGCGGCCGAAGCCTGGACCCATCGGCACGATCTGGAGGCGATCCGGTGAAGCTCACCACCCATCTGGTCTCCGCGCCACTGCACACCCCGTTCATCACGGCTCTGCGTACCGCGACGCACGCCGACTCACTGCTCGTCGAGCTCAGCGACGGCGAGTTGAGCGGCTGGGGTGAGGCGCCGCAGGTCTGGAAAGTCACCGGCGACTCGCTCGCCGGCGCTCAGGCATGTGTCGAAGGCCCGATCGCCGCGGCGCTGCAAGAACTCGAACCGGACGATTTCACCGAGGCGTTGCGGCGGATCCAGGGCGCCGTGCAGGGCAACTTCGGCGCGAAGGCCGCGGTGGACGTCGCGCTGCACGACCTGGCCGCACGGCGGCGAGGGCAGACCTTGCACGGCTTCCTCGGATCGACCACCACGACGGTGCGAACCGACGTGACGCTGTCCGTCGGCGATCCGGAGTCGCTGGCGGCCGCCGCGGCCGCCCGGGTCGCGGACGGGTTCGACGTGCTGAAGATCAAGGTCGGCACCGGAGACGCGAAGTCGGAGTTCGACCGGGTCCGGCGGGTGCGCGAGGCGATCGGGCCGGAGCCGAAGCTCCGTCTCGACGCCAATCAGGGCTGGACCCGGCGCGACGCCGTCACCGCGATCCGGGCACTGGAGGACGCCGGCTGCGACATCGAACTGGTCGAGCAACCGGTGGTCGCGGCCGATCTGGAGGGGATGGCGTGGATCACCGATCGGGTCAGTACGCCGATCCTGGCCGACGAGTCGGTGTACGGCGTCCGGGACCTGGTGGCGGTGATCCGGCACGGCGCTGCCGACCTGGTCAACGTGAAGCTCGCCAAGTGCGGAGGGCTCGGGCCGGGCCGGACCCTGCTGGAGCTGGCGCGTGAGCACGGTATCGGCGCGATCGTCGGCTCGATGATGGAGAGTCACGTGGGAATCGGCGCGGCGGCAGCGCTCGTGGCGGCGTACCCGACGACGGCGGTCAACGATCTGGACGCGGCGTGGTGGCTGAGGGAGGCGCCGGTGACCGGCGGAGTGCGGTACGAGGGCTCGGTGATCCACCTGCCGACGGCGGCTGGACTGGGCGTGACAGGCTTGGCCTCATGAGGTTGCTTTCTTCCAAAGTTCCGGTGAGTACCGTATGGACTTCACCGGATGCGCCGCGTGACATCGATGCTCCGGCGGTCGCGGCCCAGCCGGACGTCGCCGCTTGGGCCAAGGCCATGGACACCGAGAGCCGGCTCGGCCTGCACGGCCGGACCCTGACCCAGTTGCTGTTCGCCGAGCCGGTGCTGGTGCGCTCCGAACGCAACGGCTGGTCCGAGATCCTCGCGCCGTGGCAGCCGTCGTCGACCGACGATCTGGGGTACGTGGGGTGGGTGCCGTCCAGCCATCTCGGCGAGCTGCCCAACGCTGCCACCTCGCCGGTGGCCGTGACGGTGCCGACGGCCGGGTTGTTCGCGGAGCCTGGCTCGGGACAGCTGGCCGAGTTGTCGTTCGCGACCGTGCTGGCGTCGGTGGATCACGCCGAGGGGTTCACTCGGGTCGCGCTGCCGGATGGGGCAACGGGCTGGCTGGCTGACGAGGCGCTGAGGGCGGTCGACTCCCCCGCAGTACCGGAGGACCGGATCAGGTTGGGGTCGCTCTTCCTGGGACTCGAGTACTTGTGGGGCGGTACGTCGGCGTACGGGCTGGACTGCTCGGGTCTGGTGCACGCGGTCAGCCGGGTGCTCGGTCAGCGAGTTCCACGCGACGCCCATGACCAGTGCGACGCCTTGGAACAGATCCCCACCGACGAGGCCCGGCCAGGCGATCTGTACTTCTTCGCCCGCCCCGGGCAGACCGTCCATCACGTCGGTTTCGTGTCTCCCGAAGGCATGCTGCACGCCTCGGAGACCGGAAAGCTGCTCGAGAACGAGGCCCTGCGGCCTGAGCGGCGCGAGACCTTGGTGGCCACCGCCCGCCTGTAGCCCGCCGCGCGCGGCGACGGCCGGCCGCTTGATGGTTCGGCGGCCGGCCCCTTCGAACAACAAACCGGCGCCCGATCCCCTGCAGGGGATCGGGCGCCGGTCCGCTTGGTGCTAGGACTTCTTGGAATCGCTGGGACGCGGCTCCTGGAGACCGTCCAGCTCGGCGCGGGTCGCGTCGTCCAGGTCGCCGTTGGCCGGCGCCGCCGCACCGGTGGTGTCGACCGGCCGGTCGGGCTCGCTGTCGTGGTGGACCGGCATGTTGCGGGACTTGTGCAGGCTCAGGATCGTGGTGATTCCGAGCGTCACGATGATGAAGCCGAGGGAGACCAGGATCGGGATCTCCGGCGCCCACTCGATGTGCTTGCCGCCGTTGATGAAGGGCAGCTCGTTCTCGTGCATCGCGTGCAGGACCAGCTTGACGCCGATGAAGGCCAGCACGACCGACAGGCCGAGCGACAGGTAGACCAGGCGGCGGAGCAGGTCGCCGAGCAGGAAGTACAGCTGCCGCAGACCCATCAGGGCGAACACGTTCGCGGTGAAGACCAGGAACGGCTCCTGGGTCAGGCCGTAGATCGCCGGGATCGAGTCCAGCGCGAACAGCAGGTCCGTCGTACCGAGCGCGATGATGACGATCGCCATCGGGGTGACGAAGCGCTTGCCGTTCTGGATCACGGTCAGCTTGACGCCGTTGTACTCGTCGGTGGCCTTCAGGCGCCGCTTGGCGAACCGGATGACCGCGTTCTCCTTGTAGTCCTCGTCGTCGTTCTCGCCCTGCTTGGCCAGGTGGATCGCGGTGTAGACCAGGAAGGCGCCGAACAGGTAGAAGACCCAGGAGAACTGGTTGATCGCGGCCGCGCCGACGGCGATGAAGATGCCGCGGAAGAACAGCGCCAGGATGATGCCGACCAGCAGGGCCGTCTGCTGGTACTGCCGGGGCACCTGGAACCTGGCCATGATGATCAGGAAGATGAACAGGTTGTCGACGCTGAGGCTGTACTCCGTCAGCCAGCCCGCGAAGAACTCACCGGCGTACTGACCGCCCGAGAAGAACCAGACGCCCAGCCCGAAGATGATCGCCAGCGAGACGTAGAAGATGATCGCGCGCGCCGATTCCTTGGTGCTCGGCTCGTGCGGCCGACGCCCGATCACGAAGACGTCGAAGGCCAGCAGGGCGAGCAACACCCCGACGGTGATGTACCAGACATAATCGGCAACGTGCACAGAAACCTCCGGAGCGCAGACGAAAAGTGGACTCCGAAGGTCTCTTCCGCCTGGCTCGACTAGTCGGGCCTGGCCGGCGGCACCGGGCGCGGGGTCGAACCCTTGACCGTGATGACGATACCGCCGCGAAAGGAATACTCCCCTTCAACAGGCCCCATTCTGACCGGTCGGTGTCCATGTTTCCAAATCGAAGCCTTCTATCAACCTTGTCGCGATGATCACGTCACGCAACGGGAATAGGTTGCCTGAGTAGTCAGGAGAGGCCGGTGTTCGAGGGGCGCCGTACGCTCCGGACATGGATCCCGTTGCCGTCGCCGCTGTCCAGGCTGGATCGGTTCTGTTCGACACTCCCGCGACGCTCGCGAAGGCCGAGCGCCTGATCCGCGAGGCCGCCACGGCGGGCGCGCGGCTGGTGGTGCTGCCGGAGGCGTTCATCGGCGGCTACCCGAAGGGGGTCGATTTCGGCGTCACGGTCGGGTCGCGAACCGCCGAGGGCCGCGAACTCTTCCGCCGCTACCGCGAGGCTGCGATCGCCGTCCCCGGGCCGGAGACCGCGCGGCTCGCGAAACTTTCCGGGCAGCTGGGCGTGGACCTGGTCATCGGCGTGATCGAACGCGACGGTGGCACTCTGTACTGCACCGCACTGTTCTTCTCCCCCGCCGACGGGCTGGTCGCCAAACACCGCAAGCTCCTGCCGACCGCCGCCGAGCGTTATCTCTGGGGTCAGGGCGACGGCTCCACCATGCCCGCGGTCACCACCGAGTACGGCGTACTCGGCGCGGCCATCTGCTGGGAGAACTATCTGCCGCTGTTCCGCCAGACCATGTACGCCAAGGGCGTCGGCATCTGGTGCGCGCCGACCGTCGACGATCGTGACCAGTGGCAGGCGACCATGCGGCACATCGCCCTCGAAGGCCGGTGTTTCGTGATCAGCGCCAATCAGTACTTGACTCGCGCCGACCTCCCGGCGGACGTGCACCCGTTGCAGGGCGACTCCCCTGGCACCGTCCTGATCAACGGCGGCAGCACGATCGTCTCTCCGCTGGGCGAGATCCTCGCCGGCCCTGCCCGGGCCGGCGAAGCCGTCCTGCTGGCCGAACTCGACCTGGCCGACCGTGACCGCTCGTTCCTCGACTTCGACGCGGTCGGCCACTACAGCCGGCCCGACATCTTCACCCTCACCGTCGACGAAACAGCCCGGCACACGGTCGCCCGCACCGACTGATCACCTTCCGCCGGGCTACTTGGCGCCGGCGTTGACCATCTGCCGCAGCTCCTTCTTCAGCTCCGAGATCTCGTCGCGGTAGCGGGCCGCCACCTCGAACTGCAGCTCGGCCGCGGCGTTGTGCATCTGATCGGTCAGTTGCTGGATCAGATCGGCGAGGTCCGAGGACGGCAGGCCACCGGCCAGTTCCTTGGCCTTGCCACCGGCCATCAGCTTGCCTCCGCCCGGAACGGGTGCCTTGCCGCGCGACTGGGTGCGGCCGTTGCCCAGCAGTTCGGCGGTGTCGGCGTCCTCGCGGGCCAGCATGTCGGTGATGTCGGCGATCTTCTTCCGCAGCGGTTGCGGGTCGACTCCGTGCTCGGTGTTGTACGCGACCTGGATGGCGCGACGACGGTTGGTCTCGTCGATCGCCTGCTCCATCGACGGGGTGATCCGGTCGGCGTACATGAAGACCGCGCCCGACACGTTCCGGGCGGCACGGCCGATGGTCTGGATCAGGGACCGGCCGGAGCGCAGGAAGCCCTCCTTGTCCGCGTCCAGGATCGCGACCAGCGAGACCTCCGGCAGGTCGAGGCCCTCGCGGAGCAGGTTGATCCCCACCAGTACGTCGTACTCACCCATCCGCAGCTCACGCAGCAGCTCGACCCGGCGGAGGGTGTCCACCTCGCTGTGCAGGTAGCGGGTCCGGATGCCCATCTCCAGCAGGTAGTCGGTCAGGTCCTCCGACATCTTCTTGGTCAGGGTGGTGACCAGGACGCGCTCGTTCTTCTCCACCCGGAGCCGGATCTCGTGGATCAGGTCGTCGATCTGGCCCTTGGTCGGCTTCACGATCACCTCCGGGTCGATCAGGCCGGTCGGCCGGATGATCTGCTCGACGAAGCCGTCCGACTTGTCCTGCTCGTACTGCCCGGGCGTCGCCGAAAGGTAGACCGTCTGGCCGATCCGCTCCAGGAACTCCTCCCAGCGCAGCGGCCGGTTGTCCATCGCCGACGGCAGCCGGAACCCGTGCTCGACCAGCGTCCGCTTCCGGGACATGTCGCCCTCGTACATCCCGCCGATCTGCGGCACGGTGACGTGCGACTCGTCGATCACCAGCAGGAAGTCCTCGGGGAAGTAGTCCAGCAGGCAGTGCGGCGCCGTTCCGGGCTCACGCCCGTCGGTGTGCCGGGAGTAGTTCTCGATCCCCGAGCAGGTGCCGATCTGACGCATCATCTCGATGTCGTACGTCGTGCGCATCCGCAGTCGCTGCGCCTCCAGCAACTGCCCGCCGCGCTCGAGCTCGGCCAGCCGCTCCTCCAGCTCGGCCTCGATACCGGCGATCGCGTGCTCCATCTTCTCGGGCGCGGTCACATAGTGCGTCGCGGCCCCGATGTAGAGCTCGTCCTCCTCGCTGAGGATCTCGCCGGTCAGCGGGTGCAGCGTCATCACCCGCTCGATCTCGTCACCGAAGAACTCCACCCGGACGGCGAGCTCCTGGTAGACCGGGAACACCTCGAGCGTGTCGCCGCGGACCCGGAACGTGCCGCGGGTGCCGGCCAGGTCGTTGCGCGCGTACTGCACGCCGACCAGCTTGCGGAGCAGGCCGTCGCGGTCCATCTCGTCGCCGACCTTCACGTGAACCATCCGGTTCAGGTACTCGTCGGCGGAGCCCAGACCGTAGATGCACGACACGGTCGCCACCACCACCACGTCCCGCCGGGTCAGCAGGTTCCAGGTGGCCGAGTG
The DNA here is from genome assembly GCF_027627575.1 of Kribbella sp. CA-293567. Classification (NCBI taxonomy): domain Bacteria; kingdom Bacillati; phylum Actinomycetota; class Actinomycetes; order Propionibacteriales; family Kribbellaceae; genus Kribbella; species Kribbella sp. CA-293567. The sequence goes on from NZ_CP114065.1 coordinate 4,464,216, forward strand.
CCGCAGCCGCTCCACCTCCTCGTTGATCGAGGAGTCCTTCTCGATGTAGGTGTCGGTCTGCGGAACGTACGCCTCGGGCTGGTAGTAGTCGTAGTACGACACGAAGTACTCGACCGCGTTCTTCGGGAAGAAGTGCCGCAGCTCGGTCGCGAACTGGGCGGCCAGCGTCTTGTTCGGCTGCAGGATCAGCATCGGCCGCTGGATCTTCTCGGCCAGCCACGCCACCGTCGCCGTCTTACCCGTACCGGTGGCGCCCAGCAGCACCACGTTCTGCTCGCCGGCGTTGATGCGGCGTTCGAGCTCGGCGATCGCGGCCGGCTGGTCGCCGGCCGGCTCGAAGTCGGACACGACCTTGAGGGGGGCGACCATACGCTGGAGATCGGTGACCTGTCTCATGACACCAACCGTACGGCGCCCCACCGACAGTTTCCGAAAATCCGCCCACGGCGGACGCCCGGCACCGCCGCCGGCCGCCTAGGAGTAGCTCTTGACCACCGAGTTGTTCATCGCTTTCAGCTCGTTGACCCGTCGGTCGTAGACCCGCGACTCCAGCCCGGCGTCGGTCGCGGTGACCTGCCCGAACTGGTCCTCGTACGCCGTAACGAAGCCCTTGAACGGCAGCAGCTTCCCGCTCTTGGACGGTACGTCGGCCGTGTAGTCGATCGAGTAGCAGGCCTTCAGCGCCTCCGTCGCGCACTCCACCACGACACCCTTGCCGATCCGCACGTTCTTGAACCCGTTCGACTCGATGTCCACCAGGTGCTCGGCGAACGCCTTCGCGTCGTACAGCTTGGTCTGCCGGACCCAGAAGTACCCGTCGATCAGGCCCCGCTTGTTGAACTCCTGCAGGATCCAGTACTGACCGGAAACGGTCTTGTCCGGCCCCTGCAGCCAGCCCTTGGCCGGGGTGAACCAGACGCCCTTGCCGACCTCGACCCCGACGTCGTTCGGGCCCTTGGTCTTCGGCGCCTCGGTCGGCTCCGGCGTGTACATGGTGCCGATCGGGTCGGGCGTCACCTTGTCGTCGGGAGCCGGCGCGGCGCTGTCGTCCTTGCCGCCACCGGTGGTCAGCAGCACCACACCGACCGCGATCAGCAGCACCGCGAGCACGGCGCCGCCCATCACGATCCACGGCGTCTTGGACGACTTGGCCGGGGACCGGAACTGCGGCCCGGCCGGACCGGGACCCCAGCCACCCTGAGCCGGTGGTTGCTGCGGAGCTCCGTACTGCTGACTCATGATCGTTCCTCGCGGTGTCTCATGGGATTGGGCGGTGGGTGTTCGGGCGTCACAGGCTGTCGAGGACGGACTTCTTCATCGGCACCAGGGCGGCGTCGGCCGTCGCCGCGAAGTCGTTGCGGGTCCGGTAGTCCAGCGCGGTGACCACGCCGTCCTTACGCCGGTACGCCTCCACCTCGCCCTTGACCGCGACGCCCTGGACCGGGGTGGAGGTGTAGGAGATCGCGACACACTCCACCAAGACGTCCTTGGGGCATTCCAGGTTCCGTACGTTGCCGAGCTGGGCGATCTCCTTGTCGGTCTCCCCCTCGACGATGCCGACCGCGAACGCGCTCGCGGTGACGTTCTGCTTCTGCCGGACCCAGAACCACGCCCGTGGCTCACCGGTCGGCGAGTAGGCGGCCACCTGCTTGCCGTTGGTCTCCTTGGCCACCACGGTCCATCCCGCCGCCGGAACGACCGAGACGCCGAACTGGACCGGCAGTGCACCGGCCGGTGGCGTGTAGCTCGGGGACGCGCTCGGGCTGGGCGACTGGGCCGGACCAGGATCCGCCTTGTCGTCTCCCCCGGTCAGCAGGACCAGGGCGACAGCGACCAGCACCACGACCATCAGGCCGGCAGCGATCGGAATCACCACAGGCGGGAGCTTGAAGCCCTTCTTGACCGGCTCAGGTCGCCGCAGAGAGGGCGGGCTGACCTGGTCACCCCAGGCCGCACCGGTCTCAGTAGCACCCTTCTGTACGCCGGTGCCGCCCGCCGCGGTGCCACCGGCAGCAACACCGGCTGTGCCCCAGGTGGACGGAGCGGAGCCCGCAGTACCCGGAGCAGGCTCGCTTTTGCCACCAGGCGTGGCCGCGTCCGGAGTGTCCCAAGGGGACGGCGGCCGTGCTGGCACCTCCAGCGACCACGGGGACGGTGGAAGCTCCGGCTCCGGGGTGGCTGTCTCTTCCTCACCCTCGGCGTCGGTCTTGCGCACCCATGGATTGCTGGGGCCCTGGTTCTTGTCGCGCTTACCGTTCACTGGCTCTTGATCACCGATTCCAGCATCGCCGAGACGGCCTTCTGGGACGTCGAGACCTTGTCCTTGCGGCCGTACACCCGGAAGACCGTCACTACGCCGTCCTTACGCTCGATCACGCCGACCAGACCCACCACCTGCAGGGTTCCGTTCTGGTTGGTCGAGGTCGCACTGTAACCCTGCGAGGTCATGAACTTCACGTTGCCGGTGGGCTGGCTGACGTCGATCGGCGCCTTCGTCTGGAGCTGGCTCAGGCCCTTCGTCTCGGCCTTCAGCAGCTTCGGCAGCAACGCCGCGGGGGTTTCGCCACCGTTCGGCTTGAACGCCTGGAGCATCAGGTACGCCTCGCCCGCCTTGAGCAGGTAGACGCCGTCGAACTTGTCCAGCGACTTGCGCAGGTAGCCCGGGTGCGGCTTCACGAAGACGCCCTGACCGACCTCGATCCCCTCGTCCACCGGAGTGCTCGGTGCGCCACTGGGCTCCGTTGTCGGCTCACCGCTGGGCTGGGCGCTGGTGGGCGCGACCGGCGGCGGCTGGACCTTCTGGTCGTCGCCCCCACCGAACAGGAGTGCCAGCACGACGCCGACGACCACGACGGCGGCGAGGCCGCCACCGGCGAGGAACAGGATCTTGTTGGGCCCCTTGCCACGGTTGCCACCGCCGTACTGCGGAGCGGACTGGCCCCATTGCTGTTGCGGCGGGTACTGCTGACCCGGGAAGCCCTGCGGCGGCTGCTGGCCCGGATAGGCAGGCGGCTGCTGGCCGGGGTACTGCTGCGGCTGCCCCTGGTACGGCGGCTGGCCATGCGGCGGCTGGCCTTGCGGAGGCTGCCCCTGAGGCTGGCCTTGCGGCGGCGGCCCCTGCGGCGGTCGACCTTGCGGAGGCACACCCTGTGGAGGCGGCCCCTGGGGCGGCGCTCCCTGGTACGGCGGCTGTCCAGGCTGACCCGGTTGACCGTAGCCAGGCGGCGGGCCCTGCGGCGGCCGGCCGTACGGCGCCTGCTGTCCCGGCTGTCCGTAGCCCGGCTGCCCTCCGTACGGCGGCTGACCCGGCTGACCCGGCCGACCCGGCCCACCCGGGCCGCCCTGGCCGTACGGCGGTTGCTGGTTGCTCATGCCTGCGTCTCCCCAGTGATCCCGTCGAAGCCGGCGGCCGGAACGCTCCCCCGCGCTGCCACGCCACGCTCGGACTTCGGCACGGATCGTACCGAGTTCCCGCAGGCGGAGCAGAAGTCGGAGTGCGGCAGCAGCGGCATCTCGCAGCGCGAGCAGAACGCGAGCTCGCCCGAAGCGTGGTTCGAGCCACCGCGGGCGGCGGACTCCAGGGCCGCTTCGAGCAGCCCCTTGTGCAGCACGGTCCGGACCAGGATGATCAGCGCGCCGAGCAGCACCAGCCCCCAGACCACCCCGAGGATCGCGCCGATCGTCGAGCCGCGCCCGCCGATGAAGCCGAGCAGGTAGACGCCGCCCTGGAAGGCGGCGTTGACGGCCATTGCCTGGATCAGGCCGAACACCCAGCGGGGGGTGAAGCCGTCGTACTTCTCCCCGAGACCGGAGAACTCCGCCACCGCGAGACCGGTCGCCGAGCCGTAGATCAGCGGCTTCACGAAGCCCTGCAGCACCACGATGGAGATCCAGGTGCCCGTACTGCTGCCCGGACCGGCGAAGCCGCCGCTGATCCAGGCCCAGTGCAGCACCAGCGTCTCGAAGCAGGCGAACCCGACACCGGCCACCACACCGAAGGTGAAGCCGTCCATCAGGTCGTCGTAGCGCGGCCGGGAGGCCAGGTAGATCGGGCCGATCTGGCGGATCAGCTCCGACACGACCGGTACCAGCAGCATCAGGATCACCAGGTCGCGCCCGGACGGGCCACCCGGGTTGCTGCCGACCAGGTCACTGGTGAGGCTGATCCGGTCCGACCACAGCCAGGTGAAGACGGCGGCCAACACCCCGGTCAGCACGAACGCCGCGGCGACGACCGGGACCGGTTCGTCCTCCCACAGGTTCACGTCGTACAGGTAGAGGATGTAGACGATCGGGATGGCGAAGGCGGCCACCATGATCGCGACCGGCAGCGCGCCCAGCGCGGCCGTCACCACGGTCAGCAGCAGGGCGATGCCCAGTGCGACCTTGTAGGTGTACGGCTGGCGGCCCGCGCCCTGCGGCATGATCGTGGAGACCAGTTTGAACGAGGCCACCGGTTCGTCCGGCCTGGCCGCGTAGGCCTTCTTGCGCCCAGCGTCCGCCGACTGCAGGTCGCTGCCACAGCGGTGGCAGAAGTGCGAGACCTCGGGGACGTCAGAGCTACAGCGCGGACACTCCACGCCATCCTCCCAACCTTGGAACTTGCGGACCGGCGCGGGGGCGCGCCGGGAGCTGGTCACGTCGGCCGGACTCCGCCGGCGAACCCGGACGATTCTCGTACAGCTCGATCGGGATTCATCATTTCCCGGCCGGGGGTCACCTTTTCGTGTCCAGACCGTGCCCTGGGACCGGTCAGCCGGCGCGTTCGGCGAGGCCCGGCCAGAGCCGGCCGACCCGCGCGTCCAGCTCGTCGAGACCGCCCGAATTGTCGATCACCAGATCCGCGACCGCCAGCCGCTGCTCCCGGGTCGCCTGACTCGCGATCCGGGCCTCCGCCTCCTGCTCGGTCATCCCTCGGTCCCGGACCAGCCGCTCGACCTGGACCTGCTGCGGCACGTCGACCACCAGTACCAGGTCGAACTTGTCGCCCTGGCCGGTCTCGACCAGCAACGGGATGTCGTGCACCACCACGGCGTCGGCCGGTGCGGCAGCCTCGATCTCGGCCGCTCTGGCCCGCACCCGCGGATGGATGATCGCCTCGAGCTTCCGCCGGGCCTGCTCGTCGCCGAACACGATCCGCCCCACTGCCGGCCGGTCCAGCTCTCCTTCGGGCGTCAGTACGTCGCCGAAGGCCTCGACCACCTCGGCCAGCCCGTCGGTGCCTCGCGCAACCACTTCCCGGGCGAGCAGATCGGAGTCGATCACGACCGCACCGCGCGCGGCCAGCCGCGCCGACACCGAACTCTTCCCCGACCCGATTCCGCCGGTCAATCCAACTCTCAGCACAGCAGCACCCTACGGCGTGCCGAGACCCCCGCACCCAGTACGGGGGTGCGGGGGTCTCGGGTCCTGCAGGTGGTACAGGAACTACAGCTGGATCAGCCCTGGCCGGTCAGCTTCTCGCGGAGAGCCTGGAGCGCCTCGTCGGAAGCCAGCGCGCCCTCGACGGGAGCGTCGTCCTTCGGCTCGGCGGCCGAGGAGTACGTGGAGGCCTCGCCGGCCTCGACGTCCGCCGTCTTGGCGTCCTCGATCTGCTTCTTGTGGGTCTCCCAGCGCGTGTGGGCCTCGGCGTACTGCCGCTCCCACTCCTCGCGCTGCGTGTCGAAGCCCTCGAGCCACTCGCCCGTCTCGGGGTCGAACCCGTCCGGGTAGATGTAGTTGCCTTCCTTGTCGTACGTCGCCGCCATGCCGTAGAGCGTGGGGTCGAAGTCGTCCGACACGGTGTCGACACCCTCGTTGGCCTGCTTCAGCGACAGCGAGATCCGGCGACGCTCGAGATCGATGTCGATGATCTTGACCATCACGTCGTCGTTCACCTGGACGACCTGCTCCGGGATCTCGACGTGACGCTCGGCCAGCTCGGAGATGTGCACCAGACCCTCGATGCCCTCCTCCACGCGGACGAACGCACCGAACGGCACCAGCTTGGTGACCTTGCCGGGCACGATCTGGCCCATCTGGTGGGTCCGGGCGAACTGCTGCCACGGGTCTTCCTGGGTCGCCTTCAGCGACAGGGAGACGCGCTCGCGCTCCATGTCGACGTCCAGCACCTCGACCGTGACCTCCTGGCCGACCTCGACCACCTCGGTCGGGTGGTCGATGTGCTTCCAGGACAGCTCGGAGACGTGCACCAGGCCGTCGACGCCGCCGAGGTCCACGAACGCACCGAAGTTGACGATCGAGGAGACGACACCCTTGCGGATCTGGCCCTTCTGCAGCTGGGTGAGGAAGTTCATCCGCACCTCGGACTGCGTCTGCTCCAGCCACGCGCGACGCGACAGAACCACGTTGTTGCGGTTCTTGTCGAGCTCGATGATCTTGGCCTCGATCTCCTGGCCGACGTACGGCTGGAGGTCGCGGACCCGGCGCATCTCGACGAGCGAGGCCGGCAGGAAGCCGCGGAGGCCGATGTCCAGGATGAGTCCACCCTTGACGACCTCGATGACGGTACCGGTGACGACGCCGTCCTCTTCCTTGATCTTCTCGATCGTGCCCCAGGCCTTCTCGTACTGGGCGCGCTTCTTCGAAAGGATCAGGCGGCCTTCTTTGTCCTCCTTCTGGAGAACCAGGGCCTCGACGTGGTCGCCGACCTTGACGACCTCGTTCGGGTCGACGTCGTGCTTGATCGACAGCTCGCGCGACGGGATGACGCCTTCGGTCTTGTAACCGATGTCGAGGAGAACCTCGTCCCGGTCGACCTTGACGATGGTCCCCTCAACGATGTCGCCGTCGTTGAAGTACTTGATGGTCAGATCGATCGCCGCGAGGAAGTCTTCCTCCGACCCGATGTCATTGACCGCTACCTGCGGGGTGGTGCGTACTGCGGGGTCGAGAGGTGCCTCGATGCTGGCCGTCATGTGGTGGGTTGCTCCGTGGGCTGATGGTGTCGTACGGGTGCACCCGGGCCGTTGGATCGCATCAGAAACGCTGGATTACCTGAACAGGACAGAATCACCACCGACTGCTGCGAGCACGAGCCTGCTCCGTCCGAGGTCGCGCGGGCCCATAGCGCATCTCACAGAATACGTGTAATGACTCAGGCACGGCAACCCGGGGCACCCTGCGGCACTACTCAACGTACGGCGTCCGGATCCGGGCGACCGCCCGCGAGGTCACCCGTGTCTCCGATCCGCTTGACCAGAGCGTTCGCGGCCGCCGTCACCGGGTTGGCCGCGGGGCGTGCGGCCAGGTCGATCAGTGCCCACAGATCAGCCGCCCGAGCCCGCTCGACGAGCCGGTCACCCAGGTCGAACCCGTCCCGTACGACGTCCAGCACCGCCTTGCCGAGCACCGGATCGGCACAGAACCGCAGCAGGTTCCCCAGATCCGCGTACGGCGATCCCGCGTGCGCGAACTCCCAGTCGATCAGCCCCGTGATCCGGGCGGTCTCCGGATCGACCAGCAGGTTCTTCGGGTTGAAGTCACTGTGCACCAGGCAGATCCGGTCGGCACCGGTCTCGGCGAGCTCTTCGGTCTCGTCGATCACTGCCTCGATCCGCTCGCCCTGCTCGCGGGTCAGCCCGATCTCCCGCGCATGCTCCTGGAAGAAGTCCGCCAGCTCACCGACCCCGAACGGCCGGATCGCCAACTCCCGCCCAGTGAAATCGCCAAAGCTCAGGAACGGCATCCCACTCAGCAGCACCAGCAACTCGCCGAGTTGCTCCCCCACCCTGCGCCGCTCGTCGTCGCCGGCCGTCTCGAGGTACGTCTCCAGGTTCACCCCGGGCAGCCGCTCGTACAGGACATAGGGAGGAGCACCATCCCCCGCCGGCTCAGGCATCGCGTCCAGCACGCGCGGCACCGGCAACAGTCCGCGCACCAGCCGCATCAGCGACAGGTCGACCGCCGCTCGCTCCGGGCGCCTGCCGTAGAGCTTCAGCACCGCATCCTCGCCGCCGGCGCTCACAGCGAAGGTCTCGCCGCCGTAGCCGCCGGCCAGCGGCACCGCGCTAGCCGCGATCGCCCCGAACTCATCCATGCCGCGCATCCTGCCGCACTTCACCGACAACCCCGGACCGCCACCACTGACCAACCCGCCGCGGAAGCACTTCTCCACGGCGGGTTGAGCGTGATCGCTGCGGCTGACTACGCCTTGGTCGGTGCTGCGAGTCCGGCGGCCGCCAGGACCGTCGGTACTGCGTTGCGCAGGCCCGCCGCGTTCGGGTGCAGCGGCACCAGGCCGTTCGTCGTCACGCTCGGGATCAGACCCTCGATCCAGCGCGTACCGGCGCTCTTGCACATGTCGTGACCGACGCTGGGCGTCGCCAGGTCGACGTACGTCGCGCCATGCGCGGCTGCCTGCTCAGCCATCCGGACGTTCAACCGGGTCAGGGCCGACTGCAGGTAGTCCGCGTCCATGCCCCAGACCGGCACGACCGGCCAGCAGCCGCCCTTCTTGATGCCCGTCGGGTAGCCGACCATCAGGATCTTCGCCTGCGGCGCCCGCGCGCGGATCTCCTCGATCACCGTGCCGTAGGTCGGCGCGAACGCGTCGATCTTCTGCGCGAGCTTGTCGACGCCACCGGCGGTGTTGGCCGCCTTGCAGGACTTCCCGAGGCCCTGCGGCAGCAGGTTCACACACGAGACCGCGAGACCGACCAGGCCGATGTCGTTGCCGCCGATGCCGACCGTGACCAGCGTGGTGTCGGCGCTCAGAGCGTCGTACTGCGGCGCCGCCGTGCCGAGCACGATGCCCGGCTGCGGGTTCGCGAAGTGGGTGGTCTGAGCCGCGCCGCAGGTGACGTCGCGGAACTTGGCAGGAGCGAGCTGCCGGGCGATCAGCGACGCGTAGTTGACCGCCGACCGCGCACAGGTCAGCACCTCCTTGGCCGGCAGTACGAGCGAACCGGCCGCGAACGAGTCGCCCATCGCCACATAGACCAGAGGTGGGGCCGCGGCCGGGGCCGCCTGCGCCGTCTGGGCCGTCAGCGGACCGGCGACCAGCGCCACCGCCGCACCGAGTACCGCAATCATCCGTGCACGAGCTGACCTGTTTTGCATGCTGCCTGCCTTAGACGTTAAGTGACCAGTCGGTAACAGTTTGCGTGCGAGTCAGCTTGAAGAAAACTCACCTTTCCGGCAAGGGCTCGGACCCGGTTATTTTGATTGAATATTTCCGCTACCGCGGTAGCGTAAATGCATGACGCGCGGCCGACCCCGAGATACGGCGATCGAGGGCCGGGTACTGGCCGCGGCCGGCGAAGAGCTGCGCCGAGGCGGCTATGACGCTCTGTCGATCGATCGGGTGGCTGAGCGCGCCGGCGTCGCGAAGACCACGCTGTACCGCCGCTGGGCCACCAAGGCCGAACTGGTCGTCGCGCTGATCACCGCACTCCGCCAGGAGGTCCTGTTCGAACCGTCCGGCGATCCACGCCGCGACCTGACCGAGCTCGTCGCCGCCATCGCCGCCAACCTCACCGCGACCCCCACGACGATGGTCGCCGATCTGGTGGCCGCGGCGGCTCGTGAACCACGCGTCGGCGACAGCGTCCGGGCCCTGTGGGCCGAGCGCCATCGAGCCGTCACCGCCGTGGTCGCCGAGGCCCAGCAGGCCGGGATCGTGCTCGACCACGTCTCCCCCGCCGTACTGGTCGATCAACTGGTCGGCCCGCTCTACTACCGGCTCCTCGTCACCGGCGAGCCGCTGTCCCCCGACTACGCCAGGACGCTCGTACGCAGCGTCCTCGGTCCTGAGGAGTCCGAATGAGCACCACCGCTGCCGTCCCCGACAAATCCCCCGTACGCCGTCGCGTACTCACCGCACTCGGTGCGGTCCTCGTGCTGCTGCTCGGGTACTGCGTCTACGCGATCGCTCACACCACCGTGCTGCGCACCGAGATCGAGGTGGACGCGACGCCCGACGAGGTGTGGAAGGTGCTCGCCGACCGCGCGGCGTACCCGGAGTGGAATCCGTTCATCGTCTCGTCGACCGGTGAGCTGACGGCCGGTGCGGTCATCACCAACGTGCTGAGGGACACGAACGGGAAGGAGACCACCTTCACTCCCGAGCTGGTCGTGGTCGAGCCGGGCCGGGAGCTGTGCTGGATCGGCCGGATCGCGCCGGGACTGGTCTTCGACGGCGAGCACTCGTTCCGGATCGAGCCGCTGGCCGGTGGCCGCTCGAAGTTCGTTCAGGAGGAGAGGTTCCACGGGATCGCCGTCCCGTTCACCGTCAGCATGCTGAACGAGACGATCAAGCCACAGTTCGAGGCGATGAACCGCGCGCTCGCCGCCCGGGCGGCCGGATAGGCTGCGGGCGTGGTCGAGCCGCAGCGGGTGGAGCTTTCGGAGCCTGAGACTTCCCGGGCGAGCCGGACCTATTGGGACTCAGCCGCCGGGGACTACCTCGCGGAGCACGGCGCGTTCCTCGGGGACGACAAGTTCATCTGGTGCCCCGAAGGTGTCGACGAGGCGGAGGCTCAGTTGCTGGGCCCGGTCCGCGGCAGACGAGTTCTGGAGATCGGTTGTGGCGCGGCACAGTGCTCGCGCTGGCTGGCCGGACGCGCGGCCGACGTGGTTGCCTTCGACATCTCGGTCGAGCAGCTCAGGATCGGCAAGCAGCTGGACGAGCGGACGGGGACGGCGGTACGGACCGTTGCCGCTGACGCCGTCGCGATCCCGTTCCGGGACGGCACCTTCGACATCGCCTGCTCGGCGTTCGGGGCGTTGCCGTTCGTCGCCGACGCGGAAGCAGCCCTACGGGAGATCGCGCGGACTCTCAAACCGGGCGGACTGCTGGTCTTCTCCGTCACTCACCCGATCCGCTGGAGTCTGCCGGACGACCCGACACCGGCGGGCCTGAAGATCACCCAGTCGTACTTCGACCGCACCCCGTACGTCGAGGTCGACGACCAGGGCACCGCCGTCTACGCCGAGCACCATCGCACCACCGGCGACTGGATCCGCGCCCTCACCGGCGCCGGCTTCGTGGTGGCCGACCTGCTCGAACCCGAGTGGCCGGCCGGCCATGACCAGGTCTGGGGCGGCTGGGGACCAGACCGCGGCCGGCTCGTTCCCGGTACCGCGATCTGGTCGGCCCACAAGAGCTAGCTGGACTCCTTGGACTTCGCCCGGGTCGCGACCACCGGCCGGGTCCGGAGCTGCAGAGCGACGACCAGGCCGAGCAACAGCAGCCCGATGATCAGCGACAGCAGCGGCACCCAGAAGCCGATCAGGTTCAGCTGCGCGGCCTTCGCCTGGTAGCCACCCTCTTGGACACCGTTCTCCTCGGCGCCCTCGACATTCTTCTTCACCGTCGCGTCGTCGTACGCGATGGTCACCTCGGTCGCGGTCAGCCGCGGCTCGTCGTCGACCTCCAGCGAAGCGAGCTGCTTCTCCTCACCCTTGATGATCGCGCCGGTGACCGGCTCGATCCACAGCGTCCGGGTGTTCTGGTAGGTGCGGTCCACCGCGACCGCGGCCTGGGCCGGCTCACCGACCAGCTTGCCGGGCACCTGCAACTGGGTGGCCTGCAGCAACTTCTGCTTCGGCACTTCCTGCACGAACTTGTAGACCTTCAGGCCGTACAGCTCGTCCTCGGCCTCGAACTTGACCGGGAACGCCTTCCGGGTGGTGGTGTCCCAGAACTTGTACTCCTTCTTCTCCGTCCCGAACGGGAACTTCAGCACCAGTCCCTCGTGCCCGCGGAAGAAGTCGGAGCCACCGTTGTCCAGGGTCTGCCGGTCGGCCTTGTTCAGCGTGGTGGTGATGTACTCGCCGGTCTCCTTGTCGTCCCAGCGCACCGCCTCACCGGTGTGCGCGTCCAGCACGACCCGCTCCTGGACGAAGCTCAACGGCATGTTGTCCGTGTCGCTCGGGTCGTCCGGGAACTGGTAGTTCGGCTCGTTGGCGGTGACCACGGCGGTGTCGAAGACGACGACGTCGCGGCCGAGCTTCTTGCTGATGTCCTCGGCGGCCTTGACGTCACCGCGTACCGTCCGGCGCGCCTCCAGCGTCTGGTTTTCCTTCTTGGCCAGCTCCTTGGCGCTGAAGAAGGTCGCGTTCGGTCCCGTCGAGACGGTGTGCGCGACCTGATCCGCAGGTGCCACCGCCAACGTCGGATACGCGTAGAACTTGGCCAGTGCCGCGATCCCCACGAAGAAGATCCCGAGTGCGATCACCAGCACACGACTGCGATTCCCCACAACAACCCCTCCCGGTCTGTCCGCGGGACGCTACCAGCGAGTAGGTGTCTTGAACAGAGACCGGCGGCGAGAAAGTCCGGCAGTGGCCGAACTGTCATATAGTCCGGCCCCATGAGTACGTTCTGGGGGGCGTCCGGACGGCTGCGTGCCGCGCCGGAAGAGGCGGTACTGCGGGTCGTGGCGGTGACGATCGCGATCGTCCAGGCCGTCGTGCTCGGCGTGCTGGCCCGCCGCGGCTCCTGGATGAGCGACGACCTGGAGTTCCTGGTGCAGGGCGGCCGCGGCTTCGCGCCCGGCGAGCTGCTCACCCCGGTCAACGACCACATCGCGCCCGGCCTGCGGTTCGTCTACGCGGTCTTCGCCCAGCTGGCCCCGCTGAACCACGACCTCACCGTCGCCTGGCGCGTCCTGATGCAGGCGCTCGCGATCACCCTGCTGGGCTTCCTCCTGCTGCGCCTGCTGGGCAGGAACTGGTGGGTGGTGGCCGGCACGGCCCTCTACGCGCTCGCTCCGGTCAGCATGCCGTCGTTCATGTCGCTGTCCAGCGCGGTCAACAACCTGCCGGCCCACGTCTTCGGGCTGCTGGTCCTGCACGCCACCCTCGACTGGTACTCCGGCAACCGGCGGCGGGCAGTTGCCTACGGCCCCTTGTCGCTGCTGATCTCGTTGGCCTGCTGGGAGAAGTCGGGTCTCGTCCTGGTGACCGCGCTCGCCCTGGCGCTCTATCTCCGCAAGGTCCCGCTGCGCGAGTGGCTTCGGCAGAGCCTGCCGCTCGGCGCCGCGTTCGCCGTACCGGTGGTTGCCTTCGGCATCGTCTATCTGACCAACGGGCAGCCCTCGGCCGGCCGGCTGCCCGGCTTCGGTGACCTGGTGGAGCTGGCCGGGCGCGCGTTCGCCGTACCGATCGGGTCGCTGGCCGGCGGGCCGTGGCGATGGAGCCCGATCGCCGTACCGTTCGGGCTGGCCGATGCGCCCGCCGCCGCGCTGGTGATCGGTTCAGTCGTGTGCGCGTTCCTGTTGTTCGTCGCCTGGCGCTCGAACCGGCGGGCCTTGCTGGTGTGGGGATCCGTGCTCGCCTACGTGCTGACCACCTGGCTGCTCGTCTCGTACGGCCGGTTCGAGACCTTCGGTGGGGTCTTCACCCTGCACTACCACTACTGGTCGGACCTCTCGATCCCGTTGACCCTCGCCGTCGTCCTGACCGCGCGAGCCGTCAAGCTGCCGGCCTGGCCGGCCCGTACGATTCCGGCCGCCGTCGCGTTCTGCCTGGTCGCCTGGACGGCCGGCGCCGTGGTCTCCGCGGCCGGCTTCGCCCAGCTCTGGGGACAGAACCCGTCCCGCGCCTACTTCGACACCCTCACCGCCGAACTGCAAGAAGCCGGCCCGTCGGTCAACCTGTGGGACATCACCATGCCGGCGAGCTTCTCGACGATCCTGTCCAAGGACAACCGCCTCTCCCCCGTACTCCGCACCGCCGGCATCCCGTTCCGCCTGCAAGGACCCGGCGGCGATCCGTACACGGTCTCCGAGGCCGGCCGGCTCCAGCCCACCTCGTTCTTCATCTGGGCGAAGACCAGCACCCCTGGCGACTGCAAGACGTGGCTGCACGGGACGAAGCCGCTCGAGCAGTCGCTGCGGCGGGTCGGGGTCGGCTTCGGTCCGACCCGCTGGTTCGCCCGGCTCGCCTACACCACCACCCGGGAGTCACGGGTCCAGGTCGAGCTGATCGATGCCGGCGGCAAGGTGGTGGCGATGCCGCTGCCCGCGGACCCCTGGCCCAGCAGCGGTCTGGCCAACATGTACTTCGGGCCGTCCGAGCCGATCGAGCCCGTCACCGTGCGGCTGCGTAACCTCGACCCGAACGTCGACATCTGTCTCGGCGGATTCGACCTCGGCCTACCTCAGGGGACTGGATGAGACGCACAAGGTTCCCGGCCCTCGACGGGCTCCGGGCGATCGGCGCTCTCGCCGTCCTGACGACGCACGTCGGTTTCAACACCGGTGAGTCGCTGAACGGTCCACTGGCGGGCCTGCTGGCCCGGCTGGACATCGGGGTGGCGATCTTCTTCGTCATCTCCGGCTTCCTGCTCTACCGGCCGCACGTGGTCGCGTGGTTCGAGGAGACCGAGCCGCCGCTGCTGCTCCCCTACCTACGCAACCGGGCCCTTCGGATCGTGCCCGCCCTGTGGGTCGCCGTCCTGCTGGCCGTGTTCCTGGTGCAGAACGACCAGCCCGTCGGGTGGATGTCCTACCTGCGGGAGGCCACCTTCACCAACATCTACGTCGACGGGCCGTCCGTGCACGGCATGACGCAGATGTGGAGCCTGTCCACCGAGGTCGCGTTCTACCTGCTGCTGCCGTTCCTCGCGAAGCTGCTGACCAGCTACGAGCGGCCGACCAGGCGCGCCGTGCGTTGGCGGCTGGCGGTGCTGTTCGGCTTCACGTTGCTCGGACCGCTCTGGATGGGCGTGATCACCGCGACCGACAACGCGCGCGCAGGTCTCTGGCTGCCCGGTTACATCGGCTGGTTCGCGGTCGGCATGGGCCTGGCTCTGTGGCAGGTGGCCCGCGCCAGTGGCCGGCTGGGACCGTCCGTGCTGGACACCCTCACCAAGATCCCCGGCACCGTCTGGGGAATCGCCGCAGCGCTCTTCCTGATCGCCACCAGCCCGCTCGCCGGTCCGTACGGTCTGTCCGCCTCGACCGTCGGCCAGGCGGTGCTGAAGGACGCCCTCTACACCGGGATCGCCGCCTGTGTGGTGTTTCCCGCGATCACCCCGACCCGCCGGACGGTCGCCGTCCTCGGCAGCAGGGCCGGCCGCTTCGCCGGTGACATCTCGTACGGCGTGTTCGTCTACCACACGATCGTGCTGAGCCTGATGCAGCAACTGGTCGGTCAGACTCTCTTCGACGGCCGGTTCGCGATCCTCTTCTGGCCGACGCTGCTCGTGTCGGTGGCGGTGGCCACGGCCAGCTACTACGGGCTGGAGCGGCCGATGATGCGCTGGGGACGGCGCGACCGCAGCTACGACGTCTCCGGCGTCGGCCGGGACAGCAACGCCAACGCACAGCCGAAGAGGATCGACGACTGGACGAAGCCGGAGGTCAAACCCGTCCCGCCGTCCGGCCAGGGCTGAACCGCGGCGACCAGCGAACCCAGCAGGACCACGCCGACCACCACGGCGATGAGTTCGAACCGGCGACCGGTCAGCAACCAGGCCAGCAGCGCCGCGGCCAAGGTGGCCGCGAGTCCGATCCAGCCGGCGATGAACGTGCCTGCTGCCACCGCGAGCACGGAAGCCAGCCAAGGAGCCATCCGGCCGGCTTCCCGTAGCCGGTGGCCGGTGTGCCGTGACCGGCGACGCGAGAAGATCGCCAGTCCGGCGACGCCCAGGAAGGTCACCAGACCGACCAGCAAGCCGGCGCGGTAGTCCCGGTCGGGGGTGAAGCGCGCGGTGACCACCTGCTCGGGACCGGCCGGAAGAATCCATCCCTGTTGCCAGCCGCCGACGCGCAGCGGAGCCAGCTTGCGTCCACTGCTGTCGTAGGCCTCCCAGCCGGTGCTGAAGTTCTGGGCGACCGTCAGGACGGACTGCTCGTCAGCCTGCGGTACTTCGAGAGTGAGCGACGCCGGCGTCGCCCGCCAGACGTCCACACTCTTGACCGGCGTGGGGGTGGCCGCGAAGCCGGGCCGGATCAGCTTGACCTCGACCGGCACGAAGTCGGCGCTCGCCAGGATGTCCAGGGTGTGCCGGCCGGCCGGCAACCGCACGGCGTTCTGCTTGCAGAGCGTGAATCCGACCGGCCGTCGCTGCAGGACGTCCCGGACCGTCCCGGTCAGCTTCGTGGGCAGATCCACGCCGTCGACGCGGACCGACGGCCCGAAGCCGCAGAGCGATCCGGTCGCGGCGTCCAGGTCGACCGGCTTGCGGAGTTCGTCGATCCCGAGCACGCGCAGCTCGGAGACACCGACCGGGAGGTGCCGGGCGAACCCGCTGGCCGAGTCCACGTCGACGGACCGGTTGTCGGCGGTGAAGGTGACCTGGATCCGCCTCGTCACGGTGGTTCCGGCCGGTAGTGCGACGAAGCCCTCCGGATCGATCTTGTAGACCGAGCTCGGGCCCCCGTCCAGTCGCAGGGTCACGATGGTCGGCCGCGACGCCGCCAGGTAGGGGTCGGTCAGGAACTGGAGTCCGGTGACCGGCTTTTTCCTTGCCCCCGGCAACCTCAGGAACAGCTTCGGCTGCAGGTCGGCCGGGCCGGCCACCCACCCGGTACCGAGCTCCCGGTCGACCACCGCACCCGGCCGGCCCTCCGGCGCGGTGACCGCGCGGGACGACGCGGTCGCGCGGATCGGCGCCGGCCGGTCCAGCAGACGCTCCACGGCGTCGCCGTCCTTCGGCAACGCCGTCCCCTGCAGCCGGTACGCCGCGGCCTCGGGCAGCTCGACGCTGCGCAGCAGTCCCGTCGCTTCCTCGGAGTCCCGGGCGAAGCCATCGCGGCACAGCGGCCGGGTGCCGGCGTGCAGACAAGCCGAACGGCCGGCCTGCTGGTTCCGGAACACCAGCGCGTCTGGCCGCCGGTCAGGCACGGCTGGAATCAGCAGTCTGCTCGCCGGTGTCACGCCGGGCAGTGAGAGCTCGGAGATCGAGACGCCGTTGGGGTTCTTGCCGTCCGTCACGCCGACGGTGATTCGCAGCCGCTGGGTGGTGCCCGGCGGTGCGGTCAGGCGCTGCGGCTGGTCGGTGTTCTGGACGACGGTGGTCAGCGAGCCGCGGTCGGAGTCGATCTTGAGGGTGCGGACCCCTTCCGTGGTCGGGGCCGCCAGGGAGAACCGCACCTCCAGGTTCTCCAGCGACTGCGGCTCCGCGAAGGTCAGCTCGAGCCACTCCCCGCTGCTCCGGCCGTAGTTGCCCGAGACCCAGCGGGTCATGGGATCGCCGTCGACGGCTGCCGCCGGCCCGTTGCCCGGCCCGAGCCGCAAGGTCGCGTCCGCATCCGCTGCCGACGAGGAGGCTCGGACGTCGGTGACGCCGCCCGCCCACGATCGCGTCGTCAACGCGGCCGCCGGGTCGACGACATAGTCGAGCGTGCGTCGTTTCTGCCGGCCAGGATCGTCGGCGGTCAGTACAGGCGACGCATTGTCCGCGGATCTGCCGACAGTCACCTCCCGGCGTTGCAGGCCGTCGGTCTGGACCAACTGAAGCTTGCCGAGGTTCTTGGCGTCAGTACTCGTCACTGCCTCCCGTGAGCCACCCAGAGCAGTCAGCACACCCGGCACATCTTCAGGAGCGCCGCGAACCTCCAGCAGCTGCGACTGCGGGACCAGCCGAGCCGGGCTGACCTCACCGACGTCGTAGATCTCCACGCTGGGGTAAGGGAGTCGCGTGTGCTCGTCGAGCGTCAGGCCGGGCCGCTCCATGGCGCTGCCGGTCGGCGGTCCGAAATACGCGACTCGCTTCAGGCCGGACTCGTCCAGGCTCTCGTGGACAGCCATCGTCGGGCTCACCTGCGCATCGATCCGCAGGTCGTTCCGTACGACGACGTACTTCACGCCCGCCCGGGCCAGTGCTTGCTGCAGCGTCTTGTCGCCGACCCCTGAGCCCAGGCGCCGCTCCACCTCGTCCAGCCAGCGCGTAGTACCGGCCGAGCCGAGCGGTACTGCGTCGCGAACCGCCATCGGCCGCTTCAGCAGCGCCTGGAACGGCTCATCCTTGGTGGAGCCCCAGGTGAAGTCCGCGAACGACGCAGCCGGTACGACGAGCACACTGCCCTTGGTCGGCTGGTCGTCGAGCCAGGTGGCCGCCTCCCGCCAGTGCGCCGGGATCGCCTCGTAGGACTCCGGCCGCGGCAACTGAGCGAACAGCGCGGGCGTGGCGATCGACACGACCAGGAAAGCCGCCACGATCGGCACGATGCGGCGGTGGACGCCACGGGCCGTTGCCCAGGCCGTCAGGCGCGTCAACGCGTGCGCTGCCGCCAGCACGAGCGGCAGCCTCACCACCAGCTCGAACTTGTGGGTGTTACGGATAGCGGCCAGCGGTCCGTCCAGCAGCTCGTGCAGCTGTGAGGCGAGCGGCGTACCGGCTGTGCCGGCGTAGCCGAGCGTCACCAGCAGGAGGCCGACCACCAGGGAGAGTTGCAGGAAGCCGCGGTGCTTCAACGTGCCCATGGCCAGGCCCACCAGCCCCAGCAGGGCGATGGTGGCCGAGGTGAGGATCAAGGCCGGCTGCGTGACGTAGAGCCAGCCCGCCGGCCAGGTCGGACCATCTCCTGCCAGCAGGAAGTTCAGCCACTGCGACGTGCCGCGGAAGGACTCGAAGATGCTCGCCTTGCTGGTGGTGACCGCGGCGTTCTCGATCCAGTCCAGGAAGGGCGGGCTGTAGCGGCCCAGCATCACCAGCGGGACCAGCCACCAGAAGGAGACGGCCAGCACGCAGCCGAACCAGCCCAGGGCGACCTTGAGGGTCGACTTGTCCAGGCGCCGGGTGATCAGCCACAACGCCGGCAGCACCAGCGTGGCGCCGGTCGCTACCGCATTCACTCCCCCGACCAGTCCGAACGCCACAGCGGACCAGCCGACCCGCCACCAGCCGGAACGGGCTTTCGGGGTCACCAGCGGCAGCAGCACCCAGGGAGCCATCGCGAGCGGCCACACCTCGATGGAGGTGATCGCGACCTCGCCGAGCATCCGGGGACTCAACGCGTAGAACAGCGCGACCACAAAGCGAGCCCACGGAGCGCCGTACCCGAGAGCACCGCAGAGCTTCCAGACGCCGAGGAACGCCACGCACATGACCAGCGACCACCACAGTCGCTGGGTGACCCAGCCCGGCACCGACAGTGTGTCCAGCAGCCAATGGAACGGGCCCATCGGCAGCAGGTAGCCGTAGGCCTGGTTCTGCAGTTGCCCGAAGGCGCCCTGCGGGTCCCACAGGTGCAACGACCGGGCCAGGAAGGCGCCAGGTCCGGCGGTCAGGTCGAGTTTGGTGTCGGGCACGATCTTCCCCGGCGCCTGGTGGAAGCACAGGGCGATCAGGACCAGGCAGCCCAGCAGCAGCCGGGCCCGCCAGATCACCTTCTCCTTGCTCGGTGCCTTCATCGGCGCCGGAGCACGACTACGAGGTTCCAGGTCGCGAACTCCCGCACCCCCGGCACCGCCAGTACGCCGTACGCCCAGCGCGGGTGGTAGCGCGGGAAGGCCGCCACCAGTTCGGCGCCGGCGCAGGACCGGGCCCAGCGCAGACCGCCGGCCACCGTGATGGGGAACAGCGACTCACCGAACTTGTTCTTCGGCGGCTTGCCCTGCTTGCGCTCGTAGCGCCGCGCCGCCCGGTGGCCGCCGAGGAAGTGCCAGGGAGCGGTCTCGTGCCCGCCGTGCAGGCCCCACCAGCCGGTGTAGGACAGGAAGATCGTGCCGCCCGGCTTGGTGACGCGAACCATCTCGTCGGCCATCAGCCACGGGTCGGGCACGTGCTCGAGCACGTTCGAGGAGAAGCAGACGTCGATCTGGCCGTCGGCGATCGGCAGCGCCATCCCGCTGGCCAGGACGGTGCCGGGCATCGGCTCGCCCCGGCCGCTCAGTTCGCCCAGGTCGGAGTCGATCGCGTAGTACGTCGCTCCCGCGGCCCGGAAGGCGTCGGCGAAGTAGCCCGGGCCGCCGCCCACGTCGAGCATCCGCGCGCCGCGCAGGTCGACGTACGACGACAACTGGCCGGCCGAGTCCGCGGCCAGCGTGCCGTAGAAGTGGTCGGGATCGGTCTGCTCGACCCCGAACGCCCGGAGCAGCCGCACGGCACGCCCGAGGTCGGCCGTCCAGCCGACGGCGGTCACAGGGCTCGGAATCGCTTCGGGCACAGGCCGGACCCTAACCGATTTCACGACCTCTGGCGGACATCGTTACTCCCTGGTAACCTCGCGGCCTGATCTCCGGGGGCGGACTTAGTGAGGGTGGGACCGAAGTGGGGCGCGAGCAGAGCGTGCTGTTGCTGAACTGGCGGGACACGACGAACCCCGAGGGTGGTGGTTCGGAGAGGTGCGTGGAGGAGGTCGCCAGAGGCCTTGCTGCGATGGGCTGGTCCGTCACCATGCTCTGCGCCGCGTATCCCGGCAGTCCCCGCGAGGCCCGCCGCCACGACGTCCGCTACCTGTACCGCGGCAGCAAGGTGACGGTTTACCTCGCCGGCCTGCTCTACACGCTGCTGCAGCGCCCTGCCCACGTCATCGACGTGCAGAACGGCCTCCCATTCTTTACCCGCCTCGTACGTCGTACCGGCGTCGTCGTGCTGGTCCACCACGTGCACGAAGAGCAGTGGCAGGTCGTCTACCCGGGCTGGAAGGGACGCCTGGGCTGGTGGCTGGAGTCCAGGCTCGCCCCCTGGCTCTACCGTGACTGCCGCTACGTCACGGTCTCCTCCGCGTCGCGCGACGAACTACACGCGCTGGGCATCGAGAAGGCCCGGATCGACGTCATCCACAACGGCACCGACCCGGCACCGCCTCGCCAACTGGAGCAGGCGGCCGCGCCGACCGTGGTCTGCGTCGGGCGGATCGTGCCGCACAAGCAGGTGGAGCACGCGGTCGACGCCATCGCCGAAGCCAGGAAGGTGTTGCCGGACGCACGGCTGCTCGTGGTCGGGTCCGGTTGGTGGGAGGACTCACTGCGCGAGTACGTCGTCTCACGCGGCTTGCAGAACGCTGTCGAGTTCCGCGGACACGTCAGCGAGGCCGACAAGCACGCGGCGTACGACGAGGCCTGGGTGCTCGCGCTGCCGAGCCTCAAGGAGGGCTGGGGCCTGGTGGTCGGCGAGGCTGCGGCGCACGGCGTACCGACTGTTGCTTATCGCAGTGCGGGCGGGCCGACCGAGTCGGTCCAGCACGAGGCCACGGGGCTCCTGGTGGACACCGAGGCCGAGTTCAGCGAGGCGATCCTGTCACTGCTGCAGGACCAGGCTGCCCGGCGCCGGTTGTCGGCGGGCGCGCTCGCGTCGGCGGGCAACTTCACCTGGGGCGCCACGGTCCGCGGCTTCGACCGGGTCCTCACCGGCCAGGTCGTGTCCACGGAGAAGCCGGCCAGCGTCCGACGCTGACCGGCTTTCAGATCCAGCGGGTCACTTGCTCCCGTAGTCGACGATCGGGACGTCCACCTGGCCCTTGCTGGTCTGGCCAGCGGGTGCCTTCGGGTTGTCCTGCACCGTCTGCACCACCCCGACGACAGCGGCGGTCGAAACGGCCATACCAGCGATGACAGCCAGTACGGCACCGATCAGAGTTCCCATGAAGCGTGTCCCCTCCTAGACAAGTAAACCGGATGGTAACAACCGGCCAGTAACTTCACCAGAGCTTGCGGCGGCTCGATCCGCGGCTGATGATTCCGCCCACCGCGGCGAGCACGAGCACCAGGCCGGCCAGCGTCCAGGCGAGCAGAACGAGCACGACCGCCCACGGGCGGCCGGCCTGCTGGTCGGGGGCGCCGGGGAGACTGTAGACCGTCACCGTCGGTCCGGCGAACACCTCGGCCAACTGCGGGGTGAAGTCGCGCGGCGACGGGCCACCGGCCTCCCGGTCCACCACCAGCCAGCCGACTCCCTGCTGTTTCAGTACCGCAGTCGGATCCGTCCGGTCGCGTACTGCCGACCGGAGCGCAGTGGCAATCACAGTCGCCCTCGGGTCCTCCCCTGCCAGCCGGTGGCCGTCGACGATCAGTTCGTCGGGGACGATCGACGGCTTGGTGAAGTAGCGCGGCATCGGGTCGAGCACTGGGCGCCGCCCGTTCCAGCCCGGAGCCCGGTACGACTCGAACGGCCAAGGTATGAACGCGCCCGGCCTGTCGTCAGCAGCCAGCACCCGCCGAGCCTCAGCCCAGTCAGCCGGGTACTGCGCCGACTCGAGCCCGTCGCCGCCTGCCAGCGTCGGTAGCGCAGCGATGGGGATCAACACCGCAGTGGCGCCCACCACCCACTTCAGCCGCGCCACGCCCAGTACTGCGGCCACTGCGGCCCCGAACCCGATCGACTCCAGAAGGACCAACGGGCCGAGGTACCGCTGGCCGTCTCGGAACAAGCCGGCCCCGGGGACCTCGCGCACCGCCCACTCCAGCACGCCAGGCGCCACCACTCCGGCCATTGCGATCACGATGGCCAGCACCGCAGCCGCTACGAGCGCCAGCGCTAGCCGGTCCGACCGCCACCAGATCACCACGCCGACGACAGCCACCAACAGCAGCAGAAAACCGAGCAGCACCGGCACCAGTTGCCCGCGGCTGCCTGGAACGACATCCGCGTTCCAGACTCCTCCCAGGGTCAGGAGAGTGGGCAGCGTGCCGCCGTAGCCCTCGTCCCGCGCCGCGAAGGCCGGAACCGCCGCAGGGTCGGAGGTCGCGGCCGCTGTACGGGCGAGGCCGGCGACGAGCCAGGGTGCGTTCAAGAGGACAGCGCCGAGGAAAACGCGGCTGGGCGAGGACGCGGCTCGAAGAAGGCGGAGCCGCCGGTCGCCTCCACCGGTGTGCTGCGGCGCGGCGTCCGACCTCGGGCTCGGCCAGAACAGGAGGGCAGCGGCCAGCAGCAAGCCGGTGATCCCACCGGATGCCGTGAGCGCGCAGCCGGCCGAAGCCAGCAAGAAGCCGCGCCAGCCCTCGCCGCGTCTCACCTTCAGTGCGCCGCGCACCAGCCACGGCAGGGCGGCGTACCCGAGGAGCAGCGCCCAGGCGCCGAGGTGGAAGCGCTCGGCCACGAACGGGTTCCACACGTAGAGCGTGGTGGCCGCGGCGCCGGCCAGAGGTCCACCCAGCTGCAGAGACCGCCACAGCGCCGTCATGCCCAGCCCGCTCAGCAGCGGGATCGCGACCAGCACCAGCTTGTTCAGCGCCTGACCACCGACCAGTTCGTCCAGTACCGCGACCAGCACGTCCGACGGGACCGCACGCGGTAAGGCGGTTGTGACACCGAACAGGTCAAGCCGTAGCGTGAGGTCCGGCACGAACACCAGGTCGTAGCCGAGCACGTAGCCAGGAGCGAGCAGCGGCGTGGTGATCAGCACTGTCAGCAGTACCGGCCAGGCCCACGGCATCAGCCGGGCCAGCCGGGTGTATCCCCCCTCCACGCCTACCTCCTCGCAAGTAGTCTTCAGCGCAACCTACTCGCCAGCCAGCAGAACAGAAGCCGCATGACCTCTGAGACGACTCCTGACCAGCAGCCCGCCGCGCCGAAGCTCGGCTTCCTGCGCAGCGCGACCGTGGTGGCGGTCGGCATGGCCATCATGAACGTAGCGGCTTACGGTTTCACCTTGTTTGCGGTCCGCAGGCTGGTGCCGGAGCAGTTCAGCGCCGTCATCGCGCTGCTGGGCCTGCTGCTGATCGGCAACGTGGTGCCACTCGGTCTGCAGGCCTCTGGGGCTCGCCGGATCGCCACTCACGTCGGCCCTGGCCGGGAGGCACTCGCCGACGCGCTGCTGAAGGCCGGCCGGCGCTCAGCGCTCGGACTGACCGCGGTGTCCTTGCTGGCGGCTCCGCTGCTGGTGTGGGCACTCCACATCGACTCGATCCTCGCGGTGCTGCTGCTGGCACCGACACTCGGCGGTCTGACGCTGATGGGCTCTCAACTCGGAGTGCTGCAGGGCAGTCAACGCTGGACCGAGTTGGCCGCCATGTACACGGCGGTCGGAGTCGGGCGTTTCGCCTTCGGGGCCGGAGCACTGGTGATCCACCCGAGCCTCACGGCAGCGATGATCGGCGTCGCCATCGGAGCCGCCGTACCGCCTCTGGTCGGCGCTGTGCTCCTCCGCGGCTCGACCGGCGGCACTCCCGCACAGGTGAAGGAGGTGCTGCTGGAGACAGTGCACGGCACCCACGCCCTGCTGGCCTTCTTCGCCATCGCCAACGCCGACGTCCTGCTCGCCCGCAACCTGCTGGACGGCCGGCACAGCGGGTACTACGCCGCCGGCGTCATCGTCGCGAAGGCCTGCCTGTTCCTGCCGCAGTTCGTCATCGTGGTCGTCTTCCCGACCCTCGCCAGCTCCCCCGGCGACACGCTGCGGCTGCGCCGCGCGATCCAGGCGGTCGGTGCGCTCGGCATCTGCTGCGTGCTCGGCGCCTACTTGCTGCCGGACCTGGTCGTGACCGTTGCCGGAGGCAAGGAACAGTACGCCGCCCTCGGCTCGTTCGCCTGGATCTTCGCCGCGGCCGGTTCCTCGTACGCCGTACTGCAACTGGTCGTCTACGCCGCCATCGCGCAGCAGGAGAAGCGCGCCGCGGTGCTGATCTGGATCGGCCTGGTCACGCTGGCGATCGCCGCCTTCGCGGTTCTCGGCACGGAGCTCGTCACCGGCATCGCCGCCATCAAGACCCTGGCCGGCATGACCGCGGCCTGTGCCCTGGTCCTGTCGGCCGCCCTGGCGACGGGTCTCCATCGCCAGACGGCCGGCACACCGGACTAGCCGGGCCTCACCAGAGACTGGACTTGGCGAACTTGCGGGCCAGCGAGTTCGCCAGCACCAGCAGGACCAGACCGATCACCGAACGGAACAGGCCGATCGCCGCGGCGTAACTGAACTGCGGCACCTGCGACGCGAAGCCGAGTTTGTACACGTAGGTGTCGATCACCTCCGAGGTCTGCAGGTTCAGCGTGTTCTGCAGCAGCAGCACCTTCTCGAACCCGACCGACATCATCGAGCCGATGTTCAGGATCAGCAGGATCACCGCCACCGGCCGGATCGCCGGCAGGTCGATGTGCCAGACCCGGCGCAACCTGGAAGCGCCGTCCACGATGGCCGCCTCGTGCAGCTCGGGCGAGACGCTGGTCAGCGCGGCGAGGTAGATGATCGCCGAGAAACCCATCGTCTGCCAGGCACCGGACCAGACGTACAGATGGCGGAAGTAGTCGGGATTGCTGAGCACGTCGATCGGCCCGATCCCGAACTGGCCCAGCAGCTGGTTCAGTACGCCACTGTTCGGGTCGACGATCACCACGATCAGCCCGACCACGACCACGGTGGAGATGAAGTGCGGCGCGTAGGTGATCAGCTGGACCGACCGCCGGTACCAGCGGCGCCGGGCCATGTTCAGGCCGAGCGCCAGCACGATCGGCAGCCAGAAGGTCGCGAGCAGCTCGTAGACGTGCAGCACCAGCGTGTTCTTGAGCAGCCGCCAGAACTGGTACGACTCGACGAACCGTTCGAAGTGCTTGAAACCGACCCACCGGCTGCCGAGGATGCCGTCGACGACGTTGTAGTCCTTGAAGGCGATGATCGCGCCGTACATCGGCCAGTAGGCGAAGATCGCCAGCCAGATCAGCGGCACCGCGAGCATCGCGTAGAGCTGCCAGTTGCGGCGCATCCGGGTGCCGAGGCCGGCTCCGTGCCGGCGGGGACGCGCGGCGGTGGGCGCTGCCGGAGTACGTCGTACCAGAGTGTCCGTGGCCATGGCGTCAGCCCTTCAACGAGCCGACCATGGCCCCCTTGACGAAGTGCTTCTGCACAAAGGGGTAGACCAGCAGGGGTGGGATGGTGGCGATCACGATCAGCGAGAACTTCAGCTGCTCCTGCAGCTCCTTCATCCGGATCAGCTCGGCGGTGTCGCGGACCTGGGACGGGTCGAAGTTGTTCTGGATCAGGATCTGGCGCAGCACCAGCTGCAGCGGGAACAGGTGCTCGCTGGTCAGGAAGATCAGCGCGTTGAACCACGAGTTCCACTGCGCGACCGCGTAGAAGAGCAGGTTCACCGCGATGATCGGCTTGCTCAGCGGCAGCACGATCCGCCAGAAGAAGCCGAAGTCGGTGCAGCCGTCGACCTTGGCCGCCTCGACCAGCTCCTCGGGAATGGTCGACTGGAAGTAGGTCCGGGTGATGATCATGTTCCAGACCGCGAGCGCGGCCGGCAGGATGATCGCCCACCGGGTGTTCAGCAGGCCGACCCGGTCGATCACCAGGTAGGTCGGGATCAGGCCGCCGCTGAACATCATCGTGAAGACGAACAACCCCATGATGAAACCCTTGCCCGGCAGGCCTTTGCGCGACAGCGGGTAGGCCGCGAACAGGGTGAGCACGGTGGCGATCAGGGCGCCGCCGACCGCGTAGAAGACCGAGTTGCTGAACCCGCTGACGATCGAGTCGTAGTCGAAGACCGCCTTGAACGACTCGGTGCTGAAGCCGACCGGCCACAGCCAGACCTTGCCGGAGACCACGTTCTTCGGGTCGCTCAGCGAGGCACTGACCACGTAGACCAGCGGATAGAGCACGGCCAGCGTGAACAGGCCGAGAGCCGCGTAGTTGCACAGCATCACGATCCGGTCGGACCGGGTCTCCTGGACCGGAGCCGGCGCGCCGGTGGGTGCCTCGGTTGCGGTGGCCATCGCCATCACCCCTGATAGGTCTCGTAGGCGGCCTGCTGGATCTCCAGATAGGGCCGCAGCCCGATCCTGCCGATGCGGTCGGTGTAGTCGCGCCACTGCCGGTCGTCGGACGGGTCGAGCTTGCCGGTGACGAACTTGGCCAGCGAGGTGGTCACCTCACCCTTGAGATTCAGCCCGATCTCCGCGTCCTGCGCCGCCTGGTCGGCCTCCAGGGTGACCGGCGGGAACTGCAGCTCCAGCGGTTGCTTGTAGGGAAACTGCTGGTCCCGGGTCTGGGTGTAGAGCGGCGACTCGAAGGTCGCCTTCCGGGGGTCCACCCGCTCGGACAGGCGGAAGTCGCCCGAGCGGTACATCACGCCGTACTGGTCCCAGGTCTTGCCCTTGGTGGCGTCGGAGTTCCAGGTGGAGTCGAAGCCGTAGATGGACTGCTTGCCGTTGATGCCCTTGTCGCCCTTGACCGACCAGCGGAAATCCGGTCCGGCGTAGGAGCGCAGTACTGCCTCGAGGTCCAGTTGGAAGTCGGCCCAGCGGACCAGCAGGTCGGGGCGCCGGCACTTGCGGGTGACGACGAGGGTGGAGACCTCCACGCCGACCTTGAGGTAGTCCCAGGCGGCGTACCGGGTGCCGTTCGGCCCTTCTAGCGGCGGGACGGTCGCGTACTGGTGCCAGCGCGCGTTCGGGTCGGTCTGGTCGATGGTGAGGAACGAGCCCCAGTAGTAGGCCCGCGCGCCGCCGATCACCGGAGCCCCGGGATTGTTGCCGTACCGGTTCATCTGGTCCTGGTCGGCGGTGAAGACGTCCTTGTTCAGCAGGCCGTCGGCGTACAGGCCGCGCAGGTACTTCAGCGCCTCGCGCCACTCGTCCTTGACGTAGTTGGCCTCGACCTTGCCGTCGTTGACCACCAGCCAGGGATCGCCGGGGTTGTAGAGGAAAGCGTTCATGAAATAGGTGTCCAGCGGTGCGTCCTTGAAGCCGGCGAACGGGACCGTCCGGCCGCGGCCGCCGGGATCCGCGCGCTTGAACGCGGTCAGCAGCTCGCGGAACTCGCCGGTCGTCGTCGGCATCGACAGGCCGACCTTGCGGATCCAGTCGGTGTTGAGGAAGGTCCGGCCGTTGGAGGCGCGGCAGTGGTAGCAGTCGTTGAGGTCGGGAAAGCTGTAGATGCTCTTGTCCGGCGAGACCATCAGCTTGCGCGCCTCGGGATAGTCCTTCAGCGCCGACTGCAGGTTCGGCGCGTACTTGTCCAGGTAGGGATCGAGGTCGACGAACAGGTTCTGCGCGCCGTACAGGTAGAGCTGGGAGCGGGTGAAGGTGATGCCGAGGAAGGCGTCCGGGATGTCGCCGGCGGCCATCATCGCGTTGACCTTCGTCATCGTCTCCGGGTCGTCCCCGTTGCCGGCCACCTGGCGGAACTCGATCCTGATCCCGGTCTGCTGCTGCATCCAGTGGGTGAAGGCGTTCTTGGACCAGTCGCCGACCGTCAGGTTCTGCGGAACGACCAGCGTGAAGGTGACCGGCTCGGTGACGATCGCGCGCTGCTCGCGGGCCACCGGTCCGACGTACCCAGGTGGGTAGTTGATTCCGGCCTTCTTCGCGCCGAGTTGGGCGGCCGGGGCGCTGAGGCTGTCGGGACTCGCGCCCACCGCCGCCTCGCTCGCACTGCAACCGCTCAGCACTCCGCCTGTACTGGCTGCGGCGGTGATTCCCAGTGCTCCGGCGACGAACGAGCGCCGCCGTACTCCGTCCTGCCGGGCTTGATCTTCTGACATCCCGCCTCCTGATGCCGATGATGAGATATCCGATAGGATCTCGGATTCTTGTCCGGCAGAATTGCACAGAACATCCGGCCAGGGAAGGGGTAGCGCTTTCCCGGTGCTTGTTTCAGGTCGTGAAATTCCACCGGCCTCTAGGCTCGGCGGTATGACGACGCCGAAGTTCATCCTTCACCTGCGCGAGAAGATCGGGCACGACCTGCTCTGGCTGACCGGCATCACCGGGGTCGTCCTGGACGACGAAGAACGCATCCTGCTGGCCCGCCGGCGCGACACCGGCCGGTGGTCGTTACCGGCCGGGATCCTCGAGCCGGGCGAGCAGCCGGCTCCCGGACTGCTGCGCGAGATCGAGGAGGAGACCGGCGTCGAGGCGGAGATCGTCCGCCTGCTCAGCATCGAGACGCTGCCGCCGAGCTGCTATCCCAACGGCGACCAGGTCCAGTTCCTCGATCTGACGTTCCACTGCCACGCCGTCCGTGGCGAAGCCCGGGTGAACGACGACGAGAACCTGGAGGTCGCCTGGTTCCCCCTCGACGACCTGCCACCGCTGCCCGAGCACAGTCTCGCCGTGATCGCCCAGGCCAAGACCGCCGGCGACCAACCACATTTCATCCGCTGAAACGCAGGACGACCTGCCGGGTGATCACCCAGCAGGTCGTCTCGTCACGAGCCTGGATCGACCTAGTGGGCGGCCTCGTGCCAGGTGCGGCCGACGCCGACCGAGACGTCCAGCGGGACGGTCATCTCGACCGCCGCGCCCATGTCCCGGCGGACCAGCTCCTCCAGCGCTTCGCGCTCGCCCGGCGCGATCTCGAAGACCAGTTCGTCGTGCACCTGCAGCAGCATCCGGGACTTCAGCCCGGACGACTTCAGCGACGCGTCCACCTTCAGCATCGCCAGCTTGATCACGTCGGCGGCCGACCCCTGGATCGGGGCGTTCAGCGCCATCCGCTCGGCCATCTCGCGCCGCTGCCGGTTGTCGCTGGTCAGGTCGGGCAGGTAGCGCCGGCGACCGAGGATCGTCTCGGTGTAGCCGCTCTTGCCGGCTTCGATCACGATGCTGCGCAGGTAGTCGCGGACACCGCCGAAGCCCTCGAAGTACTCGTCCATCAGGCCCTTGGCCTCGTCCACGCCGATCTTCAGCTGCTGGCTCAACCCGTACGCGGACAGGCCGTACGCCAGGCCGTAGTTCATCGCCTTGATCTTGGCGCGCATCTCCTGCGTCACCGCCCCCGGCTCCACCGAGAAGACCCGCGCCGCCGTCACCGAGTGGAAGTCCATCCCGGAGTTGAAGGCGTCGATCAGCCCCTGGTCCTCCGACACGTGCGCCATGATCCGCATCTCGATCTGGCTGTAGTCGGCCGACATCAGCGCCTCGAACCCCTCGCCGACCACGAACGCCTCCCGGATCCGGCGGCCTTCCTCGGTCCGGATCGGGATGTTCTGCAGGTTCGGGTCGGTCGAGCTCAGCCGCCCGGTCGCCGCGATCGTCTGGTTGAACGTGGTGTGGATCCGCGCGTCGACCGGGCTGATCGTCTTCAGCAGTCCCTCGACCGTCTGCCGCAGCCGGGTCGCGTCCCGGTGGGCCAGCAGGTAGGCCAGGAAGGGGTGCTCGGTCTTCTCGAACAGCGACTGCAGCGAGTCCGCGTCGGTCGTGTAGCCGGTCTTGGTGCGCTTGGTCTTCGGCATCTGCAGCTCGTCGAACAGCACCACCTGCAGTTGCTTGGGCGAGCCGAGGTTGATCTCCTTGCCGATCACCTCGTACGCCGCCGTGGCCGCTTCCCGGACGCCAGTGGCGAACCTCGCCTCGAGCTCCTCCAGGTAGGTCCGGTCGACCGAGATGCCGTCCCGCTCGAGCCCCGCGATCACGTCGATCAGCGGCAGCTCGACGTCGGCCAGCAGCGCCGTACCGGCCTGCTTCTCCAGCTCCTCGTCGAGCGTGTCGGCCAGATCGGCGATCGCCCGGGCGCGCAGCATCGTCGCGTCGGCGGCCGGGCCGCCCTCGACGTCGTCGAAGCTGAGCTGACCGTTCTCGACCTCCTCGGTGCGCAGTTCGCGTTTCAGGTACCGCACTGTCAGGTCGGCCAGGTCGTACGACCGCTGGTCCGGACGGGCCAGGTACGCGCTGAGCTGGGTGTCGGAGGTGAGCCCGCCGAGCGACCAGCCGCGCTCCAGGAAGCCGAGCAGCGGACCCTTCGCGTCGTGCAGCGCCTTCGGCTGGTTCTTGTCGGCCAGCCAGGCCTGCCAGGCCGCGTCGTCGTCCGGCGTCAGCGCGGCCGGGTCGAACCAGGCCGCCGCGCCCGACGACGTGGCCAGCGCGAGGCCGGTGATCTCGCCGGTCCCCCGGCCCCAGCTGCCCTGGACGGCGACGCCGGTGCGGGCGCCGGTGGAGACGTGCTCCTTGATCCAGGCACCGACCTCACCCGGCTTCAGCTGCGAACCGTCGAGGTCGAACCCGTCTTCGATCGTCTCCTCGACCTGCTCGTGCTCGGCCACCAGCCGCTCGCGCAGTACCCGGAACTCCAAGCTGTCGAACAAGGTGTGCACCTTGTCGCGGTCCCACGGGTGCCGGACCAGGTCGTCGACCGAGACGTCCAGGGTCAGGTCGCGGACCAGCTCGTTGATCTGCCGGTTCCGGATCACGTCGGACAGGTGTTCGCGCAGCGACTCCCCGGCCTTGCCCTTGATCTCGTTGACCCGGTCGATCAGGTCGTTCAGCGAACCGAACTGGTTCAGCCACTTCGCGGCGGTCTTGTCGCCGACGCCGGGAACGCCGGGCAGGTTGTCGCTCTTCTCCCCCACCAGCGCGGCCAAGTCCGGGTAGAGCCGCGGGGGGATGCCGTACTTTGCCTCGACCGCGGCCGCGTCCATCCGGGCGATCTCGGAGACGCCGCGCTTGGGGTACAGCACCGTCACGTTGTCGTTGATCAGCTGGAACGAGTCGCGGTCGCCGGAGCTGATCAGCACCTCGAAGCCCCGCTCGTCCCCCTGGGTCGCGAGGGTGGCGATGATGTCGTCGGCCTCCCAGCCGTCGATCTCGGTGGTCGGGATGCGGAGCGCCTCCAGCACCTCCTTGACCAGCGAGACCTGCCCCTTGAACTCGTCCGGGGACTTCGACCGGCCGGCCTTGTACTCCGTGTACTGCTCGGCGCGGAAGGTCTTGCGGGACACGTCGAACGCGACACAGATGTGGGTCGGCTGCTCGTCGCGGAGCATGTTGATCAGCATCGAGGTGAACCCGTACACCGCGTTGGTGTGCTGACCGGTGCTGGTGGAGAAGTTGTCCACCGGTAGCGCGTAGAAGGCGCGGTACGCGAGCGAGTGCCCGTCCAGCAGCAGGAGCCGCGGTCGCGCGGTGGAGTCGCCCACCGGCGTCGCCGGATCCTTGGTCATCGTCGGGGAGTCTGTTTCAGGAGCCACGGAAAGACTCTAGTGGACCCCACGGACAGTTTCTGCACGCACGGAGGCTCACGTAGCCTGCTGTCATGAGTGACGAGAACACAGCCGCCGACCTGCCGCCGGGAATGGGGACGGAGGGGACGCTGCTCGAGTTGATGGGCATCGTGGTGACCGAGGCGACCCCGGACCGGGTCGTCGCGACCATGCCCGTCAAGGGAAACGTCCAGCCGTACGGGTTGCTGCACGGCGGCGCGTCCTGTGTGCTGGCCGAGAGTCTCGGCTCGATCGGCTCCGCGCTGCACGCCTCGGCGTACGGGAAGGTGGCGGTCGGCGTCGACATCAACGCGACCCACCACCGGGCGGTTCGCGACGGCGTCGTCACCGGTGTGGCCACGCCGGTCTACCTCGGCCGGACCACCACGTCGTACGAGATCGTCATCACCGACGACCGGGACAAGCGGGTCTGTACCGCGCGGATCACTTGCCAGCTGATTCAGGCGCCGCCGGGAGCGTGACCTGCTCGCGGTCCACGTCGCCGAACTCCGCGTCGTCGTGACCGCCGGTCATCGGCGACCGGGCCAGCTGCGCGCGGCGGGCCATCACGGAACGGCGGGACGACAGCAGGGCCAGCAGGTTCGGCGCGTGCTCGGCCGCGAGCCTGCGCCGTACGGTGTGGGTGCTCGCGAAGCGCAGTACGCCGGCTTGCCCGAGGCCCAGCCGGGCCAGGAACCGGTTCGCCTCACGGGCGACGGGCGGCGCGACGACGGCCAGGTGCGGGCAGTTCTCGTGCTCGGCCCAGGCCGCGGCCTCGGCGATCAGCGCCTTGCCCAGGCCGTGCCGGCGGGCGTGGTCGCTGACGTGCAGGTACTCGACCGTCACGGTGACCTCGTCGTGCAACGGGCTGATCGGGGTCTGGCGCAGATAGGCCATTCCGCCCAGCACCCCGTCGATCTCGCCGACCACCAGCCGGCCGGCCGGATCCAGCGCGTGCTTGCGCACCGACGCCTCGGCGGACTGCACGGACGGCGCCGCCAGCAACCGGGCTTGGTGTCCGGTCCCGACCGCCATCTCCCGCCACAGCGTGACCAGAGCTTCGGCGTCGTCGGGGCGGGCGTCGCGCACCTCGATGGCTGGTGCCACGTGGCCCTCCTAGATTTCTGCTCCACCCCCGAGGTGAACGGCTCTGAGCCGATACGCTCATCCCCCGCGCAACAGTAGGGCTTCCGGAGTCACTTGCAAAGCTGTGACCCACCCACGCCGGGCCGGCCGCGCACCGAATCAGGAGACCAGGTTTGTTCATCGGAATCGGTACTGTCGTGAACGTCGCGACGGTCCTCGTCGGCTCGGCACTCGGCGTACTCATCGGCCATCGGTTGAGTCACCGGACCCGGGACCTGGTCACCGACGCGCTCGGTCTGGTCACCCTGCTGATCGCGATCACGTCGGCACTCACCGTGGGCGAAGCGGCCCTGAGCGACGCGGTCGGCGACAGCGCGCCGGTACTGATCGTGCTCGGCGCGATGCTGATCGGCGGGATCACCGGATCGCTGCTGCGGATCGAGCAGCGGCTGGAGGGGTTCGGTGCCTGGCTGCAGCGGCGGTTCAGCCGGGGTGACGGCGAGAGCACCTTCGTCGAGGGTTTCGTGACGGCGTCGATGGTGTTCTGCGTCGGCCCGTTGACGTTCCTGGGCGCGCTGTCCGACGGGCTGGGGCGCGGTGCCGATCAGTTGTTGCTCAAGGCCGTGCTGGACGGCTTCGCCTCGATCGCCTTCGCCGCCTCGCTGGGGTGGGGCGTGGCCGCCTCCGCACTGGTCGTGCTGGTCATCCAGGGGCTGATGACGGCCGTCGGCGCAGTACTGGGTGATGTGTTGCCCGAGGCCCATGTGATCGCTCTGGGAGCCACTGGCGGCCTGCTGCTGATCGGTGTCGCCCTCCGGCTGCTGAAGATCAAGCAGATCGCGGTCGCCGACCTGCTGCCGGCCCTGGTCGTGGCGCCGCTGCTGGTCCAGCTCCTGGTGGCCGTCCGCAACTGATTCGTTGTCAACGGCAAGGAGCCCCGGTCTCGCGACCGGGGCTCCGAGCAACTTCTCGTACGGCGAACGCTAGTCCTCGCCGAGGTACGCCTTGCGCACGTCGTCGTTGACCAACAACTCCCGGCCCGAGCCGGCCAGCACGATCTTGCCCACCTCGAGCACGTAGCCGTAGTCGGCCCGCTTGAGCGCCGCCTGGGCGTTCTGCTCGACCAGCAGGATGGTGGTGCCCTGCTTCTGCAGCTCGGTGACCGTCGACATGATCCGCTTCATCATGATCGGCGACAACCCCATCGACGGCTCGTCCAGCATCAGCAGCTTGGGCTTGCTCATCATCGCGCGGCCCATCGCCAGCATCTGCTGCTCACCACCGGAGAACGTTCCGGACGGCTGCTTGCGGCGCTCCCCCAGGATCGGGAACAGGTCGTACGCCGCCTGCAGGTCCTTGCGGATCGCCGCGTGGTCGTTGCGGGAGAACGCGCCGAGCAGCAGGTTCTCCTCCACCGACAGCCGGGGGAAGATCCGCCGGCCCTCCGGTGAGTGCGCCAGGCCCATCGTGACGATCTCGTGGGCCGGCGTCTGGTCGATCCGCTGACCCTGGAAGAGGATCTCGCCGTGGGTCGGACGGATCAGCCCGGAGATGGTCCGCAGGGTGGTCGTCTTGCCGGCACCGTTGGTGCCGATCAGCGAGACGACCTGGCCCTGCTCGACCGAGAAGCTGATCCGCTTGACGGCCACGATCTTGCCGTAGGCAACTTCCAGGTCCCGGACCTCGAGCATCGCGGTCATGGCTTGCCCTCCTGCTCGGCGACGGTGCTGTCCTGGAGGTGGGCCGAGCTGACGTCCACCTCGTCCTCGTCGTCGTCGTCGCCCGTTCCGATGTAAGCCTCGATCACGCGCGGGTCGGACTGCACCTCACCCGGGCTGCCCTCGATCAGGGCCTCGCCGCGGACCAGGCAGAGCACCCGGTCGCACAGGTTGAAGATGAAGCGCATGTCGTGCTCGATCACCACCACCGACAGACCGGAGTCCCGGATCTTGAAGATCAGGTCACTGGCCTGCTTGGTCTCCTGCGGATTCATCCCCGCCGTCGGCTCGTCCAGCAGGATGAGCTTCGGGTCGGTGGCCAGCGCGCGGGCGATCTCGAGCCGCCGCTGGTCGCCGTAGGGCATGTTGCGGGCCAGGTGCTCGGCGGACCGGCCGAGCCCGACGAAGTCCAGCAGCTCCTGGGCCCGGGCCCGGGTGGCCTTCTCCTCGCGCCGGAACTTCGGCCCGCGCAGGACCGAGGTGAGCGCGCCCGCGCTGGTCCGGCAGTAGCGGCCGACCATCACGTTCTCCAGCGCGGTCATGTTCGCGAACAGCCGGATGTTCTGGAACGTCCGGGCCATTCCCGCCTTGACGACCGCCCGCGGCTTGGGCGGCAGCGGCGTACCGGCGAACCGGACCACCCCGCTGGTCGGCTTGTACAGCCCGGTCAGGCAGTTGAAGAAGGTCGTCTTGCCGGCCCCGTTCGGGCCGATCAGGCCGACGATCTCGCCCTCGCGGACGGTCAGGTTCACGTCGTTGACCGCCAGCAGACCACCGAACCGCATGGTCACGCCGGTGGCCTCCAGCACCGTTGCACCGAAGACCGGAGCGGTCTTGGCTGTTTCGTCGGTGACGGTCATTTCGCCTCCTCGACCAGTTCGTTCTCGATGGCCACCGCGAGCTCCTCGTCCTCTTCGTGGAACTCCAGCTGCCGTCGCCTGCTGGCCACCAGCCCCTCGGGCCGGAACCGCATCATCAGCACCAGCAGCAACCCGAACAGCAGCAGCCGGTACTCCGAGAAGAACCGCAGCTTCTCCGGCAGCAGCTTCAGGATGGTCGCGCCCAGCAGCACGCCGGCGATGGTGCCCATACCGCCGAGCACGACCGCCGCGAGCAGGAACGCCGACTCCAGGAAGATGTACTGGTCGGGGCTGACGGCAACGTCCTGGTGCGCCTTGATCGTGCCGGCCAGACCGGCCAGGAACGCACCGATCACGAACGCCAGGATCTTCAGCCCGAAGACGTTCACGCCCATCGCCTCGGCGGCCTTCTCGTCCTCGCGGATGGCGACCCAGCCGCGGCCGATCCGGCTGTCGTTCAGCCGGGCGAAGACCAGGATGACGAAGCCGATCAGGATCAGCAGCAGGAAGTAGTAGTTCGAGAAGCGGCCGAGCTCGAGGCCGGCGACGGTGTGCTCGTCGCCGAAGTTGAAGCTGCCGACCTGGAGCTCCGGGATGGCGGGGATACCGTTCGGGCCGTTGGTCAGCAGCGGACCGTTGGTGCCGTCCAGGTTGAACATCGCCAGCCGGAAGATCTCACCGAAGCCCAGCGTCACGATGGCCAGGTAGTCACCCGAGACCCGCAGCGTCGGCGAACCGATGATCAGGCCCAGGGTGGCGGCCACGCAGCCACCGATCAGTACCACGACCGGGAACGGCGGGTGCCAGTCGATGGTCGCGAACGCCGACTCCGACAGCATCGCGGCGACGTACGCGCCGGAGCCGAGGAAGGCGATGTAGCCCAGGTCGAGCAGACCGGCCAGACCGACGACGATGTTCAGGCCCATCGCGGTGGCCGCGAAGATCAGCACCTGGGTCGCGATCGACATGTTCGCGTCCGACCCGCCCTGGGTGAAGGGGAAGAAGAACGCCACCGCGAAGGCGGCCAGTGTCAGCACCTTCTTGTGCCGCTGCGCGACGTGGCCGAACCAGCTCATCACCCCGGTCCGGAACAGCACCGTGATCACGCCGCCGATGAAGACCAGGCAGAGCACGAACGACCAGGCGTCGGTCAGGCCCAGCGAGAACGCGGCGCCGAACAGGATCGCCGCCATCATCAGCGAGATGGCGAGGATCTCCACCCAGCCGGGCAGTCTCGCCCGGCTGAGGTCGTGCAACTGCCGCAGCGGCAGCATCCGCGAACCGACCAGCAGCAGGAGCGCGCCGGCCAGGCTGACGTAGCCACCCGGGTTGACGTTGATCAGCCCGTCGGACTCCAGCGAGATGGCGGCCAGCACCATCACCATGTACAGCGTCAGCACCAGGCCGAGCACCCGCAGGCCCAGGGTCGCGTCCAGCCAGCGGCCGAGCCCGTTCTGCAACGGGCCCTTCTCGGCCAGCAGCAGGATCAGCGCCAGCACCGCCAGGATGATCGTGAGGATCTGCAGCGAGCCGGGGAAGAAGTTGATCGACAGGTCGCCGAGGATCGAACCGTCGTAGCTCCACGACAGGAACGATCCGGCGATCACCAGCGCCACACCGGCCAGGCCGAGCGGCCAGGCCGCGGTCGGCGCGGGGGTGCGCGTGGTCAGGTCGTTGCTCATGCGCGGTCCACCACCCTTGCTCCGAGAAGACCTTGCGGCCGGAAGACCAGTACCAGGATCAGGATGGCGAAGGCCCAGACGTCCTTCCAGGAACTACCGCCGAACTGACCGGGGATGTACTGCGTGGCGAGGGTCTCGACCACGCCGAGCACCAGACCACCCAGCAGGGCGCCCTGGATGTTGCCGATCCCGCCCAGCACGGCGGCGGTGAACGCCTTCAGGCCGGCCAGGAAGCCCATCCGGAACTCGATGTTGTTGTTCTGGAAGCCTTGCGAGATCCCCGCCACCGCGGCCAGCGCCGCGCCGAGCGCGAAGGCGACCACGATGATCCGGTCGACGTTGATCCCCATCAGCCGGGCGGTGTCCGGGTCCTGCGAGACCGCCTGCATGCCCCGGCCGAGCCGGGTGCGGTTGATGAAGTACCACAGCAGCACCGAGCAGATCGCCAGCGCCAGGATCGTGAAGACCGCCGAGCGCTGGATGGTGACGCCGCCGACCTGGAGGGCCTGGCCGGTCACCACGTCGATCTGCGGGAACGGGATCCGCTGCTTCGCGCTGGGCCACTCGATGGAGGCGATCAGTTCCTTGTAGATCAGCCAGCCGAGTTCCATCAGCACCGTCGACACCGCGGTGATCGCGACCAGTGACCTGGTCAGCGCCTGCGAACGCGTGGCGCCGCCCCGAAGGCGGGCGACCAGGAAGCCGGCCGCCGTACCGAGCACGACACCGCCGACGACGACACCGGCCGAGACCAGGAACGACAGGTCGGGAGCCGACAGCCGGGCACCGGCCCAGATCACGGTGGCGACCACCGCGGCCACGATCAGCGGCTCACGGTCCTGCCACTTGGTGATCGGGTGGTTCAGCGACACGGTGGTGAGCCGGGCGGCGACCACCCAGGCCACGCCGACCGAGAGCGCCACCAGCACCGGCACGGTCCAGTTCGGGCGTTCGTAGAAGATCCGGACGAACTCCTGCAGGAACACCGAGATGCCGATCGCGGTGATCAGCGGTGCCAGCCGTGGCGCGTTCCGCAGGGGACGGTACGCGACACGTTCCATCAGCACCGCGGTTCCCACCGAGGCGATGACGGCACCGATCAGCATGACCGGCAGGATCCACAGGCCGGTCTGGCCGTCGAAGAACAACAGGTACGTCGTCAGTGCGCCGAACGCACCGATCATGAAGACCTCGCCATGGGCGAAGTTGATGAGCTGCACGATGCCGTAGACGACGGTGTACCCGACCGCGATCAAGGCGTACAGCGATCCGAGAGTCAGCCCGTTCACGAGCTGCTGAAAGAACTGGTCCACGTCGACCTCCCAACTGACTTAGTTTTCGACATGCCACGGGGGTGGGACGTTTCGGCGTCCCACCCCCGGGGTCATGAGGTCGACTACTTGGTCTCGAAGTCCTTGGTCTCGACCGTCGCCCACTTGGCGGCGTCGACCTTGTAGACGGTCAGCACCTTGGAAGTGGTGTCACCGTACTGGTCGAAGGAGACCTTGCCGGTGACGCCGTCGAAGGAGACCTTGCCGAGGGCATCGACGGTGGCCTGGCGGGCCGACTCGACGTCCTTGGCGTCCTTCAGGGAGGTCTTCAGTGCGTTGATGATCGCGTTGGCCGCGTCGTAGGAGTAGCCGCCGTACGCGGCGTAGGGCTCCTTGAAGCCGGCCGCGTTGTAGTCCTCGACGAACTTCTTGGCCGAGGGCAGCGTGTCGACCGGCGCACCGACCGAGGTGGC
The DNA here is from genome assembly GCF_027627575.1 of Kribbella sp. CA-293567. Taxonomy (NCBI): domain Bacteria; kingdom Bacillati; phylum Actinomycetota; class Actinomycetes; order Propionibacteriales; family Kribbellaceae; genus Kribbella; species Kribbella sp. CA-293567. The sequence continues at coordinate 4,503,058 of NZ_CP114065.1, forward strand.
CAGGTCGTTGGTGCTGCTCTTACCACCCAGCTGGATGAACTTGGGGTCGTAGATGCCGTCGCCACCCATCAGCGGGACGTTCAGGCCGGCGGCCTTCATCTGCTGCGACAGCGGACCGGCCTGCGGGTACTCGCCGCCGTAGTACACGGCCTGCGGGGCCGAGGGCTTGATCGCCGAGATGACCGCGGTGAACTGCGCGTCGTCGGGGTTGATGGTCTCGGCCGCTACGACCTGACCGCCCAGCTTCTTGAACTCTTCGGTGAAGGTGCCGGCCAGGCCCTGGCCGTACGCCTTCTTGTCGTGGATCGTGGCGACCTTGGTGATCTTGGCCGTCTCGAACAGGTAGCGCGCCGCGAACGGGCCCTGGACCGCGTCCGTGGTGCAGGTGCGGAAGTACGTCGGGTACGGCCGCTTCGGGTTCTTCTGCCAGTCGGCGCCCTGGGTCAGACCGGGGCCGGTGTTGGCCGGGGAGACCTGGACGATGTTCTTCGGCGCGAGGACCGGCTGGACCTGCTGGCTGGTGCTGGTGTTCAGGGTGCCGACGACGCCGATCACGTTCGCGTCGGAGGCGAGCGCGGTGGCGGCGTTCTTGCCGACGTCGGGCTTGGCCTCGTCGTCCTTCGCGTCGACCTCGAGCTTCCAGCCCGGGATCGCGTTGCTGTCGTTGGCCTGCTTGACGGCCAGCTCGACCGAGTGCTGGATACCCAGACCCAGCGCCGACAGGTCTCCGGACAGAGGCGCGATGACGCCGATCTTGGCGGTCTTCGTCGAGCTGTCGGAGCCACCACCGTTGTCGTCGCCGCTGCGTGAACCGCAGGCAGTCAGGGCCAACGACGCAACGATCAGCGACGCGCCGACCCGTACTACGGAACGCTGCTGCACTGTTCCTCCCATGTCTGGATAGTCCGAGCGAACCCCCGGACTCCCGCGAATGCCGCGAGCACCCGCAGGTTAGACCTCCGGACGCACCACAAGCGAACGTCACGCAGCGTGTGTTGTGAGGTCGTTACCCCCGTAAGCAGCATGAGCACCAGTGACGACTGTTAACGCTGCTTCCGGGCCCGATCCGGGTGGACAGAGAGTGATTCAGCCGTCACTACCCGCCTCGTCGACCACCAGCTCGGCGACCTGCCGCATGGAGACTCTCTTGTCCATCGCGGTCTTCTGGATCCACCGGAACGAGTCCGGCTCGGACAGCCCGAACTTGGTCTGCAGCACCGACTTGGCCCGGTCGACCAGCTTGCGCGTCTCCAGCCGCTCCGACAGATCGGCGACCTCGCGCTCGAGCTCGGCCAGTTCGACGTACCGGGAAGCGGCGATCTCGATCGCCGGCAGCAGATCGGCTTTGGAGAACGGTTTCACCAGATAGGCCATCGCGCCCGCGTCCCGGGCCCGCTCGACCAGCTCGCGCTGCGAGAACGCCGTCAGCATCAGCACCGGCGCGATCCGCTCCCCCGCGATCTTCTCCGCCGCGCTCAACCCGTCCAGCTTCGGCATCTTGACGTCGAGGATCACCAGATCCGGCCGATGCTCGATCGCCAGCCGGATGGCCTCCTCGCCGTCCCCGGCCTGGCCGACCACGTCGTACCCCTCCTCGGCCAGCATCTCGGCCAGATCCATCCGGATCAGAGCTTCGTCCTCGGCAATCACGACCCGCTTAGCATTCACACGCCTCACCTTATCGAGCCCGGCCTCAGCTCTTGCCGCCGACAAACCGATCCAGCGCGTCGACTCCCGCTCTACGGCTGACGGCAACCACGTTCACCCGGGGCTTCCGCCAGGGAATACCCAATAAATCCAAGGCATCCGTGAGTATGTTCCGGATGTCGTCGGACTCGTTCGAGAACATGTAACGGATGTAGTGGTAGCGCTTCGTCCCACCATCCACCGTCGGCTTGCTCGCCCAGTTGACGAAGCGGCAGCCGTCCGAATGGAACAGCCCCCGCACCAGCTGTTCGGGGTACTTGGCAACTATCTCCTGCTGCCAGCCCGCCAGCTCGATCCTCCGCAGATGCTTCCGCCCCGGCCCATGCTGAGGAAACAGACACGGCCAGTGCTTCCACCGCACCTCGATCCGCGTATAGCTCGCCGTCTTACTGCCCCTCAGACACGGGCTACCCGTCGGCTTGACCATCCGCATCGTCGCGGCGATCTCCTGAGTCAACTCCGGATACCGATCGTCGTTCGCGATCTGGAGTGTGAACACTTCCCGTCGCGCCTCGGCAATGGACCCATCGCCCAGATACCACCCCAACAGCAGCGCGTACGCCGCCTCATCGAGGTCGGCCCCATCGCACCGAGGACACGGCGTCGGCCGAAACCCTTGCCCCCTAGGCAGCCCCAGCTCCTGGTACTGCCGCCGCCACCGTTTGATCGTCTTGACCGCGACCTCATGAATCTGGGCGTTGACCCGGTCGCTCACCCCGGCGTCGGACATGCGCAACGCGGAGTCGACGGTCTCCTGAGACCGAAAGTGCGGCATACCTCATGGTGGCGCCGGCCACCGACATTTCTGTGCCGGGTGTGGGATTCGAACCCACACGCCCTTGCGAGCAACGGATTTTGAGTCCGTCGTGTCTGCCATTCCACCAACCCGGCGAGGTCGCAGAAGAACTTTAGCGGTACGAGGGCCGGATCCCGCTATCGGCCCCTTCCCGATCCACCGTGTCGCGCCGGCTCCCTCATCACCAACTACTCTTAGTCACCCGCCGGCACGACGAACGACCGAAGCGGCCGGTCGGGTGACCGGCCGCTTCGGCTGTAGCTCTGGATCGGGTCAGTCGCGGTACGCCGGGGCTATGCCGCCGATGGCGTCGCCCATGCGGTGGACGCGCAGGGCGTTGGTGGAGCCGGGGATGCTGGGCGGGGAGCCGGCCACGATGACGACCAGGTCGCCCTTCTGCAGCTTGCCGAGTTCCAGCAGGCGCTGGTCGACCTGGCGGACCATGTCGTCGGTGTGCTCGACGGTCGGGACGATGTGGGTCTCGATGCCCCAGACGACGCTCAGCCAGGCGCTGACCGACGGGACCGGGGTGAAGGCCAGGACCGGGATCTCGGTGCGGTAGCGGGCCAGGCGCAGGGCGGTGTCGCCACTCTGGGTGAAGGCGACCAGGTACTTCGCTTCCATTCGCTCGGCGACGTCGGCCGCCGCCTTGGCGATCACGCCGCCCTTGGTGCGGGGCTCCCAGTCGATCTCGGCGACCCGGCCGAGGCCGTGCTGCTCGGTCGACGCCACGATCCGGCCCATCGTCTTGACGGTCTCGATCGGGAACCGGCCGACGCTGGTCTCACCGGACAGCATCACCGCGTCGGCGCCGTCGAGGACGGCGTTGGCGACGTCGGACGCCTCGGCCCGGGTCGGCCGCGGCGCGGAGATCATCGACTCCAGCATCTGGGTGGCGACGATCACCGGCTTCGCGTTCAGCCGGGCCTGGTCGATGATCAGCTTCTGCACCAGCGGGACCTCCTCCAGCGGGAGCTCCACGCCGAGGTCACCGCGGGCGACCATGAAGCCGTCGAAGGCCTCGATGATCTCGTCCAGGTTGGCGACCGCCTGCGGCTTCTCGATCTTGGCGATCACCGGCACCCGGTGACCCTCCTCCTGCATGATCTTGTGCACGGCCTGGATGTCGGCCGCGCGCTGCACGAACGACAGCGCGATCATGTCGGCCGGCAGGTGCAGCGCCCAGCGCAGGTCCTCCGCGTCCTTCTCGGACATCGCCGGCACACTCACCGTGACGCCTGGCAGGTTGATGCCCTTGTTGTTCGACACCGGGCCGCCGACCTGCACGCGGCAGATCACGTCGGTCTCGGTCACCTCCTCGGCGACCAGGGCGATGCGGCCGTCGTCGATGAGCAGCTGATCACCGGGGCTGACGTCGCCGGGCAGTCCGTGGTACGTCGTACCGCAGATGGTGACGTCACCGGGAACCTCCCGGTTGGTGATGGTGAAGCGCTCGCCGTAGGTCAGCGTGACCTTGCCTTCGGCGAACTCCGCCAGCCGGATCTTCGGGCCCTGCAGGTCGACGAGGATGCCGACGTTCTTGCCGGTCTCCTCTGCTGCAGCGCGAATCCGGTGGTAGATGCGCTCGTGCTCGGCGTGGGCGCCGTGGCTCAGGTTCAGCCGAGCGACGTCCATACCAGCTTGGACGAGTTCCAGGATGCGCTCCGGGGCGGCCGTAGCCGGGCCGAGCGTACAAACGATCTTTGCGCGACGCACGTCACAAAACCCTACTCCTACAAGACCACTGCGCCGGTGGTCCGCCCCCTGTTACTGCCCGGTCAACGACCGGTTCAGGCGGGAAGCGGCTTGTACGGACCAACGGTGACCTCGCCGGTCAGCTCCGCGACCACCGTCTGCAGCCCGGTCGGCCGGCCCTTCACGTACGTCACCAGCGTGACCTGGCCCGGCCGCCGCAGCGTGTACCCCAGAGCGAACGCGTACGCCGCTCCGCCGGTAGTCCCGTTGGTGAAGGTCGTGACTGATCGCCCGCCGACCGTCTTGGTGTCCGGCCCGACCTGCCGATGCAGGTGCCCGGACAGCAGCAACGACGCGCATCCCCGGCTGGCGGTGTCCTGGAAAGACGACGGATCGTGGACGAGCATGGTCGAGATCGGCTCGTCCTCCGGCTGGTCGCAGGCCACGTCGGCCAGCCGCTTGGACTGCTCCGCGATGGTCTCGTCGCCCGCGCTGTCGGCGCTGCCGAGACCGGTCCGGGTCGGGTCGCTGTCGCCCAGGAAGCGAATCCCCTCGATCTCCACCGGCTTGCTGTCGAGCACGGTGAACTTGTTCTTCCGCATCGCGTCCTCGATGTGCCCGCCGGCGTCGTGGTTGCCCGCGACCGCGACCACCTTGAGGTCCCGGAAGTGCTGCGCCAGCGAGTTGATGCTGAACACCTCCCACGCCTGCCCCGACGACGAGTCGTCGCCGGCGTCGATCAGCACCTTCGCGCCGGCCACCTTGGCGACCTCGGCGGCGAACGGGTCCATCCCGATGTTGTCGTGCCGGTCCGAGACCAGCAGCGCGATGGTCTCCCCCTCCGCCGCCTGGTGGATCCGGCCGCCCACCCGGCTGACCCGGTCGCGGAGCTGCCCGTAGAACTCGGTCGACCGCTCGTAGGTCTCGACCGCGGTCTTGATGATCCCGATCCCGCCGGTGGTGGAGAAGCCGGAGGCGACCTCGACGGTCTTCAGCCGCTCGTCGAAGGACAGTTCGGGCAGCAGCTTGGACAGCGGCTGCCACTCGGTCGGCGGCGTCTCCGGGGTCCGCATCCGGCCCGGCCCGAAGATCGAGGCGATCGTGATCAGCATCGCCACCAGGACGACGATCGCGCGGTGCTGGACCCGGCGTTCGGAGTTGTGTACCGCGACCCAGAGCTCGCGGCGGCGACGCGGGCCGACCATCGCCCAGGCGGTCGCCACCACCACCGCGACCAGCAGTCCCGAGCCGGCGCCCGCGACCGCGTTGTCGACCGCCATCTCGCGGATCACCTCGCGGATGCGGGCGATCTCACCGTCGGGCTGGGAGGCGATCAACGCGTCCCGGGTGAGCAGCTCGTTCAGGTTGTCGGCGTCGGTCTCCTGGATGTCGATGTTGATCCCGAGACCGCCCGGCAGATCGGTCGGCAACCGCAGCCGCGGCAGTACCGCGCCGAGGTCGAGCGTCGCGTGCCCGTCGAAACTCGGCGAGACGTTGGCGGCGTGCGCGCCGATGGTGACCCGCTCGGAGTCGTTGCCGAAACCGAGCAGCCCGACCGAGGCCGACACCACCAGCCAGAGCAGTACCAGCGCACCCCACGGCGCCGCTTTGCGGAGCCGGGCCCTTGTCACCAGCGGTCCAGACACAGGCTCCAACCTATTGCGCGGAATCAAACGGAAGGCATCACGGCGCGCGGTTCAGCCCGTCCCCGCAGAAGTTCGCTGTCGCGCCGCACTCGAGTGGGGTGGTTACCCCGGGCGGAGGTGGGTTACCCCCGGTACGAACCGGGGGTAACCCACCCGTACTGGGGGTGACCACCCGTACCGGGGGATAACCCGTACCGGGGGTAACCCACCCGTACCGGGGGGCAACCCACCCGTACTGGGGGGTAACCCACCCCTAGCTGCTAGACGACCAAGGGGCGAGCGGTGGGTGGGATGGGTGTCGGCAAGGTCGACGAACCGGTCAGCAGGGCGTCCACGCCGGCCGCGCAGGAGCGGCCTTCGGCGATCGCCCAGACGATCAGCGACTGGCCCCGGCCGGCGTCACCGCAGGCGAAGACACCGTCGACCGACGTCTGGTAGGACTTGTCGCGCTTCACGTTGCCGCGCTCGTCCAGCTCGACGCCGAGCTGCTCCAGGAAGCCTTCCTTCTCCGGACCGAGGAAGCCCATCGCCAGCAGCACCAGCTGCGCGGGGATGGTGCGCTCGGAGCCCTCGACCGGCGTGAACCGGCCTTCGACCAGCTCCACCTCGATCAGGTCCAGACCAGAAACGTTGCCGTCGGCATCGGCGACGAAGTTGTTGGTCGAGACCGCGTAGACCCGGTCGCCGCCCTCCTCGTGCGCCGAGGCGACCCGGTAGATCATCGGGTACGTCGGCCACGGGTGGGCGTCCGGCCGCTCGTCGGAGGGCCGCGGCATGATCTCCAGTTGCGTCACGCTGCGGGCGCCCTGGCGGTGCGCAGTACCGAGGCAGTCCGCGCCGGTGTCGCCACCGCCGATGATCACCACGTCCTTGCCGGTGGCAAGGATCTGGTCCTCGACCGTCTCCCCCAGCGCGACCCGGTTGGCCTGCGGGAGGTACTCCATCGCCTGGTGGATCCCGGCGAACTCACGGCCCGGTACCGGCAGGTCGCGCGCCGCGGTGGCGCCGGTGGCGATCACGACGGCGTCGTAGCGCTGCTTGAGCTGGGTGCCGGTGACGTCCACGCCGACGTTGACGCCGGAGCGGAAGACCGTGCCCTCTTCCTTCATCTGCTGGATCCGGCGCTCGACCTGCGCCTTCTCCATCTTGAACTCCGGGATACCGAACCGCAGCAACCCACCCGGCGCCGAGGCGCGCTCGTAGACCGCGACGGTGTGCCCCGCCCGGGTCAGCTGCTGGGCGACGGCGAGCCCGGCCGGGCCGGAGCCGACGACCGCGATCGTCTTGCCGGTCAGCCACTCCGGCGGCTGGGGCCGGACGTCGCCGGACTCCCAGGCCTTGTCGATGATCGCGACCTCGACGTTCTTGATCGTCACCGGCTCCTGGTTGATCCCCAGCACGCAGGCCGGTTCACAGGGCGCCGGGCACAGCCGCCCGGTGAACTCCGGGAAGTTGTTGGTCGCGTGCAGCCGCTCGATCGCGCCGGTCCAGTCGTCGCGCCAGACCAGGTCGTTCCACTCCGGGATCAGGTTGCCCAGCGGGCAGCCGGTGTGGCAGAACGGGATCCCGCAGTCCATACAGCGGCCGGCCTGCTTGCCGATGATCGGCAGCAGCGCCTTGCCCGGTCCACCGGGGTAGACCTCTTTCCAGTCCTTCTTGCGTTCCTCCACCGGACGGCGCTCGGCGACCTCGCGCGGGGTGGTCAGGAATCCCTTCGGGTCAGCCATCAGATGGCCTCCATCATCGCTCGCGTGGTGGCGTCCTCGTCCAGCCCGTCGCGTTCGGCAGCCGCCTTGGCTGCCAGCACACGGGCGTAGTCACGAGGCATCACTGTTGTGAACCGTGCAGCGGCCGCTTGCCAGTCGGCGAGCAGCTTGGCCGCCCGTTCCGATCCGGTCTCCTCGTGGTGCCTGCGGACCAGGTCCTGCAGCAGCTCGGACTCGGCCTCGGTGAGCGGGAGCAGGTCGACCAGCTCCGGGTTCACCAGGGCGGAGTCCAGGTCGAGCACGTGGGCAACGCCGCCCGACATGCCCGCTGCGAAGTTGCGGCCGACCGCGCCGATGACGACGACCCGGCCACCCGTCATGTACTCGCAGGCGTGGTCGCCGACCGACTCGACCACGGCGGTGGCACCGGAGTTCCGGACACAGAACCGTTGCCCCGCGCCACCGTTGATGAACAGCTCACCCGACGTCGCGCCGTACGCGATCACGTTGCCGGCGATGATCTGGTCGGCGGCGTCGAACCGCGCCTCGCGGTCCGGGCGGATCACCACCCGGCCACCCGACAGGCCCTTGCCGACGTAGTCGTTGGCGTCGCCCTCCAGCCGCAGCGTGACCCCGCGGGGGACGAAGGCGGCGAACGAGTTGCCGGCCGACCCGGTGAAGGTCAGGTCGATGGTGCCGTCGGGCAGCCCGGCGGCCCGGTACTTCTTGGTGATCGCGTTGCCGAGCATGGTGCCGACGGTCCGGTTCACGTTCCGGATCGGCAGCTGCGCCCGGACCGGCTCGCCGTTGTCGATGGCCGGCCCGCAGATCCGGATCAGCTCGTTGTCGAGCGCCTTGTCCAGGCCGTGGTCCTGCAGCACGGTCTGGTGCCGCGAAGCACCCTCCGGCAGCGCGGGCACGTGCAGGATCGGCGACAGGTCGAGCCCGTCGGCCTTCCAGTGGTCGACCGCACGCTGGATGTCCAGGACGTCGGCGTGCCCGATCGCCTCGTTCAGCGTCCGGAATCCCAGCTCGGCCAGGTACTCACGGACCTCCTCGGCGATGAACTCGAAGAAGTTGACGACGAACTCGGGCTTGCCGGCGAACCGCTCCCGCAGTACCGGGTTCTGGGTGGCGACGCCGACCGGGCAGGTGTCCAGGTGGCAGACGCGCATCATGATGCAGCCCGAGACGACCAGCGGAGCGGTGGCGAAACCGTACTCCTCGGCGCCGAGCAGGGCGGCCACGACGACGTCCCGGCCGGTCTTCAGCTGACCGTCCGTCTGGACGACGATCCGGTCGCGCAAACCGTTCAGCAGCAGGGTTTGCTGGGTCTCGGCCAGGCCGAGCTCCCACGGTCCGCCGGCGTGCTTCAGCGACGTCAGCGGTGCGGCACCGGTACCACCGTCGTGACCGGAGATCAGTACGACGTCCGCGTGCGCCTTGCTGACCCCGGCCGCGATCGTGCCGACCCCGACCTCGGAGACCAGCTTCACGTGGATCCGGGCCAGCGGGTTGGCGTTCTTCAGGTCGTGGATCAGCTGGGCGAGATCCTCGATCGAGTAGATGTCGTGGTGCGGCGGCGGCGAGATCAGGCCGACGCCCGGCGTCGAGTGCCGGGTGCTGGCCACCCACGGGTAGACCTTGTGGCCGGGCAGCTGCCCGCCCTCGCCGGGCTTGGCGCCCTGCGCCATCTTGATCTGGATGTCGTCGGAGTTGGTCAGGTACTCCGAGGTGACGCCGAAGCGGCCCGACGCGACCTGCTTGATCGAGCTCCGGCGCTCCGGGTCGTGCAGGCGGTCGGAGTCCTCGCCACCCTCACCGGTGTTGGACTTGCCGCCGAGGCGGTTCATCGCGATCGCCAGCGTGGTGTGCGACTCGGCGCTGATCGAGCCGTAGCTCATCGCACCGGTCGAGAACCGCTTGACGATCTCCGAGACGGGCTCGACCTCGTCGATCGAGATCGGCTCGCGCCCCGACTTGAAGGCGAACAGTCCGCGCAGCGTCATCAACCGCTCCGACTGCTCGTCGACGCGGGACGTGTACTGCTTGAAGATGTCGTACCGCCCGGTGCGGGTGGAGTGCTGCAACCGGAACACGGTCTCGGGGTCGAACAGGTGCTGCTCGCCCTCGCGGCGCCACTGGTACTCGCCGCCGACCTCGAGCTTGCGGTGCGCCGCAACGATGCCGTCCGCGGGGTACGCGCGCAGGTGCCGGCGGCGGACCTCCTCGGCGATGACGTCGAGGCCGATGCCGCCGAGCTTGGACGACGTACCGGTGAAGTAGGTGTCGACCAGGTCGGCCGACAGCCCGTTGGCCTCGAAGATCTGGGCCCCCGTGTACGACGCGACGGTGGAGACGCCCATCTTCGACATCACCTTGAGCACGCCCTTGCCCAGCGACTTCACCAGGTTGCGGATCGCCTGCTCGGGCTCGATCCCCGGCAGGTAGGTGCCGCGGCGGCACAGGTCCTCGACGGACTCGAGCGCCAGGTACGGGTTGACGCAGGCCGCGCCGTAGCCGATCAGCAGGGCGACGTGGTGAACCTCGCGGACGTCACCGGCCTCGACCACCAGACCGACCTGGGTACGGGTCTTCTCCCTCACCAGGTGGTGATGAACCGCGGCGGTCAGCAGCAGCGACGGAATCGGCGCGTGCTCGGCGTTGGAGTGCCGGTCGGACAGCACCAGGATGCGGGCACCCCCGGCGATCGCCGCGTCGGCCTCGGCGCAGATCTCGTCCAGCCGGGCCTTCAGCGAAGCGCCGCCGCCCTCGACCTCGTAGTGACCGCGCAGCACGGTCGTCGCCAGGCCCGGCAGATCGCCGTCCAGGTTGATGTGGCGCAGCTTGGCAAGCTCGTCGTTGGTGATCACCGGGAACGGCAGCACCACCTGACGGCAGGACGCCGGGCCGGGGTCGAGCAGGTTCGCCTCGGGGCCCAGCGACGACGACAGCGAGGTGACGAGCTCTTCGCGGATCGCGTCCAGCGGCGGGTTGGTGACCTGGGCGAACAGCTGCGCGAAGTAGTCGAACAGCAGCCGGGGCCGGTCGCTCAGGATCGCGATCGGGGTGTCGGTGCCCATCGAGCCGATCGGCTCGGTGCCCAGCTTCGCCATCGGCGTGAGCAGGATGCGCAGCTCTTCCTCGGTGTAGCCGAAGACCTGCTGGCGGCGGGTGACCGAAGCGTGGCTGTGGACGACGTGCTCGCGCTCGTGCAGGTCCTCGAACCGGATCAGGCCGGCGTGCAGCCACTCGTCGTACGGGTGCTCGGCGGCCAGCGCCGACTTCACCTCGTCGTCGGTGATGATCCGGTGGCCCTCGACGTCGACCAGGAAGATCTTGCCGGGCTCGAGGCGGCCCTTCTGCACCACCGTGGCGGGGTCGATGTCGAGCACGCCGGCCTCGGAGGCCAGCACGACCAGGCCGTCCTCGGTGACCCAGTACCGCGAGGGGCGCAGGCCGTTGCGGTCGAGCACCGCGCCGACCTTGGTGCCGTCGGAGAAGACCACCGAGGCCGGTCCGTCCCAGGGCTCCATCACGGTGGAGTGGAACTCGTAGAACGCGCGGCGCTCGGCGTTCATCGTGGTGGCGTTCTCCCACGCCTCCGGGATCATCATCAGCATCGCGTGCGGCAGCGACCGGCCGCCCAGGTGCAGCAGCTCGAGCACCTCGTCGAACGAGGCCGAGTCGGACGCGCCCGGCGTACAGATCGGGAAGACCTGCTCCAGGTCACCGGGGATCAGGTCGCTGCTGAGCAGCGCCTCGCGGGCCCGCATCCAGTTGCGGTTGCCCTGCACGGTGTTGATCTCGCCGTTGTGGGCGATGTACCGGTACGGGTGCGCGAGCGGCCAGGACGGGAACGTGTTGGTGGAGAAGCGCGAGTGCACGATCCCGATCGCCGAGGCGAGGTCGGGGTCGGTCAGCTCGGGGAAGAACTTGTCCACCTGGTCGGTGGTCAGCATGCCCTTGTAGGTGATGGTGCGGCCCGACAGGGACGGGAAATAGGTGTCGGTCTCCTTCTCGGCGCGCTTGCGCAGCCGGAAGGCCATCCGCTCCAGCGCCAGGCCGAGCACCCGGCCGGTCTTGGCGGTCACGAACAGCTGCCGGAACGTCGGCATCACCGAGCGGGCGGTGGCACCGAGCAGTTCGGGAGCGGTCGGCATCTCCCGCCAGCCCAGGACGTCGAGGTTCTCCTCGGCCGCGAGCTCCTCGATCCGGGCGATCGCCTTGGCGGCGTCGTCGGGGTCCTGCGGGAGGAAGGCGATACCGGTCGCGTAGCTGCGTGCGACCGGCAACTCGAAGTCGCACACCCTGCGGTAGTACGCGTCCGGGATCTGGATCAGGATGCCGGCGCCGTCACCGGAGTCCGGCTCGGCACCGGAGGCACCACGGTGTTCCAGGTTGCGCAGGGCGGTCAGAGCCTTGGCCACGATGTCGTGACTCGGTTCACCGGTCAGGGTCGCGACAAAGGCGACACCACACGCGTCGTGCTCGTTGCGGCCGTCGTACAGGCCCTCGCTGGGCCTCTGCCACTTCGAAAGGGGGGCGCGACCATACATTCAGGGGCTCCCGTCGTCCTACGGTCAACTACTGGCCGCGGGACAACACTGGCCCAAGCCGGGAGTCCCGAGACTACCTCATGACGCCCACCGGCTGGACACACATTCCACCGCCGGGACGCCTTTCACATTCCACAACCGAGCTTCGCTACAGCTTGTAAGCAAACGCTCACTGCGGCGTCTACCCATAGTGACATCCGCGGGTTAAATCCGGGGGTCAGTGGTGGCTGCAGCGGCGCGCCAGGAGGCGTGGAACAAGTCGTAGCTGGGATATCTGGTGGTGACGGCTTCCTGCTGACTCGATCAGTCCGTGGTACTCCGGCAGCAGCGGGTGGCTGATCGACTCGGCCAGCGCGGCTGCGTTGCGCAGTACTCGCTCGCGCCGCTCGAAACCGGAGATCGGCTTCGGGTCTGCGGGGTCGCCCGCGGTTTTGACGAAGTACCGCTGACCTGCGATCTCGACGCCGTACGAGAGGTTGCCGGAGTCCTGGGTGTCGAACCTCGCGAACACCGTGCCCACCTGGTCGAGGTACTGCGCGGGCTGGTCGTCGATCGTCGCGGGAAACACCCGCGAGAGGCTAGCCGATGCCCGGACCGACGAGGGTGCCGACGAAGTAGGTGAGGGCCGCGGCGGCGCCGCCGAGCAGGAGCTGGCGGAGACCGGAGTACCACCAGGAGCGGGTGGTGACGCGGCTGACGACGGCTCCGCAGATGAAGAGGGCGGTGAGCGACATGATCAGGGCCGGGAGGACCGATGAGGCGCCCAGGAGGTAAGGCAACAGCGGGATCAGCGCGCCGATGGCGAAGCAGACGAACGACGACGCCGCCGCGACCACCGGTGAGGGAAGGTCGTTGGGGTCGAGCCCCAGTTCTTCGCGGACGTGCTCCTCGAGCGCCTGGTCCGGGTCGGCGTGGAACTGCCGGGCGACCTTGTCGGCCAGCTCCGGGTCGAGACCCTTGTGCTGATAGGTCTCGGAGAGCTCGCGTTCCTCCTCGCCCGGGTGCCGCTGGATCTCACGCCGCTCGACCTCGATCTCGGCGCGCGCCAGCTCCCGCTGCGAGGCGACCGAGGTGTACTCCCCCGCCGCCATCGAGAACGCACCGGCCGCCAGTCCGGCCAGCCCCGCCAGCACCACGAACCCGGAGCCGCTCTTGGTGCCGCCGTCCATCCCGGCGATCAACGCGAAGTTGGAGACCAGCCCGTCCATCGCTCCGAACACCGCGGGCCGCAGCCAGCCCCCGGTGACATCCCGATGCTGGTGGTCGTTGGTGTGCTCGGAAACCGCGGGCGCCGGCGCCGAAGAAACCTCTTCGTCGCCGGCCGCGGAGGTGCTGCTGTCAGTCACGGGACCCGTCTGGTGCCGGCCTGTCTCCCTCCACGGGGCTGTGCGGGCCGACCTCTTCGACAACCGGCTTGGTGACAGAAGCGGTGGAGACCGACGAGCCGGCGGTGGGGTGGTCGGCGGCAGACGGATTGCTGGTCGAGGCGATCTCGTCCGATGAACCATGAGTGGGAGCGGCGGAGTGTGTAACAGAGGCGGCGGAGGCTGCAGCCTTGTCGGTGGTGGAGTTTGCCGGCTCGTCCGGGGTGATGGAGTTTGCAGGCTCGTCCGGGGTGGTGGAGTTTGCCGGCTCGTCTGCGGTGGTGGAGTTTGCAGCCTCGTCCGCGGTGGTGGCGGCCGGTTCGTCTGTAGCGGAAGCGGCCGGCTCGTCCGCGGTGGCAGCGGCGCTGTCGGTCGGGGCGGGGTCGCCGGCCGGGGCGGAGACGTCTTCCTGGCCTGGCCGGAGCCGGGCGGAGACGACGAAGAACGCGACGGCGAGGACGAAGAGGACGATGGACGTCCAGACGTTCAGGCGGAGGCCGGCGAACTCGTTGACCGTGTCGATCCGGAGGTTCTCGATCCAGGCGCGCCCGGCGCAGTAGCCGGCGACGTACAGCGCGAAGGCGCGACCGTGGCCGAGCTTGTAGCGGCGGCCGACCAGGATCACCAGGGCGATCACGCCGAGGTTCCACAGGGCTTCGTACAGGAAGGTCGGGTGGAAGGTGCCGAAGTCCTGGAAGCCGTCCGGCCGGTGCACCGGGTCGATCTCCAGGCCCCACCAGTGGTTGGTCGGGCGCCCGAAGAGCTCCTGGTTGAAGTAGTTGCCGAAGCGGCCGATCACCTGCGCCAGCGCGATGCCCGGCGCCATCGCGTCGGCGACCGCCAGGAACGGCACCTTGTGACGGCGGCAGGCGATCCATGCGCCGAGGGCTCCAAAGCCGACCGCGCCCCAGATCCCCAGCCCGCCGTTCCAGATCTTCAGCGCGTCGATCGGGTGCTTGCCCTCACCGAAGTACAGCTCGGCGTCGGTGAGCACGTGGTAGATCCGCGCGCCGACCAGGCCGAACGGCACCGCCCACATGATCACGTCGGCCAGTACTTCGGCCGAGCCACCGCGGGCGACCCAGCGTTTCCGGCCGAGCCAGTAGCCGGCGAAGATGCCGATCAGGATGCAGATGGCGTAGGCACGCAACGGCAGCGGGCCGAGGTGCCAGACGCCCTGGCTGGGACTGGGAATGAACGCCGGAACGATCACGGCAGGCAGCTGACTAGACATGGCAGTCGGGAATCTACCCGTCCCGCCCCGACCGCGACCACCGACCCGTGGTCACGATTGGGAACGGAGCGGGTCAGCTGATCCCGCTGACGGCGGCCTTGATGCCGTCGACGGTCAACTGCTCGCCGTCCAGCCGCTTGCCGTTCACGAAGACCGTCGGGGTCCCGGTCACCTCGCGCTTGGTGGACGCGTCGGAGATCGAGTCCAGCCAGCCCTTGTAGCTGTTGTCCTTGACCGCGGCCTCGAACTTCGCGTCACCGATGCCGAGTTTCTTGCCCAGCTCGAGCAGCTGGTCGGTCGTCCAGGCCTTGGTGAAGTCCTCGAACATCTCGTCGGCGTAGGTCAGCGCCTTGCCGTTCGCGGCAGCCGCTGCGAAGGCGTTGGCCAACCGCGGCGACGCCTCGGGGTTGACGAAGTCCATCGGCCAGTAGGTCAGCGTGGCGGTTCCGTCCTCGACCAGCGCGTCGATCGCCGGCCCGGTCTCGCGCTCGAACTCCGCGCAGTGCGGGCAGCGGAAGTCGAGGTACACGTCGATGTGCGTCTTCGCGCCCTCCTTGCCGACCGTGACGCCCTCACCGCTCTTGCCCGGCGCGGTGATCATGGCCGGCTCGACCCGGCCGTCGGAGCTCACCTCGACCGACGAGTTCTTGCGCCAGTAGTCGACGCCGACGGCCGCGACCAGCGCAAGCACCACGATGCCGACGATCACGATGCCCGGCCCGATCCGGCGCTTCTTCGGCTGCACCAGCGGGTTGGCCACCGGCTTCGACGGACCTTTGACCGGACGGTTGGCAGCACCTTTGCCGCGACCCTTGGACTTGCTCACGACGCTGTGACTCCTGTCGGGGTGTGAGGTTCCGCTTCCAGAGCGAACTTGCTGAACGGCTTGACGAACAACCAGGCCGCGAGTGCCACCAGGCCGACGTCGCGCAGGATCTCCTGCAGGTACTTCGTCTCGCCGGGCGCGACCTGACCGCCACCGCCGAAGCAGCCGCAGTCGATCGCCAGGCCGCGGGCCCAGGCAGACGCCACGGCGGCGATGAACAACAGCATCAGAACGCCGGCCGCGACGGCCGCCGGGCGGACGCCGTACCCGACGATCAGCAGGATCCCGATCACGATCTCCAGGAACGGCAGCAGCAACCCGACGATGCCGTCGAATCCCTGCGGGAGCAGCTCGTAGGCCCGGACCGCCTGGGTCGCGGCCTCCGGATCGGTCACCTTCAGCGCGCCGGCGACCAGCAGCACGCCACCGAGAGCCAGTCTCGCGACCAGCGAGATCCACGGGTACCAGACCTTCACCGGTTGTCCTCCACCAGCTTGCCGAAGTCGTGCGCCATGTCACCGATCGCCGCGTTCGACAGCCAGAGCACACCGGCCTTGTCGTTCTTGCCGAACCCGAGCACCTGCGCGCCGTGACCGACCTCGTAGCCACCCGACGGCAGCTTCTTCATCCCCTCGACCGGTACGCCGACCGCCTTGGCGATCTCCTTGATCGAGCCCAGCGACCCGGTCAGCCCGACGAACGCCGGATCGAACCGGTCCAGGTACTTGCGGATCACCGGCCCGGTGTCACGCGACGGGTCGGTGGTGATGAACAGCACCTGCACCTGGTCCCGCACCGACTCGTCCAGCTTGGTCAGCGCCGACGCGACGTCGGCCATCACGGTCGGGCAGACGTCCGGGCAGTTGGTGTAGCCGAAGAACACCAGCGTGACCGGCTTCCTGGTCGAGGTGACCAGGTTGAACTCGTTGCCGCCGGTATCGGTCAGCACCTTGGCCGGTAACGCGTACGGCCGGTCCAGGGTTGCTCCCCGCAACCCGTTCGGATCCCCTGCCGGGGTCCTGATGATGGCCCCGCCGGGGTTGTCCGCTGTCTGCTTCTGCCCGCCGCTGCAGCCCACGAGGGCAAGCAGAGCCACCGCGGCGAAGAAAACGGCCGCGTTCCTGGTTCGACTCACGAGTGGGTTAACGGTCGAGGAGCTTGCGGGGTTCCCGCCGGACGCCCTCGGCCAGACTTTCGGCCAGTTCCCGTACGCCGGCCGCACCGCCCGCGTCCAGCGCCTTCACGAAGGCCGAACCGACGATGACGGCATCCGCGTACGCCGCGACGCCCGCCGCCTGGTCCCCGTTGGAGACCCCGAGACCGACGCCGACCGGGATCGAGGTGGTCGCCTTCGTCCGGGCGACCAGCGGCGAAGCCAGGTCGGAGGCCTGCTCGCGAGCGCCCGTGACGCCCATCACCGCGGTCGCGTAGACGAAGCCGCGGCAGTTGGCAGTGGTGAACGCGATCCGCTGGTCGGTCGAGGACGGCGAGACCAGGAACACCTTGTCGAGGTCGAACTTGTCGGCCGCCGCGATCCACTCGGCGCCTTCGTCGGGGATCAGGTCGGGCGTGATCAGCCCCGCTCCCCCGGCGGCGGCGAAGTCGGCCGCGAACCGGTCCACGCCGTACCGCTCGATCGGGTTCCAGTACGTCATCACCAGCACCGGCACGTCGGAGTACGCCGCGATCTTCTCGACCGTGGCGAGCACGTCGCGGGTGCGCAGCCCGTTGGCGAGCGCGGTCTCGGCGGCGCGCTGGATGGTGATGCCGTCCATCACGGGATCGCTGTACGGCAGGCCGATCTCGAGCACGTCGGCACCGCCGTCGACCAGCGCCTTGATCGCGTCGATCCCACCGTCGATGGTCGGGTAGCCGGCCGGCAGATAGGCGACCAGCGCGGCGCGACCTTCGTCGTTGGCCTTCCGGATCGCCTGCCCGGAACGACCCCGGCCGTCGTTGCCCAGGGCAACTTCGTCGCTCATGCCTTGCCGTCCCCGTCGATCAGGCCGAACCAGGTTCCGGCCGTGTCCATGTCCTTGTCACCGCGGCCGGACAGGCAGACCAGGATGGTCGCGTCCGGGCCCAGCTCCTTGGCGATCTCCAGCGTGCCGGCGATCGCGTGCGCCGACTCGATCGCCGGAATGATGCCTTCGGTCTTGGCCAGCAGCCGCAGCGACTCCATCGCGTCCGCGTCCGACACCGGCCGGTACGACGCCCGCCCGGTCTCCGCCAGCCACGAGTGCTCCGGACCGACGCCCGGGTAGTCCAGTCCGGCCGAGATCGAGTGCGACTCGATGGTCTGCCCGTCCTCGTCCTGCAACAGGTAGGACCGAGCACCGTGCAGTACGCCGATCTGCCCGGCGGTGATCGTCGCCGCGTGCCGCCCGGTCTCGTAGCCGTCGCCACCCGCCTCGATGCCGTACAGCTTCACGTTGCTGTCCGGGACGAACGCCGCGAACAGGCCGATCGCGTTCGACCCGCCACCGACGCAGGCGACCGCCGCGTCGGGCAGCCGGCCGAGCAGCTCGAGCGACTGGGCCCGTGCCTCGTCGCCGATGCCGCGGACGAAGTCGCGCACCATCGCGGGGAACGGGTGGCCACCGGCCGCCGTACCCAGCAGGTAGTGGGTGTTGTCGACGCTGGAGACCCAGTCGCGCAGGGCCTCGTTGATCGCGTCCTTCAGCGTGCGGCTACCGGTCTTGACCGGGATCACCTCGGCGCCGAGCAGCTTCATCCGCGCCACGTTCAGCGCCTGCCGCTCGGTGTCGACCTCGCCCATGTAGACGACGCACTCGAGGTCCAGGTAGGCGCAGGCGGTCGCCGTGGCGACGCCGTGCTGACCGGCACCGGTCTCGGCGATGACGCGGGTCTTGCCCATCCGCTTGGTCAGCAGGGCCTGGCCGAGCACGTTGCGGATCTTGTGCGCGCCGGTGTGGTTCAGGTCCTCACGCTTGAGCAGGATCCTGGCCCCGGCGACCTCGGACAGCCGGGTCGCGTCGAACAGCAGGCTGGGCACGCCGGCGTACTCGCGCAGCAGCCGGCCGAACTCACCGGTGAACGCGGGGTCGGCCATGGCCTCCTGCCAGGCGGCCGTCAGCTCGTCGAGCGGGCCGATCAGCGCCTCCGGCATGAACCTGCCGCCGAAGCGGCCGAAGTGCCCGAGCTGGTCGGGCAACACAGCAGTCATGTCTGGCCTTCCAGAGAATTTCCCCTGCCTGAGCAGGGGAATCTCGACGTCTAGTGACGCTGCTGGATGGCGGGGTGCGATCCCGCAGCGACGAGATCGGCGACCGAGGCCCGCGGATCGCGGCCGGTCACCAGGGTTTCACCGACGAGGACGACATCGGCCCCGGCGCGCGCGAACTCGATTACATCATGCGGACCCCGGACGCCGGACTCCGCCACCCGGATCAGGTTGGTCGGGATCACCGGCGCGACCCGCGCGAAGGTCGAGCGGTCCACCTCGAGCGTCTTCAGGTTGCGGTTGTTGACGCCGATCACCTGAGCCCCCGCGTCCACCGCACGCAGGGTTTCCTCCTCGTCGTGCACCTCGACCAGCGGGGTCAGCCCGATCGAGGAGGCCCGCTCGATCAGCGAGACCAGCGCCTCCTGCTCGAGCGCGGCGACGATCAGCAGGATCATGTCGGCTCCGGCCGCCCGGGCCTCCCAGAGCTGGTAGGAGGACACGATGAAGTCCTTGCGCAGCACCGGTACGTCGACCCGGCCGCGGACGGCGCGCAGGTCCTCCAGGCTGCCACCGAAGCGGCGTCCCTCGGTCAGCACGCTGATCGCGGCGGCACCGCCCTCGGCGTACTCGAACGCGAGCGCCGCCGGGTCGGCGATGTCGGCCAGGGCACCCTTGGACGGGCTGGACCGCTTCACCTCGGCGATGATCGCGATCCCGTCGCCGCGGAACACCGGCATCGGGTCCTTGGCGTCAGGCTTGCGCTGCGCCTCCAGCTTCAGGTCGTCCAGGCTGGTTCGCGCCTGGCGCTCCGCGAGGTCCTCCCGGACCCCGGCGAGGATGTCGTCAAGCACAGTCATGATTCGGTCCGTCCGTCAGGAGTGGTCGCTGGACTTGGCACCGAAGCCGAGCAGCTGCATCACCTTGCCGACCAGGCCGCCGGCAAGGGCGATCCCGACCGAGATCCAGAACAACAGCCAGTTCGGGCCCATCACCATCGCGATGGCACCGAGGGTGAAACCCACCAGCACGATCACTACGGCGGTCCACGCAGCCGGAGTGCTGCCGTGGTGCCCGCCCGCGTGAGCTTCGTCGCTCTCGTAGCTCACCGGTTGATCCGTCGTCGTCTTGTCCATCGTTGGGCCCACTCCTCGTCGTCGTCCCGTCCTATTGTGGCGGTTGCCTCCGACAGTCAGACCGTCGGGTCCTCACCTGCGTCGATCGCCTTCCATTGGTCCGCCGGTGTCACGGCCGGATCACGCTCGTACCGCTGGGTGGCACGCCGCCATCGGTGCGCCGTCAGCGCGGCAACGATCCCGGCCGCGATCAGGGCGATGCCGCCTGCCAGCGCCAGCCAGGGCGCCGGACCGGTACTCAGTGACACCGAGTCGGTCACCGCTTCGCTGAGCTCGGGCCGTTGCCTGCCCAGCTCGGCGACCGCCGGGCGCACCTGGAGAGCCACCGTGACCGCCGCGACCCCGAGCACGACCATCAGCGCGGCCAGCACCCGGCGCAGCGCCGTTCCGGCGAGCTTGGTGACGATGACGGCCACGGCCGAGGCCAGCGCCAGCGTGACCGGCGCCCGGGTCACGTCATGGCCCTTGAAGTTCACCACCGGTCTGCCGCCACCCGGGTCGGCGATCGACCAGTTCAGGTACGCCGCGAGCGCGAGCAACGCCAGCGCCACCAGGGCCAGCAGATCGACCAGTCGCTGGGAGCGCATCAGACCTCGGAGAACGTTCCGGCGACGGCGATGGCGTTCAGCACCGCGGCGGCCTTGGTGCGGCACTCCGCGTCCTCCGAGGCCGGGTCCGAGTCCGCGACGATGCCGGCACCGGCCTGGACGTAGGCCGTCGAGCCGCGCAGGACCGCCGTCCGGATGGCGATCGCCGTGTCGGCGTCACCGGCGAAGTCGAGATAGCCGACCACACCGCCGTACACGCCGCGGCGGGTGACCTCCAGCTTGTCGATGATCTCCATCGCCCGCGGTTTCGGTGCTCCCGACAGCGTCCCTGCCGGGAAGGCCGCGGTGAGCGCGTCGAAGGCGGTCTTGCCCGCCTGCAGCCGGCCGGTGACGGTCGACTCCAGGTGCATCACGTGGCTGTACCGGCGGACGTCCATGAAGTCGACCACCTCGACCGTGCCGGGCGCGCAGACCCGGCCGACGTCGTTGCGGCCGAGGTCGACCAGCATCAGGTGCTCGGCGCGCTCCTTGGCGTCGGCGCGCAGCTCCTCCTCCAGCGCCCGGTCCTCCTCCGGCGTGCCGCCGCGGGGGCGGGTGCCGGCGATCGGGTGCAGGATCACCTTGTTGTCGGTGACCTTGACCAGCGCCTCGGGGCTGGACCCGACGATGTCGAAGCCGTCCAGGCGGACGAGGTACATGTACGGGCTCGGGTTCGAGCGGCGCAGCACCCGGTAGATGTCGAGGGCGCTCGCGGAGGTCTGCAGCTCGAACCGCTGCGAGACGACGATCTGGAACGCCTCACCCGCCCGGATCTCCTCCTTGGCGGTCTCCACTGCCTGCCGGTACTCCGCGCTGGAGCGCTGCCGGTGCGGGTCTGGCAGCGCGCCGCGGTCGGCCTTCACCACGTACGACGGGGTGGGCCGGGCCAGATCGCGTTCCATCGCGTCGAGCCGGCGGACGGCGTCGGCGTACGACTCGTCCACCCGCTCGTCGGAGTCGTCCCAGTTGACCGCGTTCGCGATCAGCCAGATCTCGCCGGTCTCGTGGTCGAGCGCGGCCAGGTCGGTGGCGAACAGGAAGGTCAGCTCGGGCAGCCCGAGGTCGTCGGTCGTTGTGTCCGGCAACTTCTCCAGCCGGCGGACCGCGTCGTACCCGAGGAAGCCGACCATGCCACCGGTCAGCGGGGGCAGGTCGGGCAGCCGCGGCGTGTGCAGGATCTCCAGCGTCTCCCGCAGCGCCTGCAGCGGATCACCGGTCTGCGGCAGGCCGACCGGCGGCTTGCCGGTCCAGACCGCCTCGCCGTTGCGCTCGGTCAGCGTCGCGGCACTGCGGACGCCGATGAACGAGTACCGCGACCAGACGCCGCCGTTCTCCGCCGACTCCAGCAGGAAGGTGCCCTCGCGCTCGGCCGTGAGCTTGCCGTAGACGCCGATCGGGGTCTCCGCGTCGGCGAGCAGCCGTCGCGTCACCGGGATGACCCGGCGGTCCTTGGCGTACTCGCGGAAGGTCTCCAGGTCGGGAGAGTTCATGCCTGGACCTCGATCTCACCGTGCTCGAAGCAGCTCCGGGTGCCCTTGTGACAGGCCGGACCCTCCTGATCGACCAGGACCAGCAGGGTGTCGGCGTCGCAGTCGACCAGGATCTGCTTCACGTGCTGGCGATGCCCGGAGGTCTCCCCCTTCACCCAGTACTCCTGGCGGCTGCGCGACCAGAAGGTGCCGCGCCCGGTCGCCGCGGTCCGGCGGACGGCTTCGGCGTTCATCCAGCCGACCATCAGCACCTCGCGGGTGTCGTACTGCTGCACCACCGCGGGGATCAGCCCGGCCGAGTCGAAGGTGAGTTCTTCGGTGTCCACAGCAGCATTGTCCCGCATCCCGCCGACGGCCCCGACCACGCGGTGCGGGAGGTGGACAATCCTGACAAGATGTCGGGATGACCTCCAGTGTTGCCCGGGTGCAGGGACTGTTGCAGGACCATCCGCTGATCGACGGCCACAACGATCTGCCGATCGCCTTCTACGAGCTGGCCGGGTACGACCTGGACGCCCACGACCTGAGCATCTCGGTGCCGAGGCTGAACACCGATCTCCCCCGGCTGCGGCTCGGCCAGGTGGCGGCGCAGTTCTGGTCGTTGTGGGTGCCGCAGGACGGCGACGCGGTCCGCCGGACGTTCGAGCAGATCGACTTCGTGCAGCGGATGGTCGCGCGCTTCCCCGAGTCGCTGCAGCTCGCCGCCACGGCCGACGACGTGGACGCCGCCTTCAAGGAGCGCCGGATCGCCTCGCTGATGGGGATGGAGGGCGGCCACTCGATCGGTGAGTCGCTCGGCGTGCTGCGGGTGATGCGCGCGCTCGGCGTGCGGTACATGACGCTCACCCACAACAACAACGTGTCCTGGGCCGACTCGGCGACCGACGAGCCGGTGCTCGGCGGGCTGAACTCGTTCGGCGAGGAGGTCGTCCGGGAGATGAACCGGATCGGCATGCTGGTCGACCTGTCGCACGTCTCGGCCGACACCATGCGGCACGCGCTGCGGGTGACGAACGCCCCGGTGATCTTCAGCCACTCCTCGGCGCGCGCGGTCTGCGACGTACCGCGGAACGTGCCCGACGACGTCCTGCGGACGCTGACCGGCAACGACGGCGTGTGCATGGTGACCTTCGTGCCGTACTTCGTCTCGCAGGCCTACGTCGACTGGGTCGCCGGAGCGCGCGAGGTGGCCGGCGGGCTCGAGCTCGATCCGCTGGTGCCGGCCGAGCAGAGGAAGCTGAAGGAGGCCTACGACGTACCGAAGCCGCGCATCACGCTCGACGACGTCGTCGCGCACGTCGAGCACGTGCGCGAGGTGGCCGGGGTCGACCACATCGGGCTGGGTGGCGACTACGACGGCTGCCCGGAGTTTCCCGACGGGCTGCCGGACGTCGCGTCGTACCCGTCGCTGTTCTACGCCCTGGCCGATCGCGGCTGGAGCGACCAGGACCTGGCGAAGCTTGCCGGAGGCAACATCCTCCGGGTGCTCCGCGCTGCCGACGAGCTAGCCGAGTAGCCGCCCGGCTAGCCGGGGCGGTACATGTCGCGAACCAGCGCCAGTGGCTCGAAACCGCCCGCCTGGTAGGTCGAGACCGCGCCGATGTTGGAGGCCGGCGTGCTGACCAGGGCGGTCGACGCGCCGAGCTCCCGCAATTTCGAGGCCGCCGCGCGCGTGATCGCCTCGCCGTACCCACGGCCGCGGTGGTCGCGGTGCACGCCCATCGGCTCGATCAGGCCGGGCTTTCCCTCACCTGCCGACCACACGGTCACACAGGCGACCCCGACGCCGTGCTCGTCGCGGCCGACCAGGCAGCGTGCCGTCGCGTACGCCGAGCCGGCGGCCATAGCGTGCCAGCGATCGTCGGAGAAGGTCGAGCCGTCGAAGGAGGCGCGCTGCAGCGCCACACGCTCGGAAGCACTCTGCGGCCCGACCACCTCGATCGTCAGAGCCGACTGCTCCGTCCCATCGGCGAGGTGGTGACGAAGGGGCTGCCATGGGTCGTCCTGGATCCAGCCGTCCTTGGCCAGCAACTCCTGCAGCAGCGCGTGCGCCGGAGCCTCGACGTAGACCTTGCCCTCGATCAGTACGTCGCGGTCCGGCTCGCGGCAGTCCTCGAGGATCCGCTGGTTCAGCTCTTCGTCGCCGAGGAGGTCCGGTGCGTAGGCGAGCCGCAGCAGATCGGGCTCGTCCAGCATCCCGATCGCGAGTGTCCGGCCGTCGCGCTCCCACACGCGCACCGCCCCGGCGGCCCGCTCGTCCCCGAACCGCCAGAACCAGCCGAGGTCGCCCGGGTGCAGCTGCACGGGTCCCTCTTCGCTCTGCCACTCCCCCAGCTGTTCCACCAACCGCGCCAGCCCGTCGACCGCGGGCGTCTGCAACCGAATCGTCATAGCCCCATCAGACACCACCCCGTCGCCGTGGCGCACTCGACTTTCCGGCGGCTGCTGCCGGTCTTCCGCGGCCTCGGGGCGAGCGGGCGCCGACGGGATGTTTGTGGATCAGGGCGTGGGGCACGGGGGTGGTTCACCGCAATCGATGCTAGGAGAAGCAGTGCTTACCCTGACTGAGAACGCCACTCTGGTGATCAAGAGCATCACGGGCGTCGAGGGCGCTCCCGAGGGTGCCGGGGTCCGGATCTCGCAGGACAGCCCGAACGATCCCGCGCTGGCCGTGACGACGACCGAATCGCCGCTGCAGGGCGACCAGGTGCTGGAGGAGAGCGGCGCCCGGGTGTTCCTGGAGCAGAACGCGGCTGCCACGCTGGACGACAAGATCCTCGACGCGGCAGTGGACGAGAAGGGCGGAGTCGAGTTCCTGCTCGTGCCCCAGCCGGGCGCGGGCCGTGAGAACGGCAGCGCCCCGGCGCACTAGCTACTCGCTGAGCCGGCTCGATCGGCTCACCGTGCGCTTCGCTGGACCATCGCGAGCGGCCGACGCTGTCGGCCGCTCGCGTCGTTTCGTTGCCTAGGGCGCGGAACGCTGGGCGATCCAGCTGGCGTGCAGACGGGTGTAGATCCCGCCGGCGTTCACCAGCTCCGCGTGCGAACCGCGCTCCACGACCCGGCCGTCGTCGAAGACCAGGACTTCGTCGGCGGCTTCCGCGGTGGAGAGGCGGTGCGCGATCGTGACGGAGGTACGGCCGGTCATCAGGCGTTCCAGGGCCGCGTTGACCCGGACCTCGGTGCCGGGGTCGACGGCCGAGGTGGCCTCGTCGAGGACCAGCAGATCCGGGTCGGCGATGTTGGCCCGGACCAGCGCGACCAGCTGGCGCTCACCGGCGGACAAGGACTCGCCACGCTGCCCGAGCGGGGAGTCGAGGCCGTCGGGCAGGGACTCGAGCCAGTCGGTCAGCCCCAGCGACTCGAAGGCGTCGAGCAACTGGTCGTCGGTGACGTCCGGACGGCCGAAGCGGACGTTGTCGGCCAGCGACGAGTCGAACAGGTAGCCGTCCTGCGGGACCATCACCACCCGCTCGCGCAGCGAGGCGAAGGCGATCTCCCGGGCGTCGACCCCGTCGAGCAGGACGGCGCCCGAGGTCGGGTCCATCAGCCGCGTGAGCAGCTTCGCGAAGGTCGTCTTGCCCGAGCCCGTCTCGCCGACCACGGCCACCCGCCGGTGCGGCTCGAGCCGGACGTCCACGCCGTGCAGGACCAGTTCGCCGTCCGGATAGGCGAAGTCCACGTCCCGGAACTCCACCGTCACCGGGCCCCGGGTCTGGTGCACGCCCGACTCCCCCGGGTCGACGACGTCGGCCGGCGTCGCGATCACGCCGAGCACCCGCCGCCAGCCGGCGAAGGCGCTCTGCGCGTCGGTCAGCACCTGGGTCGCGATCTGCACGGGATCGGAGAACAGCGCGACCAGGAACATGAACGCCAGGATCTCGCCGAGCGTCGCCTTCCCGTCCACGCCGAGCAGCACGCCGGCCGTCAGGACGCCGGCGTTGGCCAGTCCGGCCGCCAGGCCACCGATCGAGAAGGTGATCCCGGTGATCGCCTGGGCCCGGGTCGCGGTCTTGCGGTAGTCCTCGATCGAGGCGTCGATCCGCTCCTGGGTGCGCCTCTCGATCGCGTAGGCGCGCACCACCTGAGCACCGACGACCGGCTCGGCGATGGCGGACAGCATCTCGCCGACCTTCGCCCGCACCACGCCGTACGCCGAGGACATCAAGCCCTGCAGGTACTTCAGGCTCGCGAACAGCGGCAGGAAGCAGATCAGCACCACCAGCGCGAGCTGCCAGGAGTAGACGAACATGACCACGGTCGCCAGCACCATCTGCCCGATGCTGACCAGGAAGATGAAGCCGCCGAACTGCAGGAACTGCGACACCGTGTCGACGTCGGACGTCACCCGGCTGACCAGCGCACCCCGCCGCTCCGTGCTCTGGGTCAGCACCGGCAGGTCGTGCACGTGCCGGAACGCCTTGAGCCGCATCGTCGCCAGCCCGCGCTCGGAGTTCGTCGCGAGCCGCACGGTGGTGAGGAACGACGCGAACGCGGTCACCAGGATGCCGCCCAGGCAGGCCGCGCACATCCACGCCACGAACGACATGTCCGGCCCGCCCGGGCCCGACAGTCCCTTGTCGATGGTCTGCTGGACGGCGATCGGTACGACGATCCGCCCGCCCGTCATGAGCAGCGCGAGCAACCCGGTGACCCACCAGCCACGGGCCAGCTCAGGTGAGACCCGCACCCCCTGCCGGAGGGTGTCCAGTCCACCGGCGTTGTCACCGGCATCGAGCCGGCTGGACGATGCGGCGCTCACCTGGAGGCTCCTTCTGCGTCGTAGGTCTCGAGATCGCTGTCCACTTCTGCCTCCAGAGCGGCTTCTTCCTCACGCCGCTCCGCGTCCTTCTCGTACGCGTCCACCAGTTCCCGGTACGCCGCCGACCGCTCCTGCAGCTCCAGGTGCGAGCCCTGGTCCGCGATCCGCCCCTCGTCCAGGAACAGCACCTCGTCGGCCAGCGAGATGGTCGCCTTGCGATACGCGATCACCAGCACGGTGGTGGCCGCCTCGTCCCCCTGCACCGCGGTCCGCAGACCGGCCAGGATCCGCGCCTCGACCTGCGGGTCGACCGCGCTGGTCGCGTCGTCGAGGATCAGCAGCCGGGGCCGCCGGACCAGCGCCCGGGCGAGCGCGATCCGCTGCCGCTGCCCGCCGGACAGCGTCGTACCGCGTTCGCCGACCTTCGTGTCGAGTCCGTGCTCCAGCGACTTCACGAAGCCGTCGCCCTGGGCGATCCGCAACGCGTCCCAGACGTCCTCGTCGGCGTAGTCGCCGCCGAGCGTGATGTTGCCGCGGATCGTGTCGTCGAACAGCCACGCGGTCTGGGCGACCAGCGCGACCGAGCCGGCCAGCTCGTCGCGGGCCAGGCTCCGCAGGTCGACACCGTCGACCGCCACCGAGCCCTCCTCGGGATCGACCAGCCGGGTGAGCATCGTCGTCAGGGTCGACTTGCCGGAGCCGGTCGGGCCGACCACCGCCACCGTCCGCCCCGGCTCGACCGTGAAGTCGACCCCGGCGAGCACGTCGCGGTCGGGGAGATAACCGAACCGCAGGTCGGTCACCTCCAGCCGGGCGGCCGTCGACGCGGTCAGCCGCTGCTCGCCGTACTCCATCTCGCCGGTGGCCGTCAGCACGCGCTGCACCCGGTCCCAGCCGACCACCGACCGCGGCAACTCACCGAGCACCCAGCCGAGCGCCCGGATCGGGAAGCCGATCAAGGTGAAGAGGAACGCCACCTGCACCACGTCGCCGGCGTCGGCGGCGCCCGACCGGACCCGGGCGACCCCGACCAGCAGGACCGCCAGTACGCCGATGCGCGGCAGCCCCTCGATCACCGGGTCGAACGCACCGCGGGCCCGGTTGACCGCGATGTTGGCGTCGGCGAGCGCGTTGGTCGGCCCGCGGAAGCGCTCGGTCTCGGCCGCCTCGCGTCCCAGGGTCTTCACCACCAGGGCGCCGTCGAACGACTCGTGCGCGACCTCGGAGACGTCGGCGCGCAACTCCTGCGCGCGGGTCGCGAGTGGTTGCAGGGTGCGCTGGAAGATCACGTTCGCGACGAAGACGAGCGGGAAGACCAGGCAGCCGACCAGGGCCAGCCAGACGTCGGCGGCGAACATCGCGGCGGTGGCGAAGCCGAGCATCGCGATCACGCCGATCGCCATCGGCAGCGGGGCGATCACGAACCAGATCGACTCCACGTCGGCGTTGGCGTTGGACAGGAGCTGCCCGGTCGGGTGCCGGTGGTGCCACTCCAGCGGCAGCGTCAGGTACTGCCGGGTGACGCGGCGCCGGTACGTCGCCTGCAGCCGGAACTGCATGATGCCGGCCCCGATCCGGCGGCCGACCACCCCGATCGCGCGCAGCACGGCGATGCCCATGAAGAGCGCGACCAGCGAGGCGATCGCGCCGAAGGTGGTGTCCCCGCGCTCCAGCGCGGGCCGGATCACGTGATCGGTCGCCCAGCCCAGCGCCCAGCCGTCCGCCACCGTCATCGCGCCGTACAGCACGCTGGCCAGCACCGACCAGGCGAACACCCACGGTTCTTCCCAGATCGCCACCCGTAGGACCGCGAACCCGCGCCGGGTCACACTCCCCTTGCTGGGAACTCTGGGCTGCGGCACGCAAACATCCTTAGGACGACACTGTCAGGGGCGTAGCCAGCCACGAAGCTGACAACGTCCGCCATTCTGCCACTGCACACCGACAACTACGATCGAGTTGTGACCGACTACAGCAAGGTAGAGCGACTCGCCCTGAGTGACCTGTTCGACCGGCTCGGCCCCGACCAGCCCACCCTCTGCGGCGGGTGGACGACGCACGACCTCGCGGTCCACCTGTACGTGCGGGAGGCCGATCCGATCGCCGGGCCGGGGATCATGATCCCCGCGCTGTCGGACACCACCGAGCGGCGGATGGCGCAGACCAAGGCGAAGTACAGCTTCACCGAGATCGTGGACAAGGTCCGGACCGGGCCGCCGACGTTCTCGATCTACTCCTTCCCCGGTCTCGGCCACAACCTGAACACCACCGAGTACTTCGTCCACCACGAGGACGTCCGCCGGGCCCAGCCGGGCTTCGCCGTCCGCGCGCTGCCTGCCGAGCAGCAGCAGGGTCTGTGGCGCGCGCTGAAACTCGGCGCCAAGGCGATGACCAGGAAGGCCCCGACCGGCCTGGTACTACGCCTGCCGGACGGTACGCGATCAGTCGCCAAGAAGCCGACCGACGCCGGCTCTGTCACGCTGACCGGCGAGGCCGCCGAGCTGGTGCTGTTCTGCTTCGGCCGCCAGGAAGTCGCCCAGGTCGACTTCGAGGGCGAGCCGGAAGCGATCCAGCGACTTCAGGAAGCCTCTTTCGGAGTCTGAACCGGCTCGGCGGCGGCCGGCTTCTTCCGCCGGCGCTGAACGAGGCTGCTGACGACCGTGGTCAGCAGCACCAGCACGATCGCCGCGACAACGCCCTGCCACGGTTCGGGGAACAGCGCGTACCCGAGCAGCCCGATCGCCATGTAGACGGCCGCCCACAGCGACGAGGCAGCCAGATCGACCACCGCGAACCGGTGCCAGCGGTACCCCGCCAGCCCCGCCGCGAGCAGCACGGGCACCCGCCCACCCGGGATCAGGCGTGACGTGAGCAGCACCGTGATCTCGTGCTCGGCCAGCCGCACCCGCAACGCGTCGAGCGCCTCGTTGTCCCGCAACCAGCCGATCCGCTTGGCGAGCTTCTCCCCGCCCGCGCGGCAACCGGCGTACACGATCAGGTCACCCAGATACGCGCCGCCGGCACCCGCGATCAGTACGCCGAGCAGCCCGATCGGGCTGCCGTGCGAGGCCAGCACCGCCCCCGCGGACACGGCCGCCCCGGTCGGCAGGACCGGCAGGACCGCACCGATCAGCACGGCACCGGCCAGCGCCGCCAGATACACCCAGCCGAACTCGTCACCCGTCATGGCCTGACCACCTCGGTCGATTCGCCCGGCGCGAGCAGCTCCACCTTGACGGCCGGGTTCACCTCGGCCATCGCTTCCCTGAACCTGTCTCCCGGCGGCAGGAACAGTTCCGGCTTGAGCCGATCGCACCCGATCGGCCAGAACGTCCCGAAGTGCACCGGTACGGCGATCCGCGCCCCGACCCTGCGGACCGCCTCGGCCGCCCGCACCGGGTCGAGATGCCCCGGTCCCAGCGACGGGCCCCAGCCACCGACCGGCACCAGCGCCAGGTCGACGGGGCCGGCCTCCGCCGCCAGGTCGTCGTACAGGTCGGTGTCGCCGGCGAACCAGACGCTCGGCGAGCCCTCGACGCGGAACCCGAGGGCCGGCCCGCGATGCGCCGACCAGGGCAGTCGCCGCCCGTCGTGGTCGGCGGTGACGACGGTGAGGTCCAGGGCGCCGATCCGCAACTGGTGGCCAGGAGCCACTTCGATGCAGCGGTCGGAGTACGACGCGCCACTGTCGGCGTGGATCAGTTTCGCGGCGCCGCGCGGCACGACCAGCGCGGCGTCCGGCGAGATCAGCGGCAGCGACGTCAGGTGCAGATGATCCGCGTGCAGGTGCGACACCAGTACCGCGTCACACTGCCCGGCCTCAGGCGCCGGTGCCGGGCCCCGGCGGCGCCGGACGTGCGCGATCCGGGAGGTCAGCACCGGGTCGGTCAGCAGCCGGGTGCCGTTCTCCTCGATGGTGGTGGTGCTGTGCCCCCACCAGGTGATCCGCACTCTCAGGCCTCCACAGTCGCGTCCGTCGAAGTGGGCACCTCGGCCACCTGACCATCGGTCCCGGCCGCTGCCGCGTCGTCGTCCTGCTTGCGCTGGCCGAGCTGCTCGAGCCAGCTGATCAGGAGGTGGTGCACCGCGTCGGAGCCTACGGGTGGTTCCTCCACCACCCAGCGGCACGGGTGCACCAGGACGGCCTCGGTCTGCCAGCCGCCGATACCACCGTGGCAGCCGACCAGCTCCTCGAACGCGGCCACCTCCCGGGTGTGCTCGTCCAGCCGGCTGATCACCACGATGTCCCCGTTGTGCGGCAACTCGGCCTGCCGGAGCATCGAGGCGGCCGCCAGCGGCCCGTACCGCTCCAGCGGATCGACGCCCTCGACCCGGCCGGACCGCAGCACGTGGACGCCGGCCCTGCCGATCGCGATCGGTCCCTCGTCGAGCGAGTCGACCACGACGAACCCGACCCCCGGGTGCATCGCGAGCCCCGGGATCAGCCGGGGATGCAGCGACTCGATCTCCTCCAGTGGCACCCGGCCGGGAGTCCTGGCCAGGTAGATCAGGGCCAGGTTGCCCGACGCGGTGACGATCATCTGCTCGTCGGCCGCGAGCGGCGGCTCACAGTCGGCCGGTCCGAGCTCGACCTCGCCGCGCGTGGCCTTGCCGTGCAGCGCTCGGCGGGTCACCTTGCCCCCGACGCTCGCGCGCAGGCTCAGCTCGGTCAGGAACGCGTTGACCGGGCCCCAGCCTTCGGACCGGCCCGTCGCGGCGACCGGCGCCTTGGTGGTGTCGACCAGTTCGTCGACGACCTGGGTGAGGGTCCGGCCGTAGCGCTGCAGGAAGGTCGAGCCCTGACTCTGCCCGTGGTCGGACAGGATCACGATCTCGTACGAGTGCGGCAGCAGGTCGATGATCCGCCGGAGCGCCCCGAGCACCCGGTCGAGCCCTTCGAGGGTCTGCAGCGACTCCGGGCGGGTCGGGCCGGCGTGGTGCGCGACCTCGTCATAGTCGACGAAGTCGCAGTAGATGACCGCAGTGCCCTTGACCAGCTCGTCGGTGATCAGGGAGACGTTCAGGTCGCGCAGCAGGACGTTGGAGATGGCTCGCAGGAAGATGTAGGAGCCGCCGCGGTTGACCCGCGGTACCAGGTTGCGGACCCGCTGCCGGCGGGCCTGGTGCAGTTCCTTGATCATCTCGGCGACGCAGAGCACCAGCCCACGGGCGGCGCCCTGCGGGCTCGAGAAGAACCGGACGTAGCCGCCGCTGCGGCCGGTGGGCAGGGCGGCCCGGCTGAACACCAGCTCCGACTTGGGGGCGTCCCCGGACCAGTTGTTGCTGATGCTCGCGCCGCCGTCGGCGAGCAGGCCGCGTCCGGTCGACATCCGCGCTTCGATCTCGGCGGCGTCCCGGGCCCGGTTGGTCACCATCATCCGGCCGGTTTCCTTCTCGTACCAGCGGAAGGCCGGGATCTGCCCCGAACCGCCGTGCAGGATGCCCGCCTGGCTGGCCGGCGTCGTGGCCGGTACGCCGGTGTGCCACTCGACCATCGAGTGGCTGCCGTCCCGGATCCAGCCGCCCAGGTGCGGCAGGTTGCCCGACATCACCATCCACTTGAGCAGCGGAGCGGACAACCCGTCGAGCTGGACGATCAGCAGGCCGGTTCTCGGCGCCGGCCGCAGCTTGCGTGCCCGGCGGCGGACCACCCGCATCAGCTCGGACACGTAGGCGTCGTCGCTGCCGGCGTACGCGACCCAGCCGACGAACGCGCTCACCGACGACATCACGATCGACACCACCAGCGGCGCCTCGACCCCACCGTGCAGATGGACCCCCGGATCGAGCGTGACGCCGAGGTAGACCACCCCGAACTGGCTCAGCAGCCCGCCGACCAGCACCCCGACCGAGCCGATCAGGACCGCGACCCCGGCCAGGATCCAGCGGACCACCAGCCCGACCACGGCGAGGATGACGACCAGCCGCAGGATCGGGATCGCGCCCGCGCTGCTGCTGATCTGCGGCAGCGTCCAGAACGTGATGACGAGCGAGACCAGCGAGGCGAGGCCGCCGAGCACCATCGCCTGGATACCGCGGGTGGTACGGCGCAGGTCGAGCCAGACCGGGCGGCGTTGCCGTCGATCGCTGGAGATCTGCTCGGGTGGTTTGGCCATCAGGTACTTCGGACTCCCCGTTCGCGTGGTGCTGCCAGCCCGAGCCTACGAGCACGGGTCCGGCAGCGGAGTACTCCGCCACGCGACGAACGGGGAGATCCAGGGCGATCCCGGACCCCGGGCCGGGGAGAACCCCCGCCCCGGAGCCCCGGAGGTCACTGCACCTCGACGTAGTCCACCTCGGCGAACAGGGTGCCCTTGGTCAGCCGGACGGTGTTCCAGCCCGCGTTCAGCGTGATCGGGACGGACGCCTGGCGCCAGTTGTCCCACCCGGCCGCCGGGTAGCTGACCGACCCCTGGCTGTTGCCATTGACAACCACTCCGTGACTGGCGGTGGAGCCCATCCCGTTGGCGTAGCCGACCGACAGCGTGTGGCTACCGGCAGCGGCGGCGAAGACCGAGACCTGGACCCACGAGTCCGCGTAGTCGATGTAGGCGGCGACCGCGCCACCCGACGCGCCGGCTGCACCGGTACGCACGGAGGCGCGGTTCAAGGTGCCTCGCTCGGCCTCGGTCCGGACCCGGCTGCCGCGGACCACCGGCAGGTCGTTCGCCCAGCCGAGGTCGGCGACGTACAGGTGCCGGGAGCCGTTCACCCAGCCGTGCAGGAACACCTTGTTCCCGACGAAGTCCGCGCCGCCCGGCCCACAGACTCGGTTGTCCATCGTCGCGGTCGTCATCAACGGCCGGAAGGCGTTGGTCCACGGGCCGTTCAGGCTGGGCGCGGTCGCGTACGACGTCTGGTAGTTGCAGTCCGTGTAGCCACCGCTGGAGTAGAGGAGCACGAACTGGCTTCCCCGCTGGACCAGGTCGGGCGCCTCGATCACGCCGCTCGACGTGAGCATCGCGGTGTTCCCGCCGGTCAGGGCGGTGCCGTTGTTCGCCGTCCGGGTCAGCCAGAGGGTCGACGGCCGGCCTATCGCGTTGCCGTCGTTCTTCCAGGCGAGGTAGCGAACGCCGTCGTTGGCGACGAAGGTGTTCGCGTCGATCGCGCCACCCTGGTCGAGCGGGCAGATCATCGGCTGGCCACCAGCGGGGGTGAACGGGCCGAGCGCCGAGCCCGAGGTGGCGACACCGATGCACTGCCGCCCGGACGCCTTGTGCCAGGCGGTGTAGGTCAGAGTGAAGCTGCCGTCCGGATTCGGGTGGACGTCGGGCGCCCAGGTCCGGCCGGACTGTGCCCAGCTCGCCGACGGCCCACCGGGCATCGCGTCGCCGCGGATCGTCCACGGCCCGTTGGGGCCCGGCGCGGTGGCGACCGGGACGTGTCCCCGGCCGTTGTTGGTCGAGTAGGCGTACCAGGTGCCGTTCCTCTCGAAGACGTCCGGATCGGGGAAGTCCTCGCCGATGACGGTGGCCGGGAAGACCGCCGCCGCGGCGCGTTCGACCTGTGCGTCGGCGGAGGGGACGAACAACGTGATGGGCAGGGCCAGGGCAGCGACGGCTGCCAGCATTCTGCTGCGCATGATGGGCTCCTCAGGTGGGGCGGTACCTGTGGGGACACACTTTTACATCGATTCACCTCAGAATCGAGGGCTGGAAATTATTTCGATCTCTTGACAGCTACTCCGCAGCCGTGGAAATTACTTCCACATGAACGACTCGGACATCCTGCAGCGGCTGCGCGGCCTGCGCCCGACGATGGGCGGCGCACTGATCCGTATCGCCGACTTCCTGCTGGCCGAGCCGGCCGAGGCCGCCCGGCTCACCATCACCGACCTGGCCGACCGCACCGGCACCTCCGCCGGAACCGTGACCCGGTTCTGCCACACCGCCGGGCTGTCCGGGTTCGCCGCCCTCAAACTGGCGCTGGCCGAGCAGGTCGGCCGCTCCGGCACCAGCCGGTGGAGCACCGACATCGGCCGGCAGATCGATCCTGCCGACGATCTCGACCAGGTGCTCAAGGTGATCGTCGCGGCCAACACCCAGGCACTGCTCGGCACCGCCGACCAACTGGATCTCGCCGTGGTCGACCAGGTGGCGGGCGCGATCACCGAGGCCCGCGCGATCCATCTCTTCGGAGTCGGCACCAGTGCGATCACCGCCGACGAACTGCGGATCCGGCTGCAGCGGATCGGCTTCGCCTGCTGGCTCTGGCCGGAGGTGCACGGCGCCCTGGTCGGCGTCGCCCTGGCCGGCGAACGCGACCTGGTCATCGGCATCTCCCACTCCGGCCAGATCGCCGAGACCATCGACGTACTCCGGACCGCCGCCGAGCGTGGCGCCGGGACGGTTGCCATCACCAACGATCCGGCCTCTGCTCTGGCCGCCGAGGCCGAGCTGATTCTCACCACCGCCCAGACCGGCGCCGAGCCGGCCGACGCGCTGGCCGATCGCCATGCACAGCTCCTTGTTCTCGACGTCCTCTACACCCGGGTCGCCCAGCTGAACCACGCCCGAACGCTGGCTGCCCTGGAAACCACCGCCGCAGCCGTCGACTCCCGCCGGGTCCCCAGGCCGAAGCGCCGCCGCACTCCTCCCAGCTGAAGGACATCCGATGACCACGCTCCCCCGCCGTACCGTCCTTGGTGGTTTTGTTGCTCTAGGCACCTTCTTGACCGCACCGCAGGCCGGTGCCGCCCGCCGTCCCGCCGATGCCTCGTCGGCGGCCGCCTTCACCTTCCTGGCCGAGAAGATCGACCAGTACGGCAGCGGCACCACCCTGCGGGTTCCACAGAGCTACACCGGCGGCTTCTTCGCCGGCATCAACTTCGTCTCGTCGTTCCTCTACGACAACGCACTGACCGTGATCGCCCTGCTCCAGGAGGGTTCCGCCGCGCAGCTGGCGCGCGCCAGGATGCTGGGTGACGTGCTGCTCTACGTGCAGCAGCACGACCCGATCGGCGACGGCCGCACCCGCGCGTCGTACCAGCCGAACCCGCTGATCACGGCGGACGGTACGCCGTACATCGGCTCCCCCGCTGCCTACAGCGGCAACCAGGCCTGGATCGGGATGGCGTTGTGCCACCTCTACCGGCGGACCGGTCAGCGCAAGTACCTGAACGGTGCGCTGACCGCGGCGAACTGGGTCCAGTCGAAGACCTGGTCGGGCGCCGGAACCCCGGGCTACACCGGCGGGCGCGGCGCCGACGACCAGCCGCTCACCTTCAAGGCGACCGAGCACAACATCGACCTCGGCGCCTTCTTCGCGATGCTGCATCAGCAGACCGGCGACCGTGTCTGGGCCACCCGTTCCCGGCAGGCCTTCGCCTTCGTCCGGGCGATGTGGGACAACCCCGGTGGGATGCTGTGGACCGGCACCGATCCCGACGGCGTGACGATCAACCGCTATCCGATCCCGGCCGACGTCCAGGTGTGGGCCTACCTCGCCACCCGCGACCCGCGCTACAGCCGGGCGGTCGACTGGACGATCGCGAACCTGAGCGCGTCGGACCGCGGCTTCACCGGGATCGGCTTCAGCAACACCGACACGAGCAAGGTCTGGTTCGAGGGCACCGCCCAGCTGGTTGCCGCCCTCAAGCTCCGCCGCGCCCCTGGTGACCGGGCCCGGATCGTCACCTATCTCGCCAGCCTGCGTGATGCCCAGTTGCGCGCTCCGAACGCCGATGGGAAGGGCCTGGTCTCCGCCTCCTCCGACGGCCTGGACACCGGCTTCGGCGACCTGTACTACGCGTCGCTCCACACCGGCGCCACTGCCTGGTACCTGCTCGCCACCACCGGGACCAATCCGTTCGTGCTCTGAACCATCGGCCAATCGGGCGCGATCACTGGACCTCGGCGGCAGCGGGCTGGAGACTCCGGGGTAGTTGGTTTCCGCCTGAGGGTTGAGGGGTTCTTGTGAAGAAGTTACCGAGAGTGTCGGGCCGTGGGTTGGTGGCGTTCGCGGCGGTAGTGGCGGCGACGGCCGGACTGGTGGGGCAGTCGGCCGGCGCGCCGGGCGCAGTACAGGCTGCAGCACAGCCAGGGCAGGCGACCGGATTGCAGCAGCAGCTGGACACACTGTTGTCCGATGCGCGGTTCCAGGGCTCGCAGGTCGGGCTGGTCGTGCGGGACGCGACCACCGGCGAGACCTTGTACGACCGCAACGGCAGTACCCGGCTGCTGCCGGCGTCCAACACCAAGCTGTTCAGTTCGGCGGCCGCGATGGACACTCTCGGCCCCGGCTTCCGGTTCCACACCGACGTCCTGGCGACCGCGCCGGTCAGGGGCGGCAAGTTGCGCGGAGACCTTTATTTGAAGGGGTTCGGAGACCCGACGTCGCTGGAGTCCGACTACGTGGCGTTGGCCAAGCAGGTCGCCGCCGCCGGGATCAAGCGCGTGGACGGGAACCTGATCGCCGACGACACCTACTTCGACAACCAGCGCCTGGGCGACAGCTGGGCCTGGGACGACGAGCCGTTCTACTACAGCGCCCAGATCTCCGCGCTGACGCTGGCGCCCAACACCGACTACGACTCCGGCACCGCGATCGTCGAAAGCCTGCCCGGCGCCAAGGTCGGAGCCGGCGTGAAGCTCAGGCTGGTGCCGGCGAACGGCGCCGTCAAACTGGTGAACACCGCCACCACCGGCGCGGCGGGTTCGGCCAACACGCTCAGTATCGAGCGTGACCACGGCACCAACATCGTCCGGGTGACCGGCTCGGTTCCGGCCGACGACACCGTCGGGCAGGAGTGGGTCACCGTCTGGGAGCCCGCACTGTACGCCGCCGACGTCTTCCGCCGCGCGCTGACGGCACAGGGCGTCCGCGTCGACGGCAGGATCCGCGCGGCCGCCGCACCGGCCACGGCCCAGCGGATCGCCCGCGACGAGTCGATGACCGTCGGCGAGCTGATGAACCCGTACCTCAAGCTGTCGAACAACATGCACGGCGAGACCCTGGTCAAGGCGATGGGCGCGGTGGCGAAGGCGAACGGGAGCTGGCCGGCCGGGCTCGGCGTCGTCACGGAGTACGCGAAGAGTGTCGGCGTCGCCACCTCGACGATCAGGTTGTCCGACGGTTCCGGCCTGTCCCGCAAGGTGAACGTGACGGCCAGCAGCGTGACGGATCTGCTGGTCGCCGCGCAGCAGGAACCCTGGTTCAAGCAGTGGTACGACGCCCTGCCGATCGCGGGCAACCCGGACCGGTTCACCGGCGGCACTCTGCGGTCGCGGATGGCCAACACCCCGGCCGCGAACAACCTGCACGGCAAGACCGGATCGCTGACCGGTGTGACGGCGCTGTCGGGTTATGTCTCCACCAAGGACGGCCGCAAGCTGGTCTTCTCGATGATCAGCAACAACTACCTGACCACTCCTCGCCCGGTCGAGGACGCGGTGGGCGTGACGCTCGCGTCGTGGACCGAGCAGGCGCCGGTTACCGCCGTGAAACCCGCCGACGCGAAGCCGGAAGCAGACCGGAGCCTTCAGCCGGCCGGGGACGAGTGTGGCGGCAACGACTGGCTCAAGGCCTGTTGAGGGGTTGGACAGGGCGGCGGGGTGGTGGTCCGTCGTGACCGCCGAAGGCTGCAACTACGTCAGCCGGCTCGGCGTACTGGCCGAAGAACGCAGGACGTCGGCACCTTAGACTTCCTCGCCGGGGCGGTCGCGGTCCACCCCGGCGAGGTCGTCACTTCAGGACGGCCCGGTCGCCTAGGCTCCCGGCCACGACCTTGCGGCCGCCCAGCTCCCAGCGCAGGTCGAGGGGAATCTTCAACGCCTCGCCCTGCGGTTTGACACACTGCGCGCCCTCGGGCGTCTCCGGCGCGACCGCGTAGCGGTAGGCCGCGATCCGGACCTGCTCCTCGTCCTGCGCCAGGATGCGCACGACCGTGTGTGGCAGGCACGTGCCCGAGTTGCCCCGGGCCGCCTCGACGATCAGCCCGGAAGTGCTCTCCGGATCCCGGTACGCCGCGGTCACGGGGATCTCGCGGTCCAGGATCAGCGTCGTCGAGCCGTACTTGAACTGCTGCGGCGGCGGCCCGTCGTCCAGCACCGCGGGCTCCGGCGTCGACGCGCTGGGCGGTGGCGCGGCCGGCCCCTCTTCGGCCCGCTGCACGTCGGCCGCGGCGAAGGCAACTCCACCGGCGACCACGACGACCGCGGCCGCGGCGAGCAGTTTGCGGGTACGCCGTTGCCGGCGGACCGCCCGCTCGACGAACTCGAACGGTGGTGGCTCCGAAGGCGTTCGCTCCTCGACGTACTCGATCAGCAAGTCCGTCCGCGGGTCAGGCATGATCCGGCACCTCCTCCTGGACCGCCAGCAACGGCGCGAGCGCCTGGCGGGCCCGGGCCAACCTCGACTTCACTGTTCCGGCCGGCAGTTGCAGTTCATCCGCGATCTGGTCGATCGGCAGATCCATCACGTAGTGCATGACCGCCACCGCACGCTGCGCCGGAGTGATCCGGGCCAGTGCGGCCGCCACGTCGAGCGCGTCCCCATCGGGTCCCTGGACGTCGGTCGAGCGACCGGTCAGTCTCGCCAGCGCCCGCGTCGCCACCTGCTGCCGCCGCAGTCTGCTGATCAGGGCCCGGACCGCGACCGCGCGCACCCAGGCCTCCGGATCGTCGTACCGGCGGATCCGGTCCCAGTGGTCGAGCAGCTTCACGTACGCGTCCTGAGCGATCTCCTCAGCGTCGGCACGGGAACCCCCGATGGACACCAGCAGGCCGATCAGGCGTGGCCAAGTACGGCGGTAGAGCGCCGCCACCTCGGTTGCCGGATCGCCGTCGATCTCCCTCACACCCCTAACACGCACTGCCTGCCTGGCAGGTTCCACCGGTTCGCAATCTTTTTCCAGCGGTTGCGCCCGGGAGATGTGAGAGATTACTCTCGAAACATGTCTCTCAGGAATCCGTACGGCGATTTCGAGATCACCGACCCGCAGGCGATGCGTGCGCTGGCGCACCCTGTCCGGCTGGCCGCGCTCAGCTATCTGCAGCGCAACGGTCCGGCCACCGCGACCCAGTTGTCGGAGCATGTCGGCGCCTCACCGTCGGTGACCAGCTGGCACCTGCGGCATCTGGAGACCTTCGGGCTGGTCAGCGACAGCCCGGCTCCGGAAGGCGGGGCCGACAAGCGGCAACGCTGGTGGCAGGCGATCGCCCGCGGATTCCGGTTCGAGATGCCGGAAACGCCGGAGGGCGCGGAGGCCGGCCGGATGCTGCGGACCGAGGTGATGAGCCAGGCGCTCGACCAGGTCCAGCACTGGATCGCCGAGGTCGAGCCCGCGCTCGATCCTCGCTGGAGCCGCGCGACCGGGTCATCGAACACTCGGGTGACCGTCACCCTGGCGGAAGCCGAGGCTCTGGAGAACGCGATCGAGGACCTGCTGGCCCCCTACGTCCAGCGCGGCCAGGGCGGCGCTCCGGACGGCGCGGAGCCGGTCCGGCTGATCCGTATGACGTTGCCCGAAGCAACCAGTTGAGTTCGTGAGGCCCCGATGACCACGCCCGCCCGGCCGGACCAGCCCACCCCACCCGGCAGTACCCCGGCCGACCCGCCCACTGCGACGCTCTGGCGAGACCGGCAGTTCCGGACCTTCTGGTCGGCGCAGGGCGTCTCCGAGTTCGGCGACCGGATCAGCGAACTCGCCTTGCCCCTGATCGCCGTCACGCTGCTCAACGCCTCACCCAGCCAGGTGGGATTCCTGACTGCCGCGGTCTGGCTGCCGAATCTCGCGTCGCTGTTCATCGGCAGCTGGGTGGACCAGCACCGCGACAAGCGCCCGTTGATGATCGCGGCCGACCTGAGCCGGACCGTGCTGCTGCTGTCCTTGCCGGCGGCGTACTGGCTGGACGTCCTGGCTCTCGGTCAGCTCTACGCGATCGCCATCCTGGCCGGCACCGCGCATGTCGTCTTCAACACGGCGTACGCGTCGTTCTTCGTCCGGCTGGTCAGGCGCGATCAGTTCCTGGAGGCGAACAGCAAGTTGTCGTCCACCAGATCACTCTCGTTCATGGCCGGTCCGGCCGTCGGCGGTCTGCTGGTCCAATGGCTGACAGCCCCGATCGCCCTGGTCGTAGACGCCATGACATTCTTGTTCTCCGCGCTGCAGCTCAGCCGGCTGAAGGTTCCGCCGAGCGATGCGGAGCTGAGCGAGGAGTCGCTGCTGACCAGAGCGCGCGCCGGAATGGGCTACCTGCTCCGGCATCCCTACCTGCGCGCGAGTCTCGGCTGCGCGACCACGGTCAACTTCTTCAACATGATCGGGATGGCTTTGCTGGTCCTGTTCGCGAGCCGCAATCTGGGGCTGTCCGCCGGCACCATCGGTATCGCCTTCGGCATCGGTGCTTCCGGTGGCCTGGCCGGGGCGCTGGCCGCCAAGCCGCTCACCAGACTGGTCGGAGCCGGCCGGCTGATCGCGATCAGTTCGGTCGTCTTCCCCGCTTCACTGGGGATCGTCGCGCTGGCCGAAGGACCGGTTTGGCTCCGGGCGGGCACTTTGGCGGCGGCGGAGTTCGTCGGGGCGTTCGCGGTGATGTGTTTCGACGTACCGCTGAACTCGTTGCAGGCGGCCGTGACGCACGAGCACATGCGCAGCCGGGTGGTCGGCGCCTTCAGCAGCATCAACTACGGCGTACGGCCGCTCGGCGC
Organism: Kribbella sp. CA-293567; assembly: GCF_027627575.1. Taxonomy (NCBI): domain Bacteria; kingdom Bacillati; phylum Actinomycetota; class Actinomycetes; order Propionibacteriales; family Kribbellaceae; genus Kribbella; species Kribbella sp. CA-293567. The sequence goes on from NZ_CP114065.1 coordinate 4,544,399, forward strand.
GGTGATCGGCGGTCTCCTGGGCACCTGGATCGGTGTCCGCGAGACGCTGCTGATCTCCGCTGCCGGCGGCCTGTTCGCCGTTCTGTGGCTGCTCCGCTCCCCCATCATCCGGACGCGTGACCTCACTGGCCTGGAGCCTCCGGCGCTGTGAGCGCTAGTCGAGCTCGACCGGCTCGTCGAGCTTGGCGACCGTCCGCCGGAGCGGGATCTCCTTGATGAACAGCACCGCGATCAGGCTGACCAGCGCACACGCCGCCGCGATCAGGAAGATCCGGCCGGTGGCGTCGCCGTACGAGTGACGGACCAGCTCGGCGAGCTGCGGCGGCAGGTGGTTGACGTCCAGCAGGCTGGTGCCGCCGGAACCACCGTCCTGCAGCTTGCGGGCAGCTTCGGCGCCACCCGGACCGTGCAGCACACCCTCGATCAGCAAAGTCTTCACCCGGCTGGCAAGGACCGCGCCGAGCACTGAGACGCCGACCGCACCGCCGAGGCCGCGGAAGAAGGCCACCGACGCGCTGGACGCTCCGATCTCACTGACGTCCACCGTGTTCTGCACCGCCAGCACCAGGTTCTGCATCATCGCGCCCATGCCGATGCCCATCAGCAGCATGCCCAGACCGACGTACCAGTACGGCGTGCTGTGGTCGATGGTGCCGAGGATCGTCAGCCCGGCGGTGAGCAGGAAGCCACCGGCGATCAGGTACCGCTTCCACTTGCCGAAACGGCTCACCAGCTGACCGGCACCGACCGACCCGAAGAACGAACCGAGCATCATCGGGATCGTCAGCAGACCGGCCTGGGTGGCGCTGTAGCCGCGGGCCACCTGGAAGTACTGCCCGAGGAAGAGCGCGCTGCCGAACATCGCGACCCCGACCGCCATGCTGGCCACGATCGCGAGCGCGGTGGTGCGCTGCCGGACCACCTTCAGCGGCACCAGCGGCTCGGCCACCCGGTTCTCGACCATCACGGCGAGCACGCCGAACAGGATCGTGCCGCCGACGAAGAGCGCGGACTGCCAGGAGAACCAGCCGAAGTCGTGGCCGGCGAAGGTCACCCAGACCAGCGGCAGGCTGGCGGCGACGCTGATCAGCACCGCGCCCAGGTAGTCGATCTTCACCTTGCGCTTGAAGATCGGCAGCTGCAGGTACTTCTGCAGCACGATCAGGCTGATCACGGCCAGCGGCACGCAGACGTAGAAGCACCAGCGCCAGCCGAGCCAGGAGGTGTCGACGATGACGCCGCCGATCAACGGACCGCTCACGGTGGCGACCGCCATCACGGCGCCCATGTAGCCGGAGTACCGGCCGCGGTCGCGCGGCGGGATCGCCGCCCCGATGATCGCCTGGGCCAGCGCCATCAGCCCACCCATGGCCAGCCCCTGCAGGACGCGGGCGCCGATCAGGAACGGGACGTTGTGGGCCATTCCGGCCAGGGCCGAACCGATCACGAACAAGACGATGGCGAGCTGCACCAGCAGCTTCTTGCTCATCAGGTCGGACAGCTTGCCCCAGATCGGGGTGGACACCGTGGTGGCCAGCAGGCTCGCGGTGAGCACCCAGGTGTACTGCGTCTGCGAGCCCTCGAGATCGGCGATGATCGTCGGCAGGGCGTTGCTGACGATCGTCGAGCTCAGCATCGCCGTGAACAACGCGGCGAGCAGCCCGACCAGGATCTCGAGGATCTCGCGGTGCGTGAGTTCCGGCGCGGCAGGCGCTTGCGGCCGCGTCTCGGTGACAGTCATCAGTCTCCAGTCGAGGTGTTTGCGTGCTTCGCGTGTTCGGCGGCCTGGGCGACGGCAACGGCGATCCGGCGCAGCGACGCTGCCGCGGCGGCCATCTCCTCGTCGTCCCAGTCCGCCAGCGCGGAGCGGAGATGCCGGGTGTACCCGGCGTAAAGAGCGTCGAGGCGGGCCCGGCCGGCCTCGCTGAGCTGGACCAGTGACACCCGCGCGTCGGCCGGATCAGGCCGACGGCTCACCAGGCCGTCGCCTTCCAGCGCGCTCAGTTGCCGGCTCACCACCGAGGCGTCGACCCCCAGCTTCGTGGCGATCTCACCGCCCCGTTGCTCGCCGTCCTTGGCCAGCACCTTCAGCACACTCGCGTCGGCCCGGCGCAGGCCCGCGTCAGGCCACAGCTGCCGATGCTCGATGCAGCGCACCGCCCGCACCAGCGAACTGACCCCTTCCAGTACCTCCTGAGCCGGGGCATCTCGGTGGACTAGTTGCATAACCCAACTATATACACAGATAGTTGGTTTCTGCAACCATATGTTCGCGCTGCGGCGCCCGGGCGGGTGGCCGGGGCGTCAGCTCAGGTCGAGGTTCAGACGGGCCAGCAGCCGCCCGAGGGTCGCCAGGTCGGCGGACTCCCAGCGGTCGAGCAGGGCCCGGAACTCGGCCTGGCGCTGGCTGCGCATGGCACCGAAGCGCTCGGCGCCGGTCTCGGTCAGGCGGAGGAGGCGGGCACGGCCGTCATCGGGGTCGCCGACCCGCTCGATCAGGCCGAGGGTCTCCAGCTGCGACAGGCCGCGGCTGACAGTGGACTTGTCCAGGCCCAGCGCCTGGGCGACGTCGGAAGCCCGGGCGCCGGCGCGGCCCGCGGACGTCCCCAGCTCGATCTGGGAGATCAGGGCATAGCCGGCCGCGTCCATCTCCGGGTGCACCCGGCGGGCCATCATCATCTGGGACGAGCGGGCGCGGCGGAACAGGGTGGAGAGCTCGTGCTCGACGTCGGCGATCAGCTGCTTGTTCTGCTCCGTCACGATGCCGGTCACCTGACCACGATGCCGGCGTCGCGCAACGCCTTCTTGACGTCCGCGATCCGCAGATCGCCGAAGTGGAACACACTCGCCGCCAGGACCGCGTCCGCCCCCGCCTCGACCGCGGGCGGGAAGTGCTCGGGCAGCCCCGCTCCCCCACTGGCGATCAGCGGGACGTCGACGACCGCGCGGACCGCGCGGATCAGCTCCAGGTCGAAGCCCTGCTTCGTCCCGTCGGCATCCATCGAGTTGAGCAGGATCTCCCCCGCGCCCAGCTCGGCGCCGCGCCGGGCCCACTCGATCGCATCCAGTCCGGCCGACCTCCGGCCACCATGGGTGGTCACCTCGAAGCCGCTCGGCTGCCCCGCGGACCGGCGTACGTCGAGAGACAGCACCAGCACCTGATTGCCGAACCGGTGCGCGATCTCCTCGATCACTGCCGGACGGGCGATCGCGCCGGTGTTGATCCCGACCTTGTCGGCCCCCGCGCGCAACAGCCGGTCGACGTCGGCCGCCTCGCGCACGCCGCCGCCGACGGTCAGCGGAATGAACACCTGCTCGGCGGTCCGGCCGACCACCTCGTACGTCGTCTCGCGCGAACCGGACGAAGCCGTGATGTCGAGGAACGTCAGCTCGTCCGCACCCTCGGCGTCGTACAGCCTGGCCATCTCCACCGGATCTCCGGCATCGCGCAGATCGGCGAAGTTGACACCCTTGACCACCCGGCCGGCATCAACGTCCAGGCAGGGAATGACTCGTACGGCGAGGCTCACGGAGTCAGCCTACCGAGCGCCGTCCCGCACTCACGCCAAATCCCACCGCCTGGCCACGCGCCTTCGCTCCGCACTCCGGAATCGCCTGGTGGCGGACAGGTCAGCTCCTGCCCGAATCTCCTGCGCGCCAGTGGGTCAGACTTGGCGAGTGGATACTCCCGGATCGCAATGGCGTACGCCGCCGCCCGAGCTTGCGGCGGAAGCGGCTCGTCGCCCGGGTGGCTGGGTCTACGAGATCGACGGGGAGCTGGTCGACGATCCGAACGGCTATGTGCCGCCCGAGGCGATCCGGGGCGGCTGGAAGGTCGACGACACCGGCCGGGCGACCGGCGAGTATGTGCCCAACGACAAGCACGGGCCGGTGCAGGACGACTTCAGCGCGCTCACCGAGCCCGGCCACTGGCTCGGCTGGCTGGGTGACGACCCAGGCCGGACTCTTCGCGACAGCATCGAACTGACGCTGGCCCAGCAGGTCAAGGGCGCCAACGTGGAGTGGCTGAAGTTCGTCGAGACGCCGGAGTTCGTGACCGGCGGAAAGCCGGTGCCGGACGATCCCGATCGCCTCCAGTTGGTGCGCACCGGGCTGGCCGTGCAGTTCGCCCTGTGCGTGGTGCAGCCGGCGGGCCGGTTCAAGCGAGCCGGCCAGCGAGACATCCTGACCGGCGTCTTCAGTCTCGCCATCGTGGCGATGGACGAACCGCAGGCGCGCGAGCGCTCCTGGCTCGACCTGGGCGCCACCATGGAACAGATCGGGCCTCTCCTCGAGACCCGCGTGGTCGAACTGGAGCAGACGACCTGACTCATCGGTAGCGCCGTGAGGTCTTGCCGGGGCAGAAGGCGCGGTCTACCCTTCCCATCAATCGTTAGGAACCTTTCCTAATAGTTCGACTATTGGGAAAGCGCTTGCCTCGCCCGCCCCGGCTTCAGGAGGTCCTTGCATGCCATCCCGTCAATCTCGAAGGCGGCGCCTGCTCGTCGCGCTCGCGGCAGCCACGTTGACCTGCGGCACGCTGCCGGTCGTCGCCGCGTTCCCTACCGTCCACGCCGCCGGCTCGGCGGAGCAAACAGCCGTGGACACCGCGATCGCGGCAACTGTCCCCGACCTGACCAGCGCGAACCGGCGTGCTCCCGTCTCCGGGCTGCCCGACTGGAGCAAGGCCGGGTACCGCGGTGGCGCGCCGCTGCCCGGTCCTGCCGACCTCAACCCGCACGCCAACTGTCAGATCACCGCAGCCGAGCTGGCCTCGCAGTACAACGTCCGTGCCGATGGCAGTGACGCGACCACCGGCCTGCAAGCAGCGATCGACGCAATCAGGACCCAGTGCACCCCGTCTGCCGGCTACGACAAGCTGTCCCAGATCACCTTGCCGGAGGGCCGGATCGCCGTCACCCGGCAACTCGGCCTCGATGCCAGCTATCTGCTGATCAGGGGTGCCGGCCAAGGCCGGACCGTACTGGTCTTCCGTCCCGACACGAACACGCGGTACGACGCGCTCACCCCCGACGGCAGCGACTGGGACAAGGACGGAATGACTCACGGGGCGTCCGGCAACGGCGGCTGGATCTGGCCCGGCCGCGGTCTGCTCCGAGTCCAGAGCCGGGAGGTCGCACCGCGGTACGCCGCTGATTACGCTTCGGCTCCGCAGAACCGGAAGGACATCTTCGAGGGGAGCGTCAACCAGCACTGGGCCGGCGGTGTACCGCTGCGCGAGTCGTCAGCCATCGGCACCACTCAGCTCAAGCTTGCCGCCACCGCGAACATGGCGCTGTTCAAGGCCGGCAACTACCTGTGGGTCGGAGCGGCGAACACGGCGAAGTTCTACCAGCAGCAGACCGTCACCGACGCGTCGAAGTACCAGAACCTGCACATGCGCCAGCAGATCTTCCAGATCACCGCAGTCGACGCCACCGCGAAGAACCTGACGATCGACAAGCCACTCGAGTACGACGTACCGCTGAACTCCACCTCCGACGGCTCCGCGGCGATCGGCGGCACCGTCTACCCGAGCCGGGTGACGCCGCTCAAGCCGGTCCTGGGCGTCGGGATCGAGGATCTGACCATCACCCAGGACATGGCCGGTCTGCCGAAGCTCGGCGGCGGGACCTACGCCCTGAACAAGGCCGACGCCGTCCACAACTACGGCAACATGGCGCCGGAGTACGAGATGCATGGGATCGTGCTGAAGTGGGCGGTCAACACCTGGATCCGCAGGGTCGGCACGGAGCTGACCGGCTCGCACCCGATCGTCACCGAGAGCGCGAAGAACATCCAAGTGCAGGAGTCGCGGCTGGACGGCTCCTGGAACAAGGGCAAGGGCGGCAACGGCTACCTGCGCGGCTCCCGCGTCTGGGACTCGCTCTACGGCTACAACACGACCCGCAACCTGCGGCACTTCACCTTCCAGTGGTCCGCCTCGAACAATGTGGCCATCGGCAACGACTTCGACTCCGACCTGAACGTGCACGGCGGCTGGGAACGGCGCAACCTGTTCGAGAACAACACCGTCAAGGTGCCCTTCGAGCACGCGTCCAAGAACTGCCGGAGCAACTGCGGCGACGAGGGCGGCGACGTACCGGACGGCTCCACCTGGTGGCCGGTCTGGTGGGCGGCAGGCCCGAAGGCGGTGAAGTGGTCGGGCTCCAGCGGCCCGCAGAACGTCGTCTACAACAACGCGCTCAGCAAGCAGACCACCACGAACGGCCCTTACCAGGCCTTCTATCCTGACCGGCAGCGGCTGTACCAGTTCGGCAGCAGCTCGGCCGACGCCACCAAGTTTCAGCACCTCGCGGTGAACGGCGCGACCATTCCGGACTGGGCCGGCCGCGAGACCCTCGACTACACCGGACCGAACGGCGGAGTCAACGCCACCCGCACCGACACCTCGGGCTCGCTGTTCCTGCGCAATCCCGGCGGTGGAGGCGGCGACACCACCCCACCCAGTACGCCGACCGGTCTCCGAGTCACCGCGACGACCTCGAACAGCGCTTCGCTGACCTGGACCGCCTCGGTCGACAACGTAGCGGTGACCGGGTACGACGTACTGCGCAACGGCACCCTCGTCGGCACGAGCTCCGCGCCGACCTACACCGACACCGGCCTGACCGCCGCCACGGCGTACAGCTATACGGTCCGGGCTAATGATGCCGTCGGCAACAAATCACCTGTCGGCGCCGCGGTCACCGCCACCACTCAATCCGGTGGTGGAGCGGAGACGCTCCTGTCCCGCGGCAAGCTGGCGACCGCGTCGACGACCGAGAGCAGCGGCTTCGCACCGAAGTACGCGGTCGACGGCAGCACCACGACCCGGTGGGCGTCGCGAGAAGGCAGCGATGCGGAGTGGATCCAGGTCGACCTCGGCGCGTCGGCGAACCTGACGCGGATCAAACTGAACTGGGAAGCCGCGTACGGCAAGGGCTACCGGGTCCAGACCTCGGCGAACGGGACCACCTGGACGACCGTGCACACAACGACCACTGGCAACGGCGGGCTGGACGAGATCCCGGTGTCAGGAAGCGCCCGGTATGTGCGGATCGACCTGACCAAGCGCGGTACGGCGTACGGCTACTCGCTGTGGGAGTTCGAGGTATACGGCACCGCCGATGACGGCGGCGGTACCACGCCGCCGGGTGGCGGCTCCACGGTCGATGTCTCTACGGCCGCGCAATTGCAGTCGGCGTTGGCCAACGCGGCACCCGGTCAGACCATCCGGCTCGCATCCGGCCAGTACCGCGGCTCGTTCCTGACCCAGAAAGCGGGGACCGCGGCGGCGCCGATCACGCTGACCGGTCCGGCATCCGCCGTACTGATCAACGACGGGCCGACCGGGACCGCGCCGAGCTGCCCAGTACCGACCTCCGGCTGGGACTCCGGGTACGGGCTGTGGCTGTCCAATACGCCGTACTGGAAGCTCACCGGGTTCACCGTGCAGGACTCCAAGAAGGGAATCGTGCTGGACAACTCCCACCACGTGACCATCGACGGAGTGTGGGTCCACCACATCGACGAGGAGGGCGTGCACTTCCGCAAGTCGTCTGCCGACGGGGTGATCCGGAACTCGAAGATCACCGACGTCGGCCTGGTCCAGAAGGGATACGGCGAGGGCGTGTACATCGGCTCGGCCGGCTCCAACTGGAACTGCCACGGCAACACCGGCGGGGTGGACAAGACCGACCGGGTCCAGGTGATCGGCAACGAACTGGGCCCGAACCTCGCCGCCGAGGCGATCGACGTGAAGGAGGGGACCACCGGCGGCGTGATCCGCGGCAACACCTTCAACGGCCGCGGCATCTCCGGCGAGAACTCGGCCGACTCGTGGGTGGACGTGAAGGGCTTCGGCTACCTGATCGAGAACAACACCGGCACCTTCTCCTCCCCCGGTGTCTTCGCGAACGGCTATGAGACCCACAACCCGTCCACCACCCCGTCCTTCCTGAACGGCTGCGGCAACACCTGGCGCAACAACTCGTCCAACCTCGGCGGCACCGGGAAGTACGCGATCTTCATCAGCTCCCAGTCCAAGTGCACCGCCGACCCGAACGTCGTCCACTCCTCCAACACCGTCCAGAACGCCCAGACCGGTCTGACCAACGTCCCGGTGACGCCCTGAGATACAACCAAGCATGACCTTTTCGCCCGAGTCGCCGGCGTACGCAGCCATCCGCGAAGGAATCGCCCTCCGCGAACAAAGCCGCGCGCCGGCGGCAAAGGCCCTGCTGGAGACCTTGGTGGACGACGTCGAGAAGGGAACCGACGCGTTCGCCAAGATCTTCCTGGCCCACTCGCCGGCCGACGTCCAGGAGACCCCCGAGGACGAACTCGCCTGGGACCTCAGAGCACTCGCCTTCATGGACGAGCTGACCGGCCAGGAAGCCATCGCCCGCGACAACCCCGGCGGCAAGGCGGCCCTCCTGCCTTCCCTGCACCTCAACCTCGCCGCCGACTACCGCCGCCTCGGCGACGAGACCACCGCCCGTCTGCACTACAACCTTGGCAAGGCGCATCTGAACGCCCTCGCCGACGATGCCTACGGCGACAGCATCCGAGCCGCCTTCACCGACGAGGCTTTCCAGCAAGCGAGCGGCCGGAGTCGCGGCGCGGTCAGGCGATGAACAGGAGCACGCTGATCGCCACCATCACCGCGGCAGTGGCCGCGTGAACGCCGTAAGCGGCAGCCTTCGGCCCCTTGCTGCGGAGCACGATCAACGCATCGCCGACCGGCGATACCGGCGGCGGCCAGTCTGCCGCGCCTATCTGGACCTCGCCGGCGACCGCCCGGCGGAGTACCAGGGTCTACTTCCTGGCCTTCTCGACCATCTCTCCCGAGACGATCAACCCGTGTCAACCCTTACCGCCAGGACGGCCGCGCCCTAGCAATCTACTCCCAGGCACCGCAGGGGTGGGCTCATCGCTGGAGATCGGCTCGTTCTCGGCCGCCAGCAGCGTCACCGGCATCGCGGGATGCGGTCGACCCCGCGCCGGCCGGAGGACCGGCGTGACAGAGCGAATGCAGAGCTGGCTGCTGGGTGGCCGACGACGGTCTCCGCACTCCGCTCACCAACAGGCTGCGGACCCCGCAGGTCGGGTGGGTGGGCTGCGGACCCACGCATCGCGTGCGCCGGCGGGGCCAACCACACTCCCACCACATCACCCGCCGATCAGGTTGCGGATCCGCCGTCAGGTCGGGTGGGCGGGCTGCTCAAGCCGCGAGACCTGCACGGGTGGGGCCAACCACACTCCCCCGACACCAACCAGCCTGCGGATCCACCGCCAGGTCGGGTGGGCGGGCTGCCCGCACCCGCAACGCCTGTGCGGGTGGGGCGAAACCCTCCTACAAACCTACTTCCAAGCCTTACGCTTCTGCCCCGCAACCTTCACCGGGGTAGTCGCCTCCCAAACCCGCCGCCACCGAGCGGCATCCGGCCCGGACTGCGACGGCGACGTCCCGGCGGCGACCCGGCGACGGGCTTCCCACCAGGTGGAGCTTTCTTCGTCCAGCAGCGCTGAGACGGCCGCGGCGATCCGCGGAGCGAACTCGCGAGCGGTCTCCCCCTCAGCCGGGTACAGCGGGTCGCCGTACCGGACCGCGACGTTCGGACGGCCGGGGACCGGCCAGCCACGGCCGCGGGGCATTGCGGCGAAGGAACCCTTGATGCCGACGGGGATCACCGGCACGCCCTGGTCCACGGCGATGTACGCCGCGCCCATCCGGAACCGCTCCATCCAGCCGTCGGGCGAGCGGGTGCCCTCGGGGAAGACCACAACGTTCCAGCCGTCCGCGAGCAGATCACCCGGGGTCGCGCTGAGCTTGCCGCCGCGGCGCTCGATCGGGAAGGTGTTGAACACGATCGCCGAAGCGGTGGCGCGCCACCAGGTGTCGAAGAAGTAGTCGGCAGCAGCGGCGACAGCGGTCTTGCGGCGCATGTCGTCGGGCAGCGTGCAGAGCAGCAGCGGGGTGTCGAGGTGCGACGAGTGGTTCGCCACGATCACCGCCGGCCCGTTCACCTTGCGCAGCGAGTCGATCCCGCTCACCTGCGGGTTCACCTCGAACCGCAGGACCGAGTTCAGCGCGCCCTTCTGCAGCACCTCCCGGACGGCGATCGCCGCGGGCCTGCGGGCCCAGCGGGTCGGGAAGACCGAGGACTCCTTCTTCACCACGTACGGCTCGGCCGACCGCGGCACCTGCTGACGGCGCCCCCAGCGGAAGCCGCGCGCGACCTGCTTCACGTCCCGCGCGGTGTCCCGGCCGAACTTGACCAGGTTCGCCCCCATCAGCGGACGTCCGCGAGCAGGTGCGGCGGGTTGTGCAGGTAGGTGATCGACGGCGACCGGCCGACCGAGTGGCTCACCATCTCCAGCGCGTCCTGCAGGGTCGAGGCGGAGCGGAAGCCCATCCGCTCGACCGTCTTGCGGTTCGCGCCGACCCAGACGATGTCGCCGCAGTGGTCCAGCGCGTGGCTGATCCAGTACCACATGTAGAACGGGTGGACGCCGTGGTACGCGTTCGAGGTGCGGTAGAGGTGGATGTACCACGGGTCCTCGGCGTACTGCTTCTCGAACTTCGCCTCGATGGTGGCCGGGTCGGTCGACTCCGACAGCACCTCCTCGAAGAAGTCCACGTACGACGGGTGGTGCAGCTGGCTGAACTCGTAGTCCACCGGGTGGTACAGGATGACCGCGCCGTCCTTGCGGACGATCGGCTGGCCCCGGTAGGAGTTGAAGTAGTAACCCAGCCCCATGCAGGCGGCCAGGATCGGGTTCATCACCGAGTTCACGTTGTACGGGCCGACGAACGGCACGCCCATGATCGCGACGTCGGACTGGCCCTGCACCTCGACCAGGTGCTGCTTGTGCACGGCCTCGATCGTCTTCTCGTGCACCGGCTCGATCGACCCGGCGTTGATCCCGGTCAGGCCGTAGTTCGAGCGGACGTCCTGGAAGATCTTGCGCCGGGCCTTGGCCGGCGCCAGCGCGAGGCCGCGCTTGGCCCCGAGCATCGCGGCCTGGTCCTTGATCGACCACTCCCACTCGCGCTTCTGCAGGAACTCCAGGCCGCCGCCGAAGATGTCGTTGTTGAGCGTGGTCTCGATCTGGAAGACCTTGACGTGCTCGGTCAGCACCTCGCCCATCCGCCAGGCCGAGTGGTGCATCTTGGAGGCCTTGTGGTCCATGAAGGACCGCGAGTGGATCATCGTGTGGCTGTTGTGGTGGTGCTTCAGCGACTTGTACGACGCCAGCCCGATCGACGTCGACTTGTGACCGCCGTCCATCGCCACCAGGTTCACGTTCACGTAGACCAGCAGGTCGGACTCGGCCGCCCGCTTGGAGATCTCGACGTCCTCGCCGTGCTTGGTCTGGCCCAGGTGGGTCAGGTTGTCGGCGTCCTCGGCATCGAAGTTGTAGAGCTTGCCGTCGGGGAAGAACGACCGGAAGACCCGCTCGCCGACGATCTCGCGCAGCTCGTTCGGGGTCAGCCGGCGGTGCAGCGCGTTCGCGGAGATCAGCTCGACGTCGTCGACCCCGGCGTCCGCGGCCATCGTGAGCACGGCCTCGATCACCCGCTGGCGGATGTCCGGCTTCTTCATCGGCGGCAACGGCAGCGAGATGTCGTCGAAGGCGATCGTCAGCCGCATCCCCGGCCGCAGCAGCTCCGGCAGCGGCTCGGACTCGATCGGGTGCAGCAGCGCGTTCTGGATCGCTTCCTCGACGTCGCGCACCGCCGGCAGCGACTCCGGCGGGTACACCACCCGGGTACCGAGCGGGAACCGCTCCAGCAGGAAGCCTTCACCGTTGTGCACGAGCAGCGGCGGCGTCCGGTCGTCCACCTCAAGCACAAACCCTGGCCGAGACATGTCAGAACCTCTCTCGTCGTACGTTCAACGGTGCAGCAACAACTGTGGCACGGGCCGCGATCACGAGGCCCTCACATCGAAGGCCACCTTCACGGTGCCCAGCCGGCCGGCGGACTGCGCGTGGTCGAGCGCCTCGCGCCAGCGGTAGAGCGGGTACTTCGCCCCGACGACCCCGTCCAGCGGGGCCTTCTGGGCCAGCTCCAGCGCGGTCTCGAAAGCGGGCCGGCCGTTCGGCTCGCCTCGCGAGGAGGCGTACGTTCCGGTCACCTCCAGCTCACGGAACCACAACGGGGACAGGTCGGCGCCGGTCGACGGCATACCGGCCAGGACCACCCGGCCACCGGCCTTGGTGACCCGCAGCACGGTGTCGATCGAGTCCTTGCTGCCGACCGCGTCGACGGCGACGTCGACCCCGCCGAGCAGGAACTCCTTGGCGTTCAGCTCGGGCTTCAGCCGGAACGCACCGGTGGCCCGGCGTACGCCGCGGAAGACCTCGTCGGGAGCGACCACGTCACTCGCGCCGAACGCCCGGGCCAGCTCGCGCTGCTTCGGGTGCTTGGCGACGACCGTGATCCGCCCGGCCTGGGTCAGCTCACGCAGTGCCAGGGTGGCGAACAGCCCGACCGCGCCGGCGCCGCTGACCAGGACGGACTGTCCCGGCTCGACCTTGGCCCGCAGCGCGGTGTGTACGGCGCCGGACAACGGCTCCGTCAGCACTGCCCGCTCATCCGAAAGCCCTTCCGGTACGGCGTACAGCTGGCTGCGGTGGGCGACCATCACGTTGCCCCAGCCACCACCGGTGTCGGAGCAGAAGCCGGTCTGGAGACCAGGCGAGACGTGGCCGACGGTGATCCGGTCACACAGGTTGGTGCGGCCGGACGCGCAACCCTCGCAGGGTTCGACGCCGCGCGCCGCGCAGGTCAGGACGCTGTCCATCACGACGCGGGTGCCCTTCGGCAGCTCCTCGCAGTCGTCGAGCAGTTCGCCGACGATCTCGTGACCCGGCACGAACGGCAGCGACACCAGCGCCGAGAAGTACAGCTTGGTGTGGCCGGTGACCATGCCGAGGTCGGAGCCGCAGATCCCGGACAGGATCGGCCGGATCCGTGCCCAGCCGTCCCTGTCGGCCTTCGGCTCGTTGATCGTGACGAGCCGCAGCGGTGCGGCCGGGCCGGTCAGGATGGCCGGGATCCGGCTGCCCATCGCCTTGGCGGCGAGGAACTTGGCCGGTGAGCGGTACATCTCGAGGGCGAGCATCATCGGGCGTTCACCCCGGGGATCTCCAGACGCGAAGAGGTGGCGGGTGTCTTCCAGTCGACGATCTGCCAGCGCGCGGCCCGGGCAGCCCGGAACAGCGACACGTCCGGCGAGACCGCGACCGGGTTGCCGACCGTGGTCAGCATCGGCAGGTCCGAGTGGCTGTCGGCGTACGCGAAGGACTTGGACAGATCGATGTTCGTTCCGCGGGCCCGGTGCTTGATCCACGCGGCCCGGGACTCACCGACCAGCGGCGGTCCGGTCAGGTAGCCGGTGCAGCGACCCCGGTCGTCGACGGCCAGTTCGGCGGCGACGATCTCGTCGAACAACGGCTCCAGCGGCCGGGTCAGCGGCCGGACCGCGCCGGTGATCAGGATGGTCCGGTGACCGGCCGCCTTGTGCTCACGGATCCGCCGGACGGCCGCGCCGCTGAGCCGCTCCAGCACGTGACCGGCGAGGATCTCGTCGACGATCCGGTTGAGCTCTTCCAGCTCGGCGCCCTGGTAGCGGCGGTAGATCGTCCGCAGGAAGGTGCCGCGGTCCTTGCGTTCCGCCGAGATCAGCTTCGGCAGCTTGCGCAGCATCGCGCCGATCTCACCGACCCGCTGGTGGCTGTCCAGCTCGGGCAGCCGCATCCACAGGTAGGTCTCGATCACGTTCGACGACAGCAGGGTGCCGTCCATGTCGAAGGCGGCGATGATCTCGGAGTCCTCCGAGGGCGTCACCTTCTTCAGGGTGCCGGCGGTCTCGGCGAGCGACTTGTTGCGCTTCTTCCGGACGACGTCCAGGCGGCGCAGCGAGTCGGTGACGCTCGGGCAGTGCACCTCCTGCAGGTAGTGCTGCCAGTCCACGATCGAGGTGTCGCACCAGAACTTCTCCCGGTCGTCGCCTTCGAGCGCGTTGTGCAGGGCGAGCACATTGTCGTCGATGAACTGCAGCTCGGCCTGCGCGTACTCGGAGTACAGGTCCATGTAGCGGCGGAGGAAGTCGATCCGGCGCTTCTGGACGTCGAGCTCGCGCGCGTATTTGCGGGTGCGCTCGCCGCGCGGCACGTGGGTGATGATCCGGTCGGCGATCTTGTGCGCCTTCTCGCCGTAGCGCAGCATGCTCTCGACCGAGTCCCCACCGGGGAACTTCCAGACCGGCAGCCGGACCGCGCCGCGCTCGCCCAGGTCGAAGGGGTGCTTGGAGAAGTACGCGCGGACGCCGGCGTACAGCTGCTCGAAGGTCAGCGGGTTCCGGGCGCCGGAGCTGACGTGGTAGTACTCCGGCTTCGACAGCTCCGGCTCGGTCGCCATCACGGCGCAGATCGCGCCGACGACGTGGTCGACCGGGATGATCTCGACCACCGAGTCGGGGCTGGCCGGGAACTCCGGCAGCTCGCCGCGGCCGTAGGCCAGGATCAGCGGCTCGGCCATCTTGAAGCCCTCGATCCAGCCCGGGTGCGGGCTCTGCACCGCGGACTCGATGATGGCCGGCCGGACGATCGAGGTCGGCAGGGTGGAGGCGAACTCCTCCACGACCCGCTCACCGAGCGCCTTGGTGAAGGTGTAGCAGTCGGTCCAGCCGAGCGAGCGGGCCCGCTCGGTGCCGGTCTCGATCAGCTTCTTCGCGACCCACTCGGTCCGCCGGCGCTCGGTGTCGGCCGCCGCGGTCAGGTGACCCGCGCGACGGTGCAGCTTCTCCGACTCCTTGCGGAACCGGATCAGCATCGCGGCGCTGCGCGAGGTCTCCTCGATCCGGGCTTTCATCGCCATTCCGGCCTCGGCCTCGGTGCGCCAGTCGACGCTGTGGTCGACGGGCGCCTCGGGGATCGCACCGCGGCGACGGCCGGCGGTGTAGGCGGTGGAGATGTGCACATAGTGGACCGGGCGGCCCTCACTGGCCTCGACGATCCGCTCGAGCAGGCTCTTGGTGCCGAGCACGTTGGTGGTGAACGCCTCGTGGATCGGCGGATCGAAGGAGACGTCGCCGGCGCAGTGCACGACGATGTCGAGATCCTTCGGCAGCGCCGGCACATCGGACAGGTCGCCTTCGACCACCTCGACCCGTGCGGCGGTCAGCTCGGCGGCGTCGGCGTACGGGGTGCCCTCGCCGTAGAACGGCTTGAAGATGTCCTTCTTGAGCATCTGCGCCATCCGGTCGGTGCCCCGCAGGGACCCCTTCGGACGAATGATCGCGACCACGGTGGTCCCGGGCAGATCACCGATCATCCGGTGCAGCAGAGCCTCACCGACGAATCCGGTGATGCCGGTGACCAGGACCTTCTTGCCTGCCAGCTTGTCGGCCAGGCTCACTTGTCGCCTCCACGGGTGAGTTCGAGTGCCTCGGTCAGGGTGAACGCGCCGGCGTACAGCGCCTTGCCGACGATGACGCCCTCGACGCCGTCGCTCACCAGCGTGCTGAGCGCGCGCAGGTCGTCCAGGCTGGAGACGCCGCCCGAGGCCACGATCGGCTTCTCGGTCCGCGCGCACAGGTCGCGGTAGAGGTCGAGGTTGGGGCCCTGGAGCATGCCGTCCTTGGTCACGTCGGTGACGACGTACCGCTCGCAGCCGGCCATCTCGAGGCGTTCGAGCACCTCGTAGAGGTCGCCGCCCTCCTTGGTCCAGCCGCGGGCGGCCAGCGTGCGGCCGCGGACGTCCAGGCCGATCGCGACCCGGTCGCCGTACTGCGCGATGATCCGGTCGCACCACTCCGGGTCCTCCAGCGCGGCGGTCCCGATGTTGACCCGGCGCGCGCCGGTCGCGAGCGCGGCGGTCAGGGACTCGTCGTCGCGGATGCCACCGGACAACTCGACCTGTACGTCGAGCTTGCCGGTCACCTCGGCGAGCAGTTCACGGTTGCTGCCCCGGCCGAACGCGGCGTCCAGGTCGACCAGGTGGATCCAGTCGGCACCGGCCTCCTGCCAGGCCATCGCGGCGGTCAGCGGATCGCCGTACGAGGTCTCGCTGCCGGCCTCGCCCTGCACCAGACGGACAGCCTGCCCATCCGCCACATCCACGGCAGGGAGCAGCACCAGGTTCTCAGACATGGGCCACACCCTAGATGGGGCAGTTCGTTGTTTTGTAACCCAGTGCCCTGCTGAGTCGTTGAGATCGGATCTGTCGCAGCAATACCACTCAGCTGACTGGTATGCACCAGCCGTAAGCTCTCGAGCATGACGACAGTGGACGAGCTCGAGACCGATCCGCATCCGTATCTGGCCCGGATCCGGCCGGTCGGGTGGAGTGACGCGCTGGACGGCTGGGTGGTGGCCGGCCGCGAGTCGGCGATGCAGGTGATGCGGGATCCGGAGACGTTCACGGTCGACGATCCGCGGTTCTCCACCGCTCAGGTGGTCGGTCCGTCGATGCTCTCGCTGGACGGCGCCGGGCACGCGGAGCACCGGGCGCCGTTCGAGCATCCGTTCGGCCTCGCGCAGACCCGGGCGCGGTTCACCGAGTTCGTCGCCGAGGAGACCGATCGGCTGGTCTCGGCGATCGCGCCGCTGGGGTCGGCGGATCTGCGGTGGACGGTTGCCGGGCCGTTGTCGGTGGCAGTGGTCGCCTACTCGCTCGGGCTCGACCGCACCGACGCCGCCACGGTGCTGGACTGGTACCAGGACATCTCGTCCTCGGTCAGCGGTGTCGCGGCCGGGCACCCGGTCACCGCCGAGGGCGCGGCGGCCTTCGCGAAGCTCCACCACCATGTTGCCGCAAACATCGATCATGCCGACTCGCTGATCGCCGAGGCGGCCCATGCGGGGCTCGGCACCGACGAGGTCGTCGCGAACGCCGCGGTGCTGATGTTCGGTGGCATCGAGACCACCGAGGGCATGATCACCAACTGCTTGTGGCACCTGCTGACCAACCCGGCGCAGCTCGCGCTGGTGCTCGCCGACCCCGCGCTGATCCCCAACGCGATCGAGGAGTCACTCCGGCTGGAGCCTGCCGCGGCAGTCGTGGACCGCTACGCGACCCGCGACGTCGACCTGGCCGGTGCCGCGATCAAGCGCGGCGACTTCGTCTCGGTCTCGCTGGCCGGCGCCAACCGTGACCCGGCCGTCTTCCCCGACCCCGACCAGTACGACGTACGCCGGACCAACGCCCGCCGTCATCTCGCCTTCGCGAGCGGTCCCCACATCTGCCTCGGCATGCACCTGGCCCGGCTCGAAGCGGTCAGCGCGCTCACCGCGTTGCTGAGCCGCCTGCCGGACCTCCGTCTCGACCCGGCCTCTCCCCCGCCGCGCGGTCTGGTCTTCCGCAAGCCGACCGCGGTCAAGGTCAGCTGGACGGTCGCCTGAGGGTCAGCACACCCGCCGGAACCACCGGTAGTTGACGCTCGGGGTCAGTAGCGGCGTCCCGCTCGAACTCGGCGAATCCGCGATCGAGCTCGTCCTCGTCGAGGTGCTCGAAGGTCGAGAAGGCGCGCAGCTTCACCCGTTCGTACATCCCCTGCACCGTGCGCGCCTCGTACGCGTCGATCCACTGCGGCTCTTCCTCGGCGACCAGTCCGGCCCGCGCGGCCAGGCTCCTGACTTCGGCGAGCGGCGGATACATCGCAGCGTCGACCCGGCGGGCGTTGGGGAAGTACTTGTACCAATGCAGCTCCGGCATCCGGTCGCCGAACTGTGTCCGCAGTACGACGGAGCCGCCTGGCCGCAGCACCCGCCTGACCTCCCGGAGGCCCTGCAGCGGGTCGGTCCAGTGGTGGATGGTCAAGAACAGCCAGGCCAGGTCGCAAGACTCGTCGGGCAGCGGGATCGCCTCGGCAGCGCCTTCGAGGTAGGTCACGCGGGGATGCTCGGCTGCCTGCGCCCGCATTCCTGCCGACGGTTCCACGCCGTACACGGGACCGCCGAAGGTCTCGGCCAGCGCCGGGGTGAAGCGTCCCGTGCCGGAGCCCAGGTCGAGGACGGTCAGTGGTCGCTCGGCCGGCGCGATCCCGGCGGCGACGTCCATCCAGATGCTCAGACTGTCGGCCGCGAGTGCCTGGCCCGTCGCGTAGACCTGATGAAGCCGGCCGTCGTAGTCCACCATCAGCCGATCCTAGCCGGGGCCACGTAGCCTGTCTCGGCCTTGATCGCGGCCTCTTCGCCGGCCAGCCGCTCGGCGTCGCCGAGCGACCCGTTCGCCCGGCTGGCCTCGGCCAGCAGCCGGAGTATGCGGGCCTCGATGACGCGGGTCTTCAGCTCGCGGGCGATCCGCAGGGCATCGCCGCCCAGCTCGAGCGCCTCGGCCGGCTGGTCTCGGGTCAAGGCGATGACGGCCAGTCCCAGCAACGCTTCGGCCTCGGTCGTGCGATGCGTCAGCCGGACCGCGATCTCGTGCGCCTCCCGGTGCAGCCGCTCGGCCTGGTCCAGCCTCCCTTGTCCGTGACGCGCGATCGCCAGGGTCTTGAGCGCGGCGGCCTCGAACCACTCCAGTCCGTCGCGCCGGCTGAACTCCAGGCCGGTCGCGGCCTGCTCGGCCGCCTCTTCGAAGCGTTCGAGGTCGGCGTACAGGAGGGCGAGTTCGTAGTACCCGGCGACCGACGGGTGGTCGGCCATCGTGAGCGCCCCGGTCAGGTCGGCCTCCGCGGCCGCCCAGTCGCCCAGCAGGCGGAAGGCGGAGCCGCGGTTGATCAGGGAGACGTGCCGTGACCACGGGTCCGGATCGACCTCCCAGGATTCGTCGGCCGCCGCGACGGCGGCATCGAGATCACCGAGGTTGTAGTAGACGGCGCTCAGGCTGTGCAGAGCCGGCGCCAGACTTCCGACCCGGCCGAGTTCGCGGAAGATCGCGATGCCGCGGAAGAGCAGGCCGGCCGCGCGCGTGACGTCACCGACGTTGTCGTAGGCCATCCCCAGGTTGCACAGAAGCCCCGCTTCGCCGAGCCGGAAGCCGACCTCGGCATAGAGCTCGCTGGCAGCGCTGATCTCGGCGATCGCGGCGAGGTTGTCGCCACTGGTGAAGTGGGTGACTCCGAGAGCATGGCGCATCGCTCCCTCACCGGCCCGGTCGCCGGCGACGAGCGCGGCTCGCAGGCCCGCCTCGACCATCCGTTGCAGCGGCCGGAAGTGGTCGACCCGCGCCAGGTAGTGCCGGAGGACGTCCGCCAGCCGCCAAGCCGCGTCGTACGGGCCGTTGTCGGCGGCACGGAGGACGCAGGCGATCAGGTTGGACTCTTCGGCCTGTAGCCAACTGTCGGCCTGGTTCTGGTCGGCGAACGGGTTTTCGTTGAACAGCCGGCCCGTGAGCCGGACATGGGACCGGTACTTGAAGTCGATGGCTGCGTCGGCGGTCCGCAGGTACCAGTCCAGCAGGCGTCGCCAGGCCTCGTCGGCCTCGGGCTCGACGGCGGCCCGGCCTTCGGCGTACAGGCGGATGAGGTCGTGCATGCGGTAGCGGCTGCGCTCGCGTTGCAGCAGGTTGACGCTGACGAGGCGGTCCAGCAGCGGACCGACCTCACGGGGCGGGCAGCCGAGCAGCGCCGCCGCGGCAGGCGCCGTCAGGTCGCTGCCGGGCACGACCCCGAGCAAGGCGAAGAGCCGGCGCGGCAGTGGTGGGAGTGCCTCGTACGACAAGGAGAAGGCGACTTCGACCGCCGTACCGGGCTCGTCGCCGATCGCCAGAGCAGCCAGCCGGTCGCCGGTCCGGAGCTCTTCGGCGTACTCCGCGACGGACTTGTCCGGCTGCGCGGCCAGCAGACCGGCTGCGATCCGCAGGGCGAGTGGCAGGTGGTCGCACAGCTTCGCCAGTTCGAGGGCAGCGGCCTGCTCCCCCACGATCCGTTCCCTGCCGAGCATGCCGATCAGAAGGTCGGTGGACTCGACCGGTTCCAGCATGGCAAGCCGGGCGCCGCGAGCGCCGACCGTGACCGACAGGCCGGTGAGGTCGTTGCGGCTGGTGACCAGTACGGCGTTGCCCGCCGTACCGGGGAGAAGTGGTCGCACCTGGGCCGCGTCGCGGGCGTCGTCGAGCACGAGCAGCACCCGCCGGTCGGCGAGCGTGGAGCGCAGCAACGCGGACCTGGCGTCGAGGTTGGCCGGTAGCTCGTACGCATCGATCCCGGTGAGTCCGAGCAGTTCGCCGAGAACGTCGAACGGCTCCCTCGGCGCACCGCTCGCGCCGGCCAGCCGGACGTGCCAGTGTCCGTCCGGAAACTGTTCGCGCAGCCGGTGGCCGAGGTGGGTGGCCAGCGCCGACTTCCCTACCCCCGGCGGTCCGGACACGACCACGATCGGCATCGCGGCGGAGTCCCGCAGCCGCGATCGGAGGTCGTGGATCAGGTTCTCGCGGCCGACGAAGTCACTCAGGTCGGCCGGCAGCTGCCAGTGGGCTCGCCAGCCCTCGCTTGCTGCCGGTTCCGGCTCAGGCGCTGGCTGCCTGCCCTGGTCCGCCGCCGGGACGTCCCCTCTCAGGATCGACTGATGCAGAGCCCGTACTTCGGCCGCCGGTTCGACACCCAACTCCTCGGCGAGCACCGCCGTCAGTTCTCGGTACGCCGCCAGCGCGTCCGCCTGGCGCCCACTGCGATAGAGAGCGAGCATCAGATGGACCCAAAGGCGTTCCCGCAACGGGTGTTCCCTGGTCAGCACCGTCAGCTCCGCGATGACGGCCGCGTGCTCGCCGAGCGCCAGCCGCACGTCGACGAGTTGCTCCATCGCCCGGAGCCGCTCGAGCACCAGCCACGGCCGTCCTTGCAGCGACTCGGCCGCACTGTCACCGGTCAGCGGCACCTCCTGCCACAGCTCCAGCGCCTGGGTCAGAATCCGTTTCCGTTCGCCGACGTCGGACAGCATGTCGGCTTGCTCGAGCAGAGCGCCGAACTCGGTCAGGTCGAGTTGATCCGGCGCGAGCTCGATCAGATAGCCACCCGGCACGGTCCGGATCACCTCGGCGGCCGGCCCCAACGCGGTCCGGAGCCTGGACACGGCCGTGTGCAACGCGCGCTCCGGTCCCGCCGGCGGCTCCCCCGCCCAAAGGGCCTCGATCAGGGATTCCGGCGCGACCACGCGATTCGGTTCGACCAGCAGGGCGGTCAGCAACGCCCGGAGCCGCTTGGCCCTGAGTGGCAGCGCCACCCCGTCCACGCTGACCTCGGTGGTCCCCAGCACGCGGAACCGGATCCTCGCGGCGGTCATCCGATCCTCACCGCGGGCCGAAAGCCCGACGAGGCAACGATCTCGGCAACCCTTGTCTCCAGCTCGGCCGCCACACCGAGGTGGCCCGAGCGTCGGTGCGCCTCGGCGAGCAATCGGCCGGTCCGGGCCTCGGCGATCCGGAGTTTCAGTTCGGCGGCCATCGTCATGGCCTGGTTGCCGTGGTCGAGGGCAGCCCGCAAGTCGTCGCCTGCCAGGGCGGCAGCAGCGAGGCCCAGCCAGGACTCGACCACCGTGCTGTGGTGAACGAGCCGTACCGCGATGTCGCGGGCGGCCAGATGATGCTCGATCGCCTCGTCGCACCGGCCGACCAGGGTGTACGCAGCACCGAGCACGTTGCGTGCCACCGCCTCGTGCCACTCCAGACCTTCACGTTGGCTGACCTCCAGCGCGAACGCCGCCTCGTCGACCGCTTCGGCGGTCCGGCCGAGATCGGCGTACAGCAGGGCGAGTTCGTAGTAGCCCGCCACCGACGGCCGCGGGATCATCGCGATCGCCTCGGTCAGATCGGCTTCCGCGGCGACCAGTTCACCGAGCAGCCGGTACGTCGCACCGCGGTTCATCAGCGAGACGCTGCGCTGGTAGGGCTCCTCGTTGATCCATGACTCCTCCGCGGCCGCCAGAGCCCCGGCGAGATTGCCGAGATTGCGGTATGCGTCGCTCAGCGAGTGCAGACTCGGCACGAGGCGGGTGGTCTGCCCGAGCGAGCGGAGGATGTCCAGGCCGCGTTCCTGGTGGTCCACGGCGGGGGTCAGGTCGCCCATCTGGAGGTAGACCATCCCGAGGTTGCAGACCAGCGCCGCTTCGCCGAGCCGGAAGCCGATCTCGGCATAGCAGACCGAGCCCGCGGTGTACTCCGCCAACGCCTGGTCCAGATGACCTGTCGCGAAGTAGAGCACGCCGAGGCTGTGGTGCATGGCGCCGAGTCCACTCCGGTCACCGGCCGCTGCCGAGACCCGGGCGGCCCGGGCGCCGGCTTCGGCGGAGCGCCGCCAGGGATCGATCCGGCGGATCCGGGCGAAGTACTGCCGCAGTACGTCGGCCGTCTGCCACCCGGTCTC